>JBCCTF010000171.1:0-7303 GCA_039198765.1 Pseudomonadota bacterium
CCGGATTTTGGTGCGCCAAGCTCAGCAGCGGGGTAGTGGCGCGGGGTACACGCCATTCATGCTGCTAAAGGGCCTTGTGCCGCTGCAGGATGCATCTTGGGTGAGCGGGCAGGAGATTGCGTCCATCGCCGACCGCATCCGCTTCGCCGAGATCGAAAGTCGCATCAACTTTCTGACGGATCTCCTCGAAGTCGTGCGGCTGATCCCGCTGAAGAGCTACCTGAAGCCCGAGGCCCGCGGCAAACTCCTCGACGCTGTGCAGCAGGCCCTCGACGATGCGGTGGAAACGGAGGAGGATGAGGAAGAGGACGACGAGGATGACGAGGATGACGACCGATGAGCGCCATGACCGCAGCGCTTGACGCCGTCGCGGCATGCTTCCAGCTGTCGCCGCCGAGGACGCGCGACAGCGATCACCTCGCCCTTTCCATCGACGGTGTGGGTCGGCTTCATCTCGAGCGGAACGGGGAGAACGTCTTGCTGTATCTCGCGAAGGACATCGACGTGGGCGCTGATCGGGCCGCCGTGCAAACCCGTGCCCTTGATGCCGTGCACTTTCACAGGCGTCACTCGCGCGATGTGCAGGTCGCTTCGCGAGGTGATGCCCTAGTGTTCATCACGCGCCTTGAGAGTAGCGAGATCGATCTGCACGCGATGGAAGCAACGATCGATTTGCTGAGCCGACTGCACGAGGAGGCCCGCGGATGAGCGGTATCGAACCCTTCAATCCGACCATCGGCATCGAGACGGTAGGGCGCATCGGCGCTGCGCGACCCACCATGCCGGCAGGCAGTCAGGCTCAGGTCGTCGGCTCGCGCGTTCGCGAAGCGAGGATCGCGTTGTACGACGATCCGTCTTCGCAACAAACCTTCTTGCAGCTGACGGAGCCCTCAATCCCTGATCCGGGCATTCTGCAACCCGCGGTTTTCGACGGCCGTATGGTGGATATCCATGAAAAGCTGAAGGATCTCGCACTCAACGATCCACTGGCGCGACCCATCCTGGAGTTGTTCGACAAGCATATGACGAACGTGTCGCAGTGTCGCGAGAACCTCAGCGCGATCAACCGTGCGTGATCATGGCTAGTAGTGAGAGCGGTCTGCCCGTCGGCCAGCCTGTCGCGGCAACGTTGAACGACGAGGAGGTGAAGGTTCTTCAGGTGCTTGCCCATCTCTACGCGACCCACAATCGGCTGGACGAGGCAGTGACGCTGTTGGAGACCGCAGAGCGTCATAGTCCTGGAAACACGGAGGTTATGCGTGCGCTCGCTGCTATCCACATGCTGATGAAGCGTCATGACGCGGCGCTGGAACTCGCCGACGCAACGCTCGCGCTGCAGCCGACACATGATGACCGAGTGGCGCTGATGCTGTTGCGGGCCCAAGCGCTTTGGGGCCTCGACCGTCCGCTTGAGGCCCGCAGGGCCATGGCCGCTTACATCGAAGAGAGGCAGGTGCCGTGAACACCGATCGCGCACAACACTGGCTGTCAGCCATCACCGGGCGAAGCGACATCATGCTGGCCCTCCTGATGGTGTTCATCATCTTCATGATGGTGATCCCGTTGCCGACGCTGCTGATCGACGCGCTGATCGCCTTCAACATCATGAGCGGCATGATGCTCCTGATGGTGGCGATGTATATCCCCTCGCCGCTGGCCTTCTCGTCCTTTCCTTCGGTGCTGCTGATCACCACGCTATTCCGGCTGGCGCTGGCGATCTCGACCACGCGCTTGATCCTGCTTAATGCCGACGCAGGCGACATCATCTTCGCCTTCGGCAACTTCGTGGTGCAGGGCAATTTCATCGTTGGCGCCGTGATCTTTCTGATCATCACCATCGTGCAGTTCATGGTGATCACGAAGGGCGCAGAGCGTGTGTCCGAGGTCTCCGCGCGCTTCTCGTTGGACGCCATGCCCGGCAAACAGATGTCGATCGATGGCGACATGCGTGCAGGCGTGATCGACCTCGACGAAGCCCGTCGCCGCCGCTCCAACGTCGAGAAAGAGAGCCAGCTCTTCGGCTCCATGGACGGCGCGATGAAGTTTGTGAAGGGAGATGCGGTCGCAGGCCTGATCATCACCGCCGTCAACATCATCGGCGGCATCGCTATTGGCACGACGCAGCACGGGATGACCGCGGGCGAGGCCGTGCAGACCTACTCGATCCTGACCATTGGCGACGGACTGGTCTCACAGATCCCAGGCCTGCTGATTTCGATCACCGCCGGCGTAATCGTAACGCGCGTGACCACGGAAGAGTCCACCGATATGGGCTCGGACATCAGTCGCCAGCTGTTGAACCAGCCCAAGGCGCTGATGATCGCAGGCTCAATGATGTTCCTGTTCGGCATCGTGCCGGGTTTCCCGACGCCGGTCTTCTTCACGCTGGGCGTCATCCTCCTGACGGTCGGCTTCCTACTTGGGCGGATGGCCCGGGGCGAGGCGGAGGCTGGCGCGACCGGCAGTATGCCGGCCCTGGCCCCAGCGGGCGAGGCAAGTGCACAGGCGAGCCGGCGCCGCCCCGGCAAGGAGGACGAGTTCGACCTTACGGTGCCCCTCCTCATTGACGTCGATGCTTCGCTGGAGCGGGCAATCGACACGCAGCTACTGAACGACGAACTGATCAAAATCCGCCGCGCGCTTTATCTCGATCTCGGCGTGCCCTTTCCGGGCATCCACATTCGCTTCAATGAGCGGCTGACCGGCGGGCAGTACCAGATTTTGATCCAGGAAACGCCGATCTCTTCCGGCGTCATCCGCCCCGGCCACGTGTTCTGCCGCGAGCGATCGAGCTCGTTCGACATCATGGAGATCGCCTATGAGACGGGCGACAGCTTCCTACCCGGCCTGCCGACTATCTGGGTCGATCGCGGGCGGCGCGGCGATTTGGAGCGTGCCGGCGTTCCGTTCCTCGACATCCACCAGATGCTCACCTTCCATCTGAGTTTCGTGCTCACGCGCTATGCCTCGGAGTTCGTCGGCATCCAGGAGACACGCTTTCTGCTGACGCAGATGGAGGAGCGTTTCGGGGAGCTGGTGAAGGAGGTGCAGCGAGTCCTGCCTATCCAAAAGATTACCGAAGTTCTGCAACGACTGGTTTCGGAAGAGATCTCCATCCGCGATCTGCGCACGATCCTGCAGGCGCTGATCGAGTGGGGACAAAAGGAGAAGGATACCGTCCTCCTTTGCGAGTACATCCGTGGCAGTCTGCGCCGCTACATCAGCTATAAGTACTCGAGTGGGCAGAACTTACTGCCTGCTTACATCCTTTCGCAGGACGCTGAGGAGACTATTCGCGGCGGCATCCGGCAGACTTCGGCCGGCAGCTACCTAGCGCTCGACCCGCGGGTGACGCGAGAGCTTGTGAAGAACGTCAAGAACGCCGTCGGCGACATCAAGCAGAGCCGGCAGAACCCAGTTCTGGTCGTCGCCATGGATATCCGCCGCTATGTGCGCAAGCTGATTGAGGGCGAGCTCTACGAGCTGCCGGTGCTTTCCTACCAGGATCTGACGCAGGAGATTACCGTGCAGCCACTCGAGCAGATCCGGATTTGAAGGCGCTGCTTTTCCGAACGGTCGGCCATTGGTGCGACCCGCAGCGATCCCAGTTGTGCGGGCTAGCGGCGCCTTGTCGTTGCGTAATGCTGCTCTTCGCCATCCTCTTCGTCGAGATCGCACGGCCCGCCGAAGGGCAAATGCTGGAACGTCGGACGGTGCTGGTCCTCGACAGCCATGGCGCGCAGGAGCAGATCTTCGCACCGATCATAGACGGGGTGAACCGCGTCTTGGTTGGGCGTCCCGATGTGCGGGTGCTCGTGGAACATCTAGACCTGAATGAAAACGACGATGAGACCCATGCGGAGGCCCTGAGAGAGAAGCTGATCGCGAAGTATGGTGATCGACAGGTTGATATGCTGGTGACGATCAACGCGCCCGCGTTCCGCCTGGCGCTGCAGATGCGCGACATCGCTTTCTCAAGTGCTCCAATCGTTTTTGGCGAGGTCCCAGGTCTCGAGCGGAAAGACGCCGTGACCCTCCCGCGCACTACCGGTGTCCTGGGTGGCTATCGCATCGGCGAGACGCTGCGCTTGATGCGTCTGCAGTTGCCCGATCTTCAGCGTCTGGTCGTTGTCGACGACGACAGCGGCGAGGCGGTGTGGGCTCGCAGCGCCCTCTTTTCTGCAGCCGAGAAACTGACCGAGGAGCTGGGAACCCCGCCCTTCGACGTGGTGACGACCCCATCGATGGCCATTGAGGAACTGGAACGCTATCTTGCCACGCTGGCATCGGGCGACGCGGTGTTGCTGCTGGCTTACAGCCAAGATGCGCTTGGTCGCGATTTTCATGACCTTGAGGCTGCGAGCCGGATTGCCCAATCCTCGTCCGTCCCGGTCTACGGCGTCTGGGAGGCAATGATCGGCACCGGGATCGTCGGCGGGTTCCTTCACAGTACGGAGCAGTTGGGCACGCAGCTGGGTGTTATGGTGTCCCGTCTCCTTGACGGCAGTGCGCCTGAAAGCATTGCGATCATCGACGAACCGCCCCACGAATGGATTTTCGACTTCCGCGTGTTGACGCAGTTCGACATACCGTTTGATACGCTGCCGGAAGGCGTTCGATTGATTGGCGAGCCCAACACATTCTACTATCGCTATAAACAGTACTTCTGGATTTTTTTGGTGGTTGCGGCGGCAATTGCGTTCTACATCGCGCAACTCCTTCTCAGCGTTCGAAGACGGGCGCGGGCGCAGCGCGGTCTCGAACAACTAATCGAGGCGGGCGCCCGACCTCTCCCAGACGACACCGCGCAGCATTTTGCCGAGGGCCTCGTCGAGCGGCTCCGTCAAGTGGCGCCGTATTTGATGCCGCTTGCGCTCTATCGCAACGCCGAGGGAGGTCTTGAACCGCTAGGCGGTGTGCTCGCCGAGCGCGCTGACCCGCGGCAACGGCGGAAGGCCTCCAACCTGCTGGCCGAGGCGATGCGCGCGCGGTCGAGCGTTTATCGCGGCCAGGATGCGGTGATTGTTCTACCCGATCCCACACTGCCGGTCAGCGTGGCCGCCTTACGGGGGCGGCGGAGCATCGACGCCATTGACCGAGGACTGCTCGACATCCTCACGCGCAATATCGCCATCGAATGCGCAAACCGTGAGGCCGTGCGTCTGGCCGGCTCGCTCACCACTGCACGCGCGATCCAGGAGGCGATGCTGCCCCAAGATCTCGACGCACTTGGCGAGCGTTTCGGTGTCGCGGTTGCGGCGAGCCTGCGTCCAGCCAAGGAGGTGGGCGGCGATCTCTACGATGTCTTCGCGATCGACGATGACAGGCTGTGCTTTCTGGTCGGAGATGTCTCCGACAAGGGCGTAGCGGCGGCGCTGATGATGGCTATCACGCGCACCTTGATGCGCGCGGCGGGAGAAACGCTCGAGACGCCAGCAGACCTTCTCGCCAAGGTGAACGACGATCTCGAACGCGACAACCGTCAGGCGATGTTTGTGACCCTGCTCGTGGCCGTCTTCGATAAACGCGACGGATCGCTCGTCTATGCAAATGCGGGCCACCTACCGCCGATGGTGCGTGAAAACGTGAGGGGGTGGCGGTCGCTGCCGGCTGACGTGAACATCGCCCTTGGCGTGCTGCCCGGTCTCTCCTTCACGACGCATACCCACCACTTGGCGCCAGGAGAGACCCTCCTCCTCTATACCGATGGCCTGGTTGAGGAATTTGACGCTGCAGGCGCCCAGTTCGGGACGAAGCGCCTGTCGCAGAACCTCGATGCAGTCGGCCGGTCGGCGCCGCCTGGGGAGATTGTTCATCGGATTACGGTGGCCGCCTCGCATTTCGGGAAAGACGGCGCAGCGTCAGACGATGTGACAGTGCTTTGCGTCACGCGCCGTGCCGACGCAGCGGAAAATGATGCGTCGGCTGCAAAGACGAATTCGGACGAGATCGTCTGAAATCTCTCAGCCACGGGTCCGATCCTTCCCTATCGTTCAGCGCCCGCATCTGAGATCCTCCGGGAGCACATTGCCCCAGGCATGAAGGAGCGCGTCGACAATGAGCAATGCCAGTTTCGATGATGTGACAGCCATGCTGACATCGCTTGGCCCCGATCTAGACGTATCGGCCATCAGTGCGCTGAGCGAAGAGCGGAGCTGGGCGATCGCGATCGACGACGATGGGGCGGAGATCATCGGGATCGAGCTGGATGAGACGGACGGACGCCTCGTCTTCAACGCCCATCTCGGTGTGCCGCCGGCGGAGCGGGAACTTGCCACCTACCGTTTTCTCCTGGGCCTGAATGCCGGTTGGCCGGAGACGGGCGGTGTCTGGACCGGCATCGGCCCGGACGACCATGAAATTATCGTCTTCGTCGGTCTGCCTCTGCTCCATCTGACAGCTGACGTCCTCGGTACGGTGATCAAGAACTTCATTGCGGCACGGGGGACGCTGACCGCCCTGATTGCTGCGGGGATCGGCGAGGATGGCCCCGATGCCGACAATCCGATGCCTGATCCGTCACTCGGCTACATGCGCGCCTGAAGCTGCTGACAGGGAGAGGAACAAATGGTTGATCGTATCAATACCCAGGGTCAGAGCTTCACGCAGCTTCGCGACCAGCTTCTCGACAAGTTTCACGACCATCAGAAAAAGGGTCGGAACACGACCGATGCCATCCGCTTCGATAAAGGACAGCTTTACGTTAAGAAAGGTGTGACCAATGGCTGGGCTGGCACGACAAAAATAAAGGTTAGGGACAAGAAGTATAAAGCTGCAGTTGATACACTGAAGCAGGCAATTAACAAAGAATTTGGATCAATGAAGATTAACGGTCAGCCGATTGGCGATGCGGTCTTCCAGCGTCTCGGCAAGATGGACAAGATCGACTATCATGCCTTGAACGAGATAACACAAGAACTCACCAAAGTGTTGGGTCAGGCCGCCCAGGATCGGACGGGCTTTGGTCGCAGGCGGGCGCAGCAGGCCAGCAACCTCTTCGGGCGTGCTCAAGACGATAAGTTCGATGTTGCCAACAAGACGCTGCCAAACTGGAAGCGCATCGTCAGCATGCACAGCCAGATCCGCGAGATGATCATCAAGGACCTCAGGGAGACGTACCCTGGAATGTTTGAGGATGACGACGCCGCGTTGGCGAAAGCTGACAGCCTGATGAAATTGGCAGGCATTCATGATTCAGAAGAATTCACCGATCGAGAATACAATCGCCTCGTACAGGTTATGTCGACGCCTAAGAACGTTCCCGCGGACCAGGCGATTCCAAAGAGCGGGTGGCTGCGGGTAG
>JBCCTF010000172.1:0-7252 GCA_039198765.1 Pseudomonadota bacterium
CCATCGCACCCACCAGCTTCACCGCCGGCTCCGCCGCCGCCGCCGCCGCCGGACCTACCGGTTATGGAAGAGCTGACCGACGCGGATGCCTTCCGCTTCATGCAGCAAGCAACGTTTGGTGCGTCCTCGGATGATCTCGATGACTTGATGCAGAAAGGCATCAATACGTGGCTCGTGGAGCAGCTCATTGAGCCGACCGTGGATTACACACCGCGGATCCAGGAGCAGTCTGCGTCCAGGAACGTGAATGCCCAAGACATCAAGACGCTGTTCTGGGAACGCGCTGTCTACGGCGATGACCAACTGCGTCAGCGCATCGCGTACGCACTGTCACAAATCGTCGTGACATCGCTCGCTGATGCCGCCGTTGGCACATATCCGGCGCCTTTTGGGGTGTATGCGGATGTTCTGCAGCGCAATGCGCTCGGCAACTACTGCACGATGGTGCGTGAGGTCTCATTCAACCCGATCATGGGGCTGTACCTGACCCACCTTGGCAACCGCCGCGAAGACCCAGTCAACGGCTTTGTTCCAGATGAGAACTACGCTCGAGAGGTCATGCAGCTTTTCACCATTGGTCTCGAGGAACTGAACCTGGACGGAACACCGACCGGCGAGGAAACGTACACAAACGAAGATATCGCTGGCTTGGCCCAGGTCTTTACTGGTCTGAGTTGGGCAGATACGGATTTCGATCGTCCACGGATCAGTGACAACAACCGATTCCTGCCGATGGAGAGCTTCCGTGCCCAGCACGAGGATCGGCCTAAGACCTTCCTCGGCTCGACCATCAACCTGGGCGATGATGCAGTCGTCAGTATCAACGCTGCGCTTGATGTGCTCCTTGAGCATCCGAACGTCGCGCCGTTCATCAGTAAACAGCTGATCCAGAAGCTGGTCACGTCCAACCCGTCTCCTGAGTATGTGGAGCGCGTGGCAACAGCGTTCAACGCGGGCCAGACGTACCTCAGTGACGGAACACTGATCGGCTCCGGTCAACGCTGCGACCTTGCCGCAACGGCGGCCGCGATTCTGATTGACCCAGAGGCGCGCGGTGAGCCGGAAGATGATGATTTCGGCAAGTTGCGGTCGCCGCTGCTTCGCGCTGCGCACCTCTTGCGCGCCTATCGGGTTGAGAAAGACGTCTCGACCAGTGGCCCGCTCCCCTCGGGTCGCAACCTCGTGAATCTGGAGGAGGAAAACCGGCTTCTCCAGAATGTCTTCACAGCACCCTCTGTGTTCAATTACTACCGCCCTGGTTTCGTCGCTCCGGGTACAGAGAGTGCGGACCGCGGCCTGGTCACGCCGGAGTTCCAGTTGGCGACGACGTCTGGCCTGGTGGCTTACATCAACACGATGGAGTTCCTAATTGAGGAGAAAGGCGCTGCGCCCGACGGCAATGTCATGGTTGCAGAGCTAGACTACAGCGACCTGGAAGCCCTCGCAGACCAACCAGCCGCATTGGTCGATCGGGTCGACCAGGTGCTCGTCGGTGGGACCCTTCCCGACGACACAAAGGCTCTGATCGCTGAGGCGGTCGATGAGATCTTTATTAATCCGAGTAATGAGCAAGTCGGTCGGGGATTGAGAACGCAAGTGGCGCTTCTCATGGCCGTTGTCTCTCCAGAATACGTAGTTCAGCGCTGATTGACGGGGGTTATGATGCTATCTCGACGCTCTTTTCTTCAGAGTTCTGCTGCCGCAATAGGAGCTGCTGGTTTAGCACCGATGGGTGCGCGTGCCGCTGATCAAACGGGGTACAAAGCCCTTGTCTGCGTGAACTTCGCGGGTGGTCTCGACAACCACGATCTTCTGATCGGACATGATCAGCCGTCGTATGATCTGTGGACGGCGGGTCGGCAGGCACTTGTCGACCTGATTGACAACGGACCAACACCGGGCATCCGTGCGCGCGACAACCTGCTGCGATTGAACCCGACAAACAATGGTGACTTTGGTGGGCGCGACTTCGCGATGCCGCCAGAGCTATCAGGCATCCGGAACCTGTTTGAGGACGGCAAGCTTGCTATCGTGCCGAACGTCGGTCCACTGATCGAACCCGTGAACCGCACGACGTTCTTCAACGGTAGCGCGCTTCTGCCGCGACGCTTGCGTTCGCACAATGACCAGGCGTCAACATGGCAAGCACTTGAGACTGAAGGCGCACGTATGGGTTGGGGCGGCTTGATGCTCGACGCCTTCACCCAGGACTCTCCGTACACAGCGATTTCGCTCGCCGGTCAGTCAGTATTCGTCTCCGGTAACCGCTCTCGCCAGACAATCATCCCGCCATCGGGCCAAGTTCGCGAGGCCTATGGCACGAACGGAAATGCAAAAGGTTCGGCGCGTATTGCTCAGATTTTGCAGGACTATTACCAGAACGCCGCGGCGAACGCGACCAACCCAATGATGCGAGACTACATCCGCTTGCAGGGTGAAGCGATCAATACAAGTGGACAAGCAGCAGCGATCCTCAACACCCAGAACCTGGGTGACAGCGTGGTCGTTCCCAACAATCCGTTGTCAGAGCAGTTAGGTACGGTGGCCAACATGATTGCCGCCCGCGACCAGTTTGGGATCAATCGCCAGGTGTTCTTCGTAGAATTGGGCGGCTTTGACGTGCACCGTGATCATGCGACAGTTATTCCCCGCCTGTTCGAGCAATTGTCCGTAGCCCTGACAAATTTCCAGGATGCGCTCGATACCGCTGGCCTTGGCGATATGGTCACCACCTTCACCATGAGCGAGTTTGGCCGCACATTGGTCGCGAATGCGAACGGTACGGACCATGGCTGGGGTGGACACCACCTGGTGATGGGTGGCGCAGTGCGTGGACGTCAGATCTATGGTGACATCCCGACGTATGACCTCGACGGTGATCAGGTTGATCCGCGTGGGTCTCTCCTACCGCAGATTGCGATTGAGCAGATGGGCTCCGACCTCGGGAGCTGGTTCGGCCTGACGCCCAGCGACCTCGATACGGTGTTCCCGAACCGTGGGCGTTTTGACACCACGCCGCTCGGCCTCTTCACTTAATCCGTCCACGCCCCTTTCGGTTGGGCGCGCGATTGAGAAGCACAACGGGGATCAGCCCCAGAGCGACAATGATGAGCGCTGACGTCGATGCCTCGGCAAGGCGCTCGTCACTCGCTAAGCGGTAAACCCGCGTCGCCAACGTCTCGAAGTTGAAGGGACGTAAGATCAGCGTAGCGGGCAATTCGCGCATCACATCAACGAAGACGAGCGATAAGCCAGCAGCAATATGCGGTGCTAAGAGCGGAGCGTGGATACGGCGCATGACATCCTTAGGTCGTGTACCGAGGGATTGCGCAGCGGCATCGATCGACAAAGGAATCTTGGCCATCCCGCCACTGACGCTATTGAACGCGACGGTGAGGAACCGGACGACCAAAGCGTAGACGAGGAGGATGACGGACCCGCTAAGGATCAGTCCGCCTTGCCAGCCAAGACTGTCGCGAGCGAAACGTGTGATCGTCTGGTCAAACCCACCAAGGGGGCTGAGCAAGCCAACGGCGAGAAATGCTCCGGGTAGGGCATAACCCAACGTCGAAAAACGAATGCCCGCGCCGATGACCCAGCTTCCCTCCTGCCGAAATGCACTCTGCGTCGCTCTACGGGCGTAAACGAGCAGAAATGCGATCAGTATGCCGATCAATGCTACAAGAACCCCAACCGTGATGCTGTTGCCTGCATACCCCGCCAAAATACCGAAACCTTGCGGATCACCCACCGTGACGGCCTGCCAAGCGAGCCCGCTTGCGGGGATCAGGAACCCGAGCAGCACCGGCATTAGGCAGGCTACAAAGGCCAGCGTTCCACTCCGAAAGGACAGCTCAAACAGAGGCTTACTCTGATCCAGCCGATCATAGTTCGCCGTTTGCCCTCGCCGACTGAGCGCCTCGAGAAGGAGTAGCAGCGCAGCGACGCCGAGCATCACGCCCGCAAGCTGCATCGCTGTTGTACGCTCGCCAAGTCCGAACCAGGTCCGGAAAATTCCCGTACTGAACGTCGGGATCGCGAAGTAATCCGCAACGCCATAGTCGGCGAGGGTCTCCATCAAGACCAAGGCCAATCCGCCGACAATCGCGGGCCTTGCGCCCGGTAACGCCACACGGACGAACGCGCGCCACGGCCCCATGCCAAGGGAGCGCGCCGCGAGAAACTGGCTTGCGCTGGTCGCCGCAAAGGACGCTCGCGCCAAGAGATAGATGTAGGGGTACAGAACGAGCGATAGGAGGACCGCAGCGCCGGGTAAGGTTCGGATCTCTGGGAAGGGGTATGCGCCAATTCCGACACCAAACCATGCGCGTATGGCTGTCTGAACTGGGCCTGAAACCTCGAGAAGATCTGTGTAGAAATAAGCGATCACATAAGCGGGCGCCGCGATCGGGAGGACCAGCGCCCAGGAAAAGACTCCACGGCCAGGAAAACGACATGTACTGACGATCCATGCAGTCCCGACGCCGATAACCGTCGACAACGCACCCACCATTGCCATGAGCGCGAAGGTGTTGAGCGCGTAGGTGGGGAGCGTCGTTCGCCAGAGATGGACGAGTGCTTCCGCCCCGCCCGATGCCAAGGCGAAGAGCACAGCGACCAACGGCAGCGCGGCCAAACCCGCCACGCATCCGGTCGCGAGCCACCAGCCCAGCCGGCCTCCTCGCGCCCCAGGCACCGTTGATCTGTTACTTTGCATCCGCGCTGATTATCATATTAAGAGCGTCACTCAATGTCAGGACGCGACCGCCCGTGAGTTTTGCCTTCGAAAAGATCAGCCACGCCTACGGCACACAGAATGTCCTCGACGACATCAGCCTTATCGCCCAACCTGGCGATATCACATGCCTTTTTGGTCCTTCGGGTTGCGGAAAGACCACCCTCTTAAGGCTCGCGGCCGGGCTGATGCCTGTGCAAAGTGGTCAAATCACGCTGGATGGACAGCTGCTCTGCGACCGTCGGAACAATCCCTCGCCCGAAAACAGGCCTGTTGGTTTGGTATTTCAGGAAGGCGCATTGTTTCCGCATATGACGGTTGCGGAGAACATCGGCTTCGGCGTCCAGGATCGGCAAAGGCGACCCGAAGTCGTGCGTATGCTGATCGAACAGATTGGCTTGACTGGTCGAGAAGAGACCTATCCTGATGCACTCTCCGGTGGTCAGCAACAGCGCGTCGCCCTCGCCCGGGCACTGGCACCAGAGCCTCAAGTCATTTTGCTCGATGAGCCATTTGCCAGCATCGACGTCGTCTTTCGGAGGGCCTTGCGGGAAGAAACACGCCGCATTCTCAAGGCTCGGAATGCGGTGGCGATCCTCGTCACCCACGACCCTGATGAAGCGGTGGAGATTGGCGACAGCATCGCCGTGATGGCGGGTGGACAGATCGCCCAACATGCTCAGCCAACAGATCTTTATGACCAACCCGCAACGGCGGAGGTGGCGGAGCTTTTTGGCCGCGGGCAGCGGATTGTCGCTCACCGAACGGCTGACGGTATCCAGACGCCTTGGGGCCTTTGGCCAGAGACATCTTTACGCGATCACACCGCGAAGGCGAGCGACCTCACTCTCATCGTACGGCCAGGTGATCTCGACGTTTCCGACGATGGCAGCGGCGATCCCATCGAAGATGTACGCGTGCTGATCAATCATCAGCGTGTGAGCGTCGCGCGTCCCGATGGTGAGCGGCTCATAGCGCACGTCCCGCGTAACGCACCTGCAGTCGTTGGGACCAAGGTGAAGCTGCTTCCTAAGCCCAGGACCGTGTTCGCCTTTGGGCAAAGCTAGTGCGCCGAAGGGTTGCACATCTGGCCCTCAGATAATAATCATTCTTAATAAGGCTGCCCGCATGTGATGGGCCCACCGTCCAAAGGAAGATACCTATGTTGTTTCAGCGCCTTACACTCAGTGCGCTTGCCCTCTGTGGCTTCGTGCTGTCCAGCGCCTCGGCACAGAACGGCGTTGTGAACCTCTATTCGTCACGCCACTACGACACCGACCTCGCCCTCTACGACGAGTTCACGGAGAAGACCGGCATCAAGGTCAACCGACTTGAGGCAGGCGCTGACGCTCTGATCGAGCGGGTCAAAGCCGAGGGCGAGTTCAGCCCGGGCGACGTCCTCATCACCGTCGACGCTGGCCGCCTTTGGCGCGCCGAACAAGCAGGCGTTCTCAGCCCGATCTCATCGGACGTGCTGAGCGAGCGCGTGCCAAGCGCCCTCCGCCACCCGGACGGCCTGTGGTACGGCATTTCCCAACGTGCACGGATCATGATCTACAACGCAGCTGACGGAAAGCCCGAGGGTCTAGCGACCTACGAAGACCTCGCCGATCCGAAGTTCCGTGGACAGGTCTGCATCCGATCGTCCTCGAACATCTACAACATCTCCCTCCTCGCTTCGATCATTGCGCACGCCGGTCCAGAAGCTGCGGAAGAGTGGGCGCGCGGTGTCGTCGCCAACTTCTCACGTCGTCCGCAGGGGAACGATACGTCTCAGATCAATGCGGTGGCGACGGGTGAATGCAAGATCTCGCTGGTGAACAGCTACTACCTCGCTCGGTTCGCTAACTCGGACGATCCGTCCGTACGCGCAGTGTTCGACGCCGTTGGCGTGATTTTCCCAAACCAAGGCGATCGCGGCACCCACGTGAACATCAGCGGCGCAGGCCTCCTGAAGCACGCCCCAAACCGCGAGAACGCCATCCGCTTCATCGAGTACCTCACTGAAGAAGCCGCCCAGAGCTATTTCGCCAATGGGAACAATGAGTACCCGGCGGTGGTCGGCATCGACACATCCTCTGCGGTCGATGCGCTGGGCACGTTCGAGGCCGACGAGCTGAACGTCTCCAACCTGGGCAAGTATCAAGCCGAGGCCGTGCGCATCTACGACCGCGTCGGCTGGCCATAAGCAGGCTCAGGGGCGGCTCCACATCCGCAAGAGATTAGCGATGCTCTTGTCGAGGACGAGCCGCTCTGCCGCATCTGCCGGCAACCGTGTACGGAGGGACACGCGCAGGTTTTCGAGGTCAAACAGCAACCCGCGCTGCGCTTGATCGGGAACAAGGCTCTCAATCCACCCCACACAGACTAACCGCTCACCATCCGTGACGGGCCGAACCTCGTGGATCTCTGACGTGGGGTAGAGCACAAGCTCTCCTGCCTCTCCTTTGAACGATTGCGTCCCGCCGGCGCTATGCACGACCAACTCACCACGTCGACAATGCGCTGATGAAGATC
>JBCCTF010000173.1:0-7222 GCA_039198765.1 Pseudomonadota bacterium
GATCGACGTGATCATCCAGGCGGGGCGAGAGAACGGCAAGCGCGGGATCACCGAGTTCTATCTGCCGGGAACCGAGCTCCAGACGGAGGCCGCCGCATGAAACGCTTCGAATATCAGATCGTGACTTTTCCGATGGATCGTAAGACCAGCCTCATCGAGATGCAGGAGGACCTAAACCTGCGCGGAAGCCAGGGCTGGGAAGTCGTGTCGGTCAGCACGTCAGAGTTTGCGAATGTTGGGCACACGGCCTTCCTGAAGCGGGAGATCAACATTGAACAGGCGATGGAGGCGACATCGTGAGTAAGGGTGTCATCCTACCGGCTATATTGGCTCCGTTCCTCGTAAACCCTGCCCTCGCCGAGCGCGATCTCGTTCCGAGCCTCGAAAACGCGCCCGACGTCTGCGTCGACCGTCCCGCGGAAGCGGACTGGATGCAAAACGTTGCCCCGCGTGAGGCCTACAAGCGTGTCTTGGTCCAAGATATTTACCGCGCGCAAAACCTCGAACGCATCGTCGAAGAAGGTAGCTGTGAGTGTGACTCCCGCTTCCCGTCCTGGAACGCCGCAGAAACACTGTTCTTCGAAGAGTTCGCCAACGCCGAACGGTGGGAAATGCTTGAGGCCTCAGACGATTACAACCGACGTGCGAGCGCGGCGCGACCCGAGGCGATGGCAATCTGCGAAGCCGCGGGCAACTGGTGAGCCAATCCGATGAGCGTCGTCACCTATTTCGTTGAAACCTCCCAGAGCTATCTCGATAGCGCTACGGAGACACAGTTTGGTGCGGTGGCAGCAACTGTGGGCACGATCCTTGCGCTTGGGGCCACACTTGTGTTCGCGCTCGTCTGCATCAACATGATTTACCAGTACCGCGCGATGGATGGGCGAACGGCATTCTGGTTGGCAGTGAAAGTGGGATTAATCGGGATATTCGCGACGAACTGGGTGCAGTTCAATGCGCTGTCATCTGCCATCCTGAACGGCATCGACAGTATTGCCGGATCGCTTGTGGCGTCGGTGGGTGGCGGGACGCCAGGCCCGTCCGGCACCTTCGCCGAGGAGTTTGATCGGCTGATTGCTGAACTCGGAGACTATCTCAACGCGGCAGGCTCAGAACTCCCATGGATGGCGGGTGCGCTTCTCGATGTACTCGGTGTTCTGCTTTTGTCGATCTTGGGAGGTCTCGCGGCCTTCATTCTCGTCGCCTCAAGGCTCATGATTGCGTTGCTGATCGGCATCGCGCCGGTGATGATCTTCCTTACGCTCTTCGAGGTGACAAAGGATTACTTCGCACGGTGGCTCTCCGCCCTCGTCTCATTTGCGATCTACCCAATTGTCGTGGCTGGCGTGTTCGCGACGATCACCGGTGTCTCGACGGCGCTCATCGGGGAACTGGGGGATCCCGAAGGAGCCTCCAACATTGGCGCGCTCATCCCGTTTTTTATGATGGTCCTCATGGCAAAGGGCTTCATCATCGCGACTCCGTTTATCGTGCGAGCAATCTCCGGAAACATCATGATGCCGGCGCTATCAGGTGGCCTTGGAGGGGCATACAGCTTTGGGCGCTCGCTTGGCGGAAGCCAGCAGGCCTACAACCGCTATCTAATTGGTGGGGCAACGGGGGCAGAATACGCCGCACTGCGGGCGCGGCAGTTCTTTGGGGTGCAGCAGATGCCGCAGCGGCGGGGCGTGAATGAAAACACACCAGTTAGTCCGGGCGCTACCTCGACGGGGACCGGCGCGCAAATGCTCGCTCAGTTGGCACGACTTGGGCGGCTGGGAAGACGGTAGTTTTAGGGAAGCGGAACTTAACCGACGACCTATGCGTCGCGAGATGGCAGGACGAACCCGACCTCTAGACTTCAGTTTCCCTGCAGTTCTACCATCCTTGGCGGGACTGGCGCAGACTGAACGATAGAAGAGTTGGTCGCTCCGAACGGGATGAGACGGTCAATGACCGCTTCCATCTCGGCGACATCACGGACATGAGCGCGGGCCACGAAGCAGTCCTCGCCAGATACACGGTCGCAAACCACGATCTGGTGCGTTGATCGGATCGCTTCGATCATGTTTTCCATCTCACCGGGCAGAGGTCGAGCCCGAATGAGGACAGTCAATCCGAACCCAAGACGCGCCGGGTCGATCCGTGCTCCGTAGCCTGTGATGACGCCTGTGTCCTCCAATCGTCTGACACGCTCGCCCACGCTCGGGGCTGACAGGCCAACCCTGCGCGCCAGTTCGGCCCGCGCGATCCTCGCATCTTTGTAAAGCTCTCGCACGATGGCCGCGTCGATAGTGTCCAATTCACGGCCTTCCGATGGGAGGCTACGCAAGCGAACAGCCTTCTTTCTGTCGATACTTTCATCCATTTGAACATCCGTTGGGTATGCAAATCCTCTTCACCACATTGCATTATGCGCGAATGATGGATCAAGACAATTCCGAAACCGGTACGCCTGGCCGGATGACGCGCACCGCCGAAGCTGTGCCACCGCATCTCTGGTTTGGTGTCTCCGCAATTTTCCACTACCTGGGACCCGCCTTCGCGGTCCTCCTATTTCCTGTAATCGGGGTTTTGGGTGTTGCTTGGTTTCGGATTGCCTCCGCCGCACTCGTTTTCGCGCCGATTACGAAACCATGGCGCACCTTCAAGAACTCCACCAATCGGGAGCGGGTCTTGTTGCTCGCCCTCGGCGGCTGCCTCGCCGTGATGAACAGCGCCTTTTATCTTGCGCTGGACCGGCTGCCGATCGCCCTGGTCGCGGCGGTTGAGTTCGTCGGAACCATCGGCATCGCGCTCTGGGGGCTGCGAACAGGGCGTAACTACCTGGCCTTCGCCGTTGCCATTGTGGGGGTAGCTCTTCTGATCGACGTGCCATCGCTTCTTGCGGCAGACGGACCCGCCTTGACCTCGGACCTGCTGGGGCTCTTCTGGGCTCTCGTGAATGGCGGGCTGTTCGTGCTCTACGTCATCCTCGGCCACAAGATTTCCGAGGGGGGCGCGTCTGGTGGTGTGGAACGGCTAGGAGCCGCGATGACCGCCGCTTTTCTTTTTGTCATGCCCATCGGGTTCCTGCAGGCGCTGGACGCCTTCGGCATGCCTCTCCTCGTCCTTGCGGGCATCGGTGTCGGCATTTGTTCATCGGTTATACCCTATGTCTGCGACCAACTGGCGATGTCGCGTTTGCCGCGGGCCAGCTATGCGTTTCTGCTTGCTCTTCTGCCCGCGACCGCAACGATCATTGGGGTCATCGTTCTTCGCCAATTTCCAAGTGCGTTTGATGTCTTGGGTGTCATGCTCGTCATGGTCGGAGTAGCCCTCCACAAGCCAGCACCGTCGAAATAGCGACGTAGTTGGCAACAACAGAACACAGAGGCTGAGATAGCTTTTCAGGCCTTCGATCTCAGTTTTTTGTTTAGCGATCTGCCGTCAGCACAGAAACGGCCGGCGCAGCGGCAATCTCCCCCTCGAACCGCTCGAGATCGCCGAGCGCATCTTCCACTAGTTTCACGTCATCTGCACTGATAGCTTCGACGCTCAGCTCGGCCTCCGCCTCAAAATCCATCTCAAACTGCACGTGATCATTTGTCAGGGCAGCAGCACGCTTTCGCAGAGCGCTAGGACGTGGATCAGCATCAACTGACGTCTCCCCACCCCGTTCACCAATTCCCATTCGCGCCTCAAGGTCCTGCTCTGTCAGACCAGGCCTGCGAGGCGCAGTCGGCATTGCACGCACACTCAGCGGCAGTTCTCCCATCCGCGGCACCGGCCCCTCCGGAAACGGAAGCTCCCCTTCCTGTGCGGCATGGATCGACTTGAAGAACGGGTCATCGAAATACACCACGCGTTTCGCGCGCACCGGCATCTGCGCATCAACAACGACGATGACCTCATCAAGCGGCAACCGACGCGCCTCGTCCTCGGGCAGCAGCGCAACCTCCTCGGTCCGTTCGGACTGACTCCGCCCTTCGAAGGGGTTCTTCCCGACTGAGCGAGAGCGCGTCACCACGGTCTTTGTGGTCTTGCCGACAGCCTTGCTCAATTCTTCGACGGTCTTCTCGTCGGACGGGGTGAGGTACAACTTGATGCCCGCATTCCCCTGAAGCGCCCGCCGCGTGTTCTCGCCGTAGATCTCGTCGATGGCGGGGATGGTCTGCGTAACGACGGCAAGATGGCCGCGATACTGGCGGAGGACCTCAATGCTCTCGGCGACGATGGGCATCTTGCCGAGCCGGTTGAACTCGTCGAGGAGGACCATGACCGGCCAGGGCTCGTCCGGACCTGGCTCCTTGTCCTGCAGTGCCGAGAGCAGGTCCGAGAAGAAGAGCCGGATCAGCGGTGCCAGCGGCTTCACCATGAGCGGCTGGACGACGAGGTAAACACTGAAAGGCTTCTTACGGATCGTACGGAAATCGAAGTCTGAGACTGCTGTCGCATCATCGATGGCCGGGTTCTGCCATTGATCGAGCCCGGAGGTCATGAGGAGTGAGACATAGGACGTCAACGTGTCATTGTTGGTCGAGGCCAGCCGTGTGAATATGAGCCTCGCCGCCGCATTCTCCACCTCATGCGACCGCGCCAGGTACTCTTTCTGTTTGTTCCCGCCAGACGCAGCGATCCGGTAAATCTCGCCCAATGTCGGGCGCTTGCGCTGGAACGCCAAAAGCCCCGCAGCGACAAAAAGGTCGATACCACCTTTGAGAAGCCCCTGAACGCGGTCATTGTCGTTTTGCAGGAAGAGCGTTGCCAGAAGCTGAAGCTCCATTTGTTGCCTAGCAGGGTCTGCGAGCTCGTAGATGCGCAGGAGCGGATTGTAGCGATGCGTACGCTTGTCATCCCAATCTGTCGGAGAAAAGCGAAAGACCTCATCCCCTTGTGCCGCGCGGTGACGGGCCGAGGCCTCGAAACACTCCCCCTTCACATCAAGCACCACGGCCGAGCCCTGCCAGGTCAGAAGGTTCGGGATGACAAAACCCGTCGTCTTGCCGCGGCCTGTGGGCGCCACGATCAGGGCATGCGGGTAAGTCTTTGAGCAAAGGAACGGTGCGCGAGAAGATGGCTTTCCGAGCTTCCCGATCACGAAGCCGGTCCCGGGTTTGCCAAAGAACCCGTTGCGCTTCATCTCGCGCCGGGTCTGCCAATGGGTATAGCCGAAGCGGGTCAGCGCGGAGCCCGACATGGCCAGGCTCATCAAAAGGCCCACGATCCCGGCCCCGCCCATGATCAGGTTGATCAGTCGGAAGTCGTCGGGTCGCACATCGCGCAACGCGAAATAGTTCTCCGCGATGTAGAAGAAGTCGATATCAGCCTGGAAGCCCAGATCGCGGAAGGTCAGCACAGCAGAGGCGATCACGTAGCCCATACAGATGGCCACGAGCGTGACCAGCACCACGCCGACAGCAAGACGGCTTCTGCCCATGCCGCCCATCAGTGGGTTTCCCCGCGCTCGCGTTCGCCGTCGACTAGGTCCGCGCGGTGCAATTCATATTCACGGTCGGCGATCTCCTCGACGACGGCGCGTGCGGCCTCGCTATTGGCCGTCGCCGCATCGGACTTCAGGTAGGCTTTCGCGGCGTAGAGTCGGTCGAGGCGATCCTCGATCTGGTCTTTCAGGACATCGGCGTCCCCCTCGCGCAATCGGTCGATCTGTACCTCGTCGAGTTCTCGCTCGACGGCCTCGCGGTAACTGAGCCTCTGTGTCTCGTCCGCGAACGGCGAGCTCAGATCGCCTGCCCGCTCATGGTCGATGACACGCTGCACTTGCCTATCCAAGCTCGGGACCTCGGCGGCTGCGCGCTCGGCATCGGGTGAGCTGGTGGCCACGGTCAGCCTTTCACCCCGATCTACGAAGAGCTCTTCCTGCCGCTCGTCGATGACGCCATCATCGCGCAGGACCTCGTTTCGCTCGAGCGTAATTCCAAGCTGCACGTGGGCCCGATTGAGCGTCTCGCGGGCTGCCTCCAGATCAGACTTGCGTTCCAGGTTCAGCCCGTCCGTCTCCGCCACACGCTGCAAATCATCCGCGATCCACTGCCGTTCAAGCGCGGCGTTCTGCGCGCCGGTCTCCATCCGGGCGATGACCACAGAAGAGCTGATCCCGGTCCCTCTGAGCGCGGTATCGACCTGCGCTCGAACGTCCGGCTCTCGGAGCCGTTCCAACTGATCCCGGTCGATATTGGCCTCGGAATAAACCCCACCGTCTGAAGGCTTTTCGGTGAGCGTGACCGATCGCAGTCCGAGCGGCTGCATATGCGCGAGGCGGGACTGGATCTCGTTGAGGCGCCGCTCGAGAGCTGGTCGCTCTGCCTCAGGCTTCTCGGCGATCACGCTTTGCACGCGCTCGACTTGCTCGGCGTAGCGGGTCCTCAGATCGTCAAAGCTCTGTTCCTGGGCCATGTAGACACCTCCGTCCAGGTTTAGTTTGCTGCCTCGCGCCAGAAGTTCGCCGGCCCTGAAGAGCGCGTCGGATATGTCTTCCCGCGCCTCGCGGGAGGCCTCCGCAGCGAGTGCATGGAAGACCTTTTTTGTGTTCGCGATCTCGGACAGCGCGCGCTCCAGATCGGCCCCAACCCGAGGTCGCGGCTCCGGCGCCCTGCCCTCTTCCTTGGCCGCGTAGACCTCGCGGGTGCGCGCCGGGTAATTCAGAACGCCGCGATCAATCCGACGGGTGGCCTCCAGCCGGACCCCATACTTCTCAGCCTCCTCGACCATCGCCAGGCGGAAGTCATCGTAGTTGAACCGATGGTCTCGCCCGAGGAAGAAGAACTCTCCCTCCTGCGACCGGCGGTTCAAAACGATATGGGCATGGGGATGCGCCCGATCCTCGTGGACCGCGATGATGTAGTCGAAGTGCCCCTCGTCGGTCTGGAAGAACCGCTCCGCCACCTTCGCCGTGATGTCGCGCACGTCCTCGCCGCGCGTCCCGATCGGATAGGACAGAAGCATGTGGGTGGTCTGCCCAAGCTTCGGCTTGAACCCTGCACTCCAGCGCTTCGCAAAGCGCTCAGTGAGATCCTTGATCTCCTTGTTGTCGAGCTTCGCCTTGCCATCGAGGAACCCGGAACTGTCCACGATGTGAGTGGACTTCGTGGTCAGATATCCGAGCTGGTTCGAGAGCTCGGATTTGGAATGCGTGCCCCCACCCCGGATGGCCTTGAAGACCGCCGCGTGATGGCCGGCTGCCGCGCGAATGAGCTGCTGCTGCTTGGAGACATGCAGCCCC
>JBCCTF010000174.1:0-7212 GCA_039198765.1 Pseudomonadota bacterium
AACGGACACGATCCTTAACCCCCTCGATGCGCGTTCACCAAACTGGTCCGTGTTCGGTGAAGTTACCTCAAAGGCCGGTTTCGACGCTATCGCGTCCGCCATGATCCCGCGAGGACTTCACGGCGATCCCGTCTGGGCGGATTCCGCGAGGCTTGTGTTCTCGACGGCGGCGCAGCTCCTTGTGGGTGACGGCAAACCAACCAACAAGGACCTTGTTGATACGCTTCTGACGGACGACCTCGACGAGCTGGGCACCTTCTTCGAGGGCACGCCTGCCGCGCCGATCATCTCAGCGGACAGCCCCAAAATGACCAACTCGGTCCGGATGATGCTGAACACCTATCTCGACGGATTGCGTCTTCTCCCAGCAGACGGAGAACCCTTCTCGATCACCGATTGGATCGAGAACGACGAGGTCGGAAGCACGCTCTTTCTGTCCTCACGAGCGGACATGCACGAGACCCTGAAACCTCTCCTCACGGTTTGGATGGACACAGCCGTCCGGGCTCTGATGTCCCGCCCGCGCGATCCGTTCCGGCGGGTGTGGTTCATCTTGGACGAGGTCGCGGCGCTCCAGTTCCTGCCCTCGATCATGGACGGTCTCGCCCGAGGGCGGCAGTTCGGTGCGGCCTTCGTTCTCGGTATCCAGGCCCAGTCCCAGCTGAGACAGATCTACGGACCTGACGGGGCGCAATCCCTCTCCTCAGTCTGCAGAACGAAGCTCATCCTCGCGGCCGCCGACGCGGACACCGCCAAGTGGTATGCTGACTTCCTTGGACGCCAGGAAAGCTCCCGTTCCAATGAGAACGTCTCCTTCGGTGCCAACACCATCCGCGACGGCGTGATGGTCGCCCGGCAAGAGAAGATCGAGCACCTTGTGATCCCCGAAGAGATCATGAACCTACACTCGCTCGAGGGATTTCTGAAACTGCCCGAAGGCTTCCCGCTGGCGAAAGTCGAGTTGCCGTTGGTCATTCGAGAGGACATCGCGTCAGCCTTCGAACCGAGACCATCCGACGGTCTGCTGGTGACCCGTGCGGGACATAGGAGGCGCACGAAAAGTTCGAAGCCAAAGCGCTCTGACGACGGACCCGACCTCTTCTCTCAAGATGAAGCTGTGAGCGATGATCTGACGGGTCTGTCGAAGGGTAGCATCGACAGTCCTTGCGACGAGGCTGACGCGAGCGAGCGGCCAGGAGAAGAACAACAGACCTTCCCCAGCTGGGATGCAGAGCTGTGAAACTGCGAGGGAACAAACCAGCCAGTCCGCGGCCCTCGACGTTTGACAGAGGCGGCCGTCCGTTCCGAAGGTCGAACATGCTTCGTCACAGCACTCCCCTTCCCATCGCTCGTGCACCCAGGTGAAGGCCAAGCTTCGCATCCCCAACCGTTCGGCCCGGCGGCTCTGGCTCCATGCCCAGGGCCTGTCCGGAACACCGACTGGCCCGCTCGACTTGGGCCGGGTCATCGAGCGGCTAGGCTTCGTCCAGCTCGATACCATCCAGGTCGTCGCTCGGGCGCACCACCACATTCTGTGGAGCCGCAACCAGAACTACCGCGAGGGCATGCTCGGCGAGCACATGACCAGGCAGCGCCGGGTCTTCGAGCACTTCACCCACGACGCCTCGGTCATCCCGATGGCGTTCTACCCCTTCTGGGGACGCCAGTTCCGGCGCCTCGAAGAGAAGGTCCGCGGCTGGGAATGGCACCGGGCCATGCTGCCCGTGGAAGGACGGGAAGCAATCAAGGCTCGGATCAGATCCGAAGGTCCGCTTTCGACAAAAGACTTCGATACGAAGCTTCAAGGCGAGAAGACGATGTGGTCGCGCCCGCCGCACAAGCTCGCCCTCGACTATCTCTGGTACGCAGGAGAACTCTCCACCTCGCACCGCGAGAACTTCACCAAGTTCTACGATCTGACCGAGCGCGTGATCCCCGAGCGGTTC
This sequence comes from Pseudomonadota bacterium, assembly GCA_039198765.1. GTDB lineage: Bacteria > Pseudomonadota > Alphaproteobacteria > Caulobacterales > Parvularculaceae > Parvularcula. Next base: position 1,947 of record JBCCTF010000174.1, read on the forward strand.
CGAGATGAAAAGAAATCCGACGCCGAGCAAATCGACTGGCTATGCAAAGGTGCCCTCGACCGCCTGGCGTTCGGAACCGAAGGCGACATTGCGAAGTTCTGGGACGCTGTCGACAACAGCGAAGCCAAGAAATGGGTGGCCTCGCACCCGAGCGATCTCGTCCCCGTCGAGATCGAAAGCGCCGACGGCGAATGGAAGACAGCTCTAGCACCGGGCGACATTGAGACGAGGCTTGATACTGTTCCCACCCCGACCAGTCGCCTCCGTCTTCTCAACCCCTTCGATCCGGTGATCAGGGACCGCGTTCGACTCCAACGTCTCTTCGGGTTCGAATACACGGTTGAAATGTTCGTCCCCGCCGCAAAACGCCGATGGGGCTACTATGTCTACCCGCTCCTTGAGGGCGACCGCTTCGTAGGCCGGATCGAGGTCAAGGCCGATCGAAAGCTCGGCAATCTGAACGTTCTGAACCTCTGGCCCGAACCCGGCATCAAGTGGACAGGAACGCGAGAGGTCAAACTTCAATCCGAGCTTGAGCGCTTGGCGCGCTTTACGTCCGTGGATGAAATCGTGGGGTTGCACCTTTGAGGTCCTCTTCGACTGAAAAGGCGCAATCGCGTTGAAAAACTCCGCACTCATGGGAAGAGACGCATACTGTTTATATTACCTAGCGCTAGCAGGTCGTTCAAAAGGTGAGCCTGTCAACAGGCAGCTGTGCCGCGCAACAACCAGAAAAAATCTATACCGATTTTCAGACCCCGGTTTTTTCAACACAATGGCGCGATTGTGTTGAAAAACTCACTTCGTCCGTAGGCCGAACACGTCTGATCTCTTTGCGAAGCGGTGGAGATGCTGGCGATGATGGGCGATCGGCTGAGCGGGCAGGAGCAGCTCTTCTACGCGTTCTCGCTCGAAGGGTTCGTACCAGAGGATCATCTGCTGCGGTCGGTCGACCGGTTCATCGATCTAGCGGGCGTTCGGACCAAGCTTCAGCCGTTCTATAGCTCGACTGGACGGCCTTCGATTTGCCCCGAGCTGATGATCCGGATGCTTTTGGTGGGCTACCTCCTCGGCATTCGCTCTGAGCGGCGGCTCTGCGAAGAGGTGCATCTCAATCTCGCCTATCGGTGGTTCTGTCGGCTCGGTCTCGACGGCCAAGTGCCCGATCATTCGACCTTCTCGAAGAACCGGCACGGTCGCTTCCGCGAGAGCGATATCTTCCGGCAGCTCTTTGACGAAGTCCTTCAGCGGTGCATGGCCGAGGGACTTGTGGGTGGCGAAGGCTTCTCCGTGGATGCAAGCCTGATCGCTGCGGATGCCGACCGCTGCAAAGGACCGCCGGGCGAGGAAGGCCTGCCTCCCGACAAGACCAGCCGTGCGATCACCGAGTATCTCAAGACCCTGGATGACGCAGCCTTCGGTGCTGCGACAACGAAGGTGCCGAAGTTCATCTCGGCGACTGATCCAGCCTCACGCTGGACAGGAGCCCACCGCGGGCCAGCCTTCTTCGCTTACAGCGTCAACTATCTCATCGACAACGAGAACGCGGTAATCGTCGACGTCGAACCCAGTACTGCGATCCGGCAGGGTGAGATTCTCGCGACGAAGCGGATGATCGAGCGGACCGAAGACCGCCACGCTCTCTACCCAGAGCGCCTTGCTGGTGACACCGGTTATGGCTCTGCGGAGATGCTGGGTTGGCTCGTAGAAGAGAAAGGGATCGAGCCGCACATCCCCGTCTTCGACAAGAGCCGACGCCGCGATGGCACCTTTAGTCGTGAAGACTTCCGCTACGAACTTGAAGGCGACCGGTACGTCTGCCCCGCCGGGAAGGAGCTGGTCCGTTACCGTCGGGCCGGACGGGCAGCGAAGGCAAAGCCGTGTGCTGATGGCCTCGTCCGATACTACGCCCTGAAAGCCGACTGCGAAGCCTGCCCAATGAAGCTGCGCTGCAGCCCTAAGACGCCTCAGCGGAAGGTCACCCGGCACGTCCACGAAGGAGCGCGCGATTTGGCGAGGGAGCTCTCGAAGACTGATGCCTACGCCCGGTCCCGGAGGGAGCGAAAGAAGGTCGAAATGTGCTTCGCCCACCTCAAGCGGGTTCTGAAGCTCAGGCAGCTCCGGCTCCGCGGCCCAACGGGTGCCCGAGACGAGTTCACCCTCGCCGCCCTCGCTCAAAACCTGAGAAAACTCGCCAAGCTGAGACCGATGACACCAAGCCCCACCCACTGAGGCGGGGCCGGAAGACAGGAGCACCTGAATCCTGACGGATCGAAGCTCCTTAAACCGTCAGAGCTCCGACTTTTTCAACACAATCGCGCATTTGCGGACATCACGCAGGGAATGGAAAGCCAGTTGCGGCGATTAGGCGAACTTCGCCGTTCGCGCTACTGCGCCAAGGGGTTGCAACCTTTCCGTGCCTTCGTAAAGGAAGTCGCGCAGGGAGGCATGGATGGATCACGAGAAACTAATGGACGCCGTTCGCAACGGCGCTGCGTTCCGGCGTCGGCAACGTCTGCAACCGGTTGGCGGGGCCGGTGATAAGGTGTTCCCCCCAACATACCCGGGTCCGGGCTCGAACGATCCAGCGCAGCATGTCTTCGAGGACCGGCGCGTCGCCGAAGAGGACAAGCCGGTAAGTTGCGTACTGATCGACAGCGTGCAGAGCCAGGCAAACAGGCTAGAGGAAGCGCTGCTGCTCGCTATCCAGGCGGGCGAGATCGAGTTGCCGCATGTTGCGACCGACATCGTTTTTCCGAAAGAAATGAAGGATACAGCAGAAGAAGCCGGCTACGAGTTGGTTGACCCTGGAAGAATTACCTCGCTTGAGACGCCACACCGCGTGTTCGATGCGATCCTGCGCGACAGTGAAAAGGACAAGACGCCGTTCAACGAAACCGAGGTGGGCAAGCGCCTCCAGAAGGCGACGATGCGCAACGCGACAGCGGTCCTGGAACTATCGCCGAACTCGCTTCTATTCGGCGCCTGGAACTCGACCGGCACGGGCGGCGGCCTCGGCGCGAAGTTTCAGCGCTGCGTCGTCAGTGAGATCATCGGGTACGGAGCGGTTGTGGGGAAGCGGACCAGTAGTCGTATCGATCCGTTGGGTGTACAGAAAGGCGCTAACATCTACGGAACTAAATCGGAATGGATCCACGAGCCTCGCACGACGAAGGACAAGCCCGTCCGGCCTTCCGAAGTCAATCATGGGAACATTCGTCCCGACGTCGAGGATCTCGGCGTCACCTTCGAGTATGCCGAACAGTGCGCCGTTGTCACACTGGCTGGACTGCGCCACTTTCGCTTTGGAGGCGACGCGGCGCGGGATGAGGCGGCTCGGACTTACCTTGCGGCCCTTGGCCTCTACGCGCTCGCAGCGAACGATAAGGCCGGCTACAGTCTACGCTCGCGCTGTGACCTCGTTGCAGACGAAGAGACTGGTCCGGCCCCGATCGAGCTAATCGGGGCGAATGGAAAGCCCGAGACCGTGTCCCTCGACAACGCGAAAGCGCTGTACGCGGCAGCACTGGACACTGCCCGACAAGCGGGTTTCGATCTGAACGCTGAACCCCTCTTGCTCGTCCCGCAGGCCAAGCTTCTGGAGATCGTGCGCGGCAGCCAGGAGATGGCCTGGAAGGGTCAGGGCACGGACGACAACGAGGAATAGGCGTCGTGGCCTTCTCGATCGAACTGAGGTTTTTGACTGGAGCCTGCCGTGCTGCACGGGGTCGAGCCGACCGCGCGCCTGACTGGCCTGTGCAACCCGACCGAATTTTTTCCGCCCTCGTTGCAAGCTGGGGCGCGAGGGGCGAGGACGAGGCGGAAGCTGAGGCCTTGCGGTGGCTTGAGAGTTTGCCCGGCCCGCGTCTCTACGCCGCCGATGCCGGGATCCGCAGGGGCGTCAGCGTCTACGTGCCGGTCAATGATACCGTCGTGAAGGGCAAGGCGAATAGGATCGCGGCACGAGATTTAATTGCCGCCAGGCACACTGCGGAGCGCAGCTTCCCCGCGGCGCTTTTGCCGCTGGGACGACGCGGTGACACACCGCTCTTGCACCTCCTCCTTTCTTGGGACGCGGACCTTCCTGAGGATCACTGTCTCCCCCTCTCTTCTCTTGCCTCGGACGTCCGGCACATAGGCCATTCGTCGAGCCTCGTCGCTTGCTCCGTGACCGATTACCAACCCCCACGCGAGGAGACCCAGCCCGCACGGCGTTGGGTACATGCAGGCCGCCTCGACGCGCTGATTGCTGCCGAACGAGGGAACGCAGCTGGCGACCAGGCCGGGCTGCAAAGGCGGCCGGAACCCGGCATCATAGTCGCGGATAAGCCGAATGAAGATGTCGCGCCCTCCGCTTCCCCCTATGGTGAGCGATGGCAAATCTTCCCGCTCGGCGACGGACCGGCCATCGCCCTGACCGCCACGGCTAGGATTGCAGAAACCATCCGAACCCGGATCATTGCTAAGGCAGGCGGCGATCTGCCCGAAGTCTTGTCCGCCCACGCCGCCAATGGTGGCCCATCCGCCGCGCCGCACCTCGCCATTCTCACCCTGCCCCATGTCGGGCGGCCCCATGCCGATGGCAGCGTCAAGGGCGTCGCCCTCGTTCTACCTCGCGCCATGGAAGATAATCTCGCCCGGGCGCTTGGCGGCGCGGCCGATGAAGCGGCAACCCGGGCACTCGACGCGCAGCGAGCGCTGAACCGGGCGCTGAAGGCCATTGGGGACGATTCAGGCGACAGTAAGGAGTTGCGCTTCGACAAGGACCGCCTGGTCGTTCGAGAAGCTGCTTCCAGCCTTGCTGCGCTCAATCCAGACCGCTGGTCAGCGGAGTCAACGGTTTGGGCGACCGTCACACCACTCGTCCTCGATCGTCACCTAAAGGCGAAACGCCGTGAACCTAAGGGCGGCGTGAATGCAAAGTACCAGGAAGAAATGGAGAGGGCTGTGAAACTTGCCTGCGACAACGTAGGCCTTCCTGAACCGGTGGAGGTGCGCGCTGACAAGCACAGCGCTCACGAAGGTGCCCCATCGGTTCGTCTTCACGGCCCGCCGCAGACCCGCTGGGCTGTGCCGCATCACTGCCGCACGCGGAGCCTGACCCACGCCGTACTAACTTTTGCAGAACCGATGCGCGGGCCCCTGCTTCTGGGCGCCGGACGTCACTATGGCCTTGGCCTGTGTGCGCCTGTACGATGACCTTGGGACACGACTTCAAGGCCTTCTTCGAGGCACTTTGGGGGTATGCACCCTTTGCCTGGCAGGC
>JBCCTF010000175.1:0-6963 GCA_039198765.1 Pseudomonadota bacterium
CCGCGCTGCTGGGCGGTGACGTGCGCGCTCTGGTGACCGATCAGGCGCGTGCGCGGGGCCTTGAGGGGCAGGGCATGGTGCGCATTCTTGCCACCACGGTGGACGATCCTGAAGCGCCCGCTTCTCTGACCGGCCAGGGGATCGAGATGGACCTTACGACATGGAGCGGCTTCTTTGCGCCCCCCGGCACCTCTGCTGAGGATCAGGCCGCCTACGATCAGATGTTTGAGACGCTTTACGCGTCTGACGTGTGGCAGGCGGGTGTCGAAGAGAACGGCTGGGAGGCGCTCAACGCGGACAGCGTTGCATTTGAGCGCCTCATTGAACGACAAGATGAGGACATGCGTGCTGCCTTGGCCGCATTTGAGATTTCGGCAGAAGGGATCACGCAATGAACCGTCGGGAATTACTGGCCGGTGGTGCGGCATCCCTTGCGCTTTGCAGCCCGCTCCTCGGCCAGAGCGCGCCGCGGGCGCTGCCGATCCTGCCTCTTACGGATCTGACGGCGGGCATCGAGACCCGCATCGCGCTCAATCTGCAGCCGGGGACACATGATTTCGGCACGGGCGCGGTGAGCCAGACCCTCGGCATCAACCACGGCTATCTTGGCCCGGTGCTTCGGGCAAAGCAGGGACAGACGCTGCCCTTTGACGTGGCCAACAGCATCGGCGATGTCTCCACGATCCATTGGCACGGTCTGCACATCCCGGGCGAGGTGGACGGCGGCCCGCATCAGGAGATCGATGACGGGGGCGTCTGGTCACCCGACGTGCCCATCGTTCAGCAAGCATCGATGAACTGGTTTCACTCCCATATGCATGGCAAGACTGCCCGCCAGACCCATGACGGGCTCGCGGGCGTGCTCCTCATCGAAGATGACGCAAGCCTCGCCGCTGACCTGCCAAAGACCTACGGCGTCGATGATTTCACGATCGTCCTGCAGGACAAGATGTTCGATGGCAGCGGGCGCATGGCCTATGAGCTCAGCGCCGAAGTCTTCGAGGACGGGTTTCAGGGTGACACGGTCGTCGTGAACGGTGTCATCGCGCCGGTATCCCAGACGGTGCCCACGGGGCTGGTGCGCCTGCGACTTCTCAACGCCTGCAACGCCCGGTTCCTCGAGCTTTCGATGCAGAGCGGGCCGGTCACGGTGATCGCGACGGAGGGTGGTTTCCTGCCAAGCCCGGTGGAGACAGAGAGCATTCTGATGTCCCCGGGAGAGCGCTACGAGGTGCTTGTCGACATGACCGGCGCCGAGACGAACGCGCTCAATGTCAATCTGAACGGGGACGCGGGCTTCTTTGCCGGGCTGCTCTTCGGCAACCAGGCGACGACAGTGCTCACGCTCAACCGATCCTCCGAGGCGGGCTTCACAGGCTCCATGCCCACGCGGCTGGCCAATCTCGCGCCCCCAGATCCCTCGGCCGCCACGGTCACACGATCCTTTGAGCTGCAGATGGATGTCGGCGCAGATCTCGTCGCTTTGGCGCTCGCATGGGAGAACTTCTGCGGGAATGCAGGGGCCATGGCGATCAATGGACAGCCGATGAAGATGGACCGGATCGACGAAACGGTTCGCAAGGGCGACACGGAGATCTGGCGCATCTCGGTCGATGACATGCTCCATCCATTTCACATCCACGGGTGCTCGTTCCGCATTCTCAGCCAGAGCGGCGCCGAACCACCGGCCTATGCACAGGGCTGGAAGGATATGGTCCACGTTGAAGAGGGCTGGTCCGAAGTCCTCGTACGGTTTGACTACGACGCACCTGAGAACACGCCTTACATGTATCATTGCCATATCCTCGAACACGAAGATTGCGGAATGATGGGCCAGTTCACCGTGACATAGCAGCCGTCCGGCGCTTTTGGGGCGTCATTGCATGCCGATGTTGGGCAGCTAGGATGCCTGCTGAAGCCATCGACCGTCCTCGTCGGCTGCTCGTTTAGCTGATCATCGCCCTGCGGCGTTGAGCGCTTGGCGGCGCGGGCCCTTGACCGGCCGTTTCCTCAAGGTGGTATGCTGCTCTCTGACGGCAAATGAGAGTGGAGCAGTCGCGATGTCACCTGCGGACACGTTTAGATCTGGCGAGCTGACAACGGCGAACTTCGAAAACTGGCCGCCAGAGATCGTGGACGAGTTTCGGCGCAACGAGTTCAACGGTCGTATTGGCACGGACCTCGTCTTTGAAAATGACAGTGTGCGCGTGTGGCATATGACATTGAAACCCGGAGAGAAAATGCCTGTTCACCGCCATGTCATGAGCTACTTTTGGACGGCTCTGGCGGGGGGGCGATTTCTACAGCGCACCTACGACGGCACCACCTATGAGAGCGATTTCGAGGCTGGCACCACGCATTTCCATAACGTGGGCCCGGGCGAGTTCGCGCTGCACAACCTCGAAAACGTTGGCACAAGCACGATGGTCTTTTGCGCGGTCGAGTTGAAAAAAGAGAGCGCCAACCGGCCTCTGCCCATCTGAGACCAGCCCATGGCGCGACGTCGATCCACGAGCCTTGTCGGTGCTGCGGTCGGGAGCGGCATCGTCGCCCGTGCCGCAGAGCAGGGCGGGGCCGATTTCCTCCTTGCGATCAATGCGGGCCGCCTGCGCAGCATGGGGGCAGCATCCATTGCGTGCATGCTTCCCATGCATGACGCGACGAAGCTGACCTTCGATTTTGCGATGTCGGAGATCCTCCCAATGACGAGCTTGCCCGTCTATGTGGGGGTCAATCCTTGGAACCTGCAAAAGTCGCCCTCGGAGCTGGCGCGGGATGTGTTGGAGGCGGGTTTCCACGGCGCCGTGAACTTTCCGACCGCCATGCATTACTCGCGCGGCTTCCGGAGGGTTCTGGACCAGGCAGGGCTCGGCACTCGCGCGGAGATCGGCCTGTTGCGCGCGGTCGAGGATGCCGGTGGCAAGTCGATGTTTTTCTGCGGCACACCCCGTCAGGCGCGTGAGGGAGCTGACGCCGGGCTTAGCGCGCTTGTCTACAACTTCGGATGGAATTTGGGCGGGGCGCTGGGCCATCAGCCGCGCCAGTCGCTTGAGGAGGCGGCACTTCAGGCAAACGAAGTGAGCCGCTACCTCAAACGCCACCGAGTCAATCTGAAGCTTTTCCTGGAAGGGGGGCCCATCGCCGCCGCGGATGATCTGGAGTTTATCAGCAAGCTTGCTGACATTGACGGGTATGTCGGCGGGTCAACGCTGGACCGGATGCCGATTGAATCGTCGATTGGCGATCAGGTCGCGAGTTATCGGCTGGCCATGGACGTAGTCCAAAAACCCGCCTTGCCAGATCGCAAGCTGAGCAGGATCGCGGCATCGGAGGGGCTTGTTGGGCAATCGCAAGTCTTCCAGGACATGCTGCTAAGTGTGCGCAGAGCCGCACAATCCGCTGCTCCGATTGTTGTTCAGGTGCCCCATGGTGGGCCCATCTACGCGGTGCTGCGTCTCCTCGAACGCGCGTTCCCAAAGCACTTGCGGGATGGGTTCGTGGACACGCTTCAGCTGTCGTCGGTTTTCGAGGAAAGGTCTGCCTTGCTGTTCGGCACGAAAGAGAACGCGAGTGAGGCAGGTCTTCTGCGGCGACCCGGCACGCAGGCTGTCATTCCCGATTTCGATCGTCTTCCGGGACCCATGCAAAAACGGCTCGCGGGCGCGATCGAGCGGGGGACCTACGCACCGATGGGCAGTGCCGCAAGCCAACGTGTGCAGGCGCGGCTGATCGTGGTGACGAGTTGGGAGCCGCCAGAGTGCCTAGCGGAGGTGATGGGGCACACAGTGACGATAAGGGTGCCGAAGGTAGCGGATCGCCCTGGCGACCTGGACCTGCTCTTTCAAAGAGCCTTCAAGGATCTCGGCGCTGATGACAGCGCCTTTCGGAGCATGGGACCACGCGTGCGCCTGCGCTTGCAGCGCCATGATTGGCACGGGAACGAGGCGGAGATCTCTGTTGTGGCGAGGTCGCTTCTGCGCGCCGCGGAAGGGGGAGACGTCAGCGTAAGGGTGGTAGAAGACCTTCTCGAAGCTGAAGCCAGCCCGGCCGTTGTCCAAAGCACTCCAACCTCGCCGCGTGAACAATTGGTAGAAGCTCTGGCGAGAAACGGGTTTCGGCGCAAGGAAACGGCGCTGGCGCTGAACATCTCCCGAAAGACGCTGTTCAATCGCATGAAGAAATACGACCTGTTTTAGCGTCTGATCAGCCTGAGGCGCTTGGACGCTCGATCACAGCGTGCACCTGCGGTGGCCAAACGCTCTGCGCGGCTGCCTCGGCAGCGGTCACCAAGCTCAGCAGGGCCGCGTTCTCCGTCTTGATGCGCTCCCACACCTCCGCCACCTGACGGTTCCGGTGGAGCTCACTCGGGAAGCCGCTTTCGTAGGCCTGTACGCGCGGCAAAACCGCGATGTTTTTCAAATCCAGGCTCAGCGCAAATTCGGCGTCCCGCGCTGACGAGACAGCAGCGATGCAATCGAACCCCTCCTTCTGATAGGAGCGCAGCACCTCGAGCTCTTTTCTGGGTCCAAGCCCAACTTCGCCAAGGTTCGTTTCAAACTCTGCGTCGTGCTGTGACACCGACGGCAGATTTATCAGCCACCCAACCCCAGCGTCCCGAAGAAGGTTCAGCATGCGTTTTTGCTGATGGAGAGGGTCGGCCATGAAGAGGCCGGCGCAGGCGCCCTGCGGATGAATTCGAGGCATGTCCGACAGCCAGGAGCCGTCGTCCTTTTGCGTCGGAAGAAGCGCGGAGATCTCTGGTGACAGAGTGGAGGGAACTGCCGCGCTTTTGGCGGTCAGAATCACAGGCGGAAGACTGCGTTCATCGCTGCGCTCGTGAATTTTCCACGCCATGGCACTCATGTTGGCCAGTCCATTATTACCCATAATTACCCAAATATCCTGATTTTGGGGTATTGGGGGATTCCATTTCTCATGCAAGCATTGAAGGGCCCTAACATGGGCATGGGAGGAAATTTTGAATATTGAAGCCGGTGGACGTCGGTGAACTCGGTGCGCCGTAACCCCTTGCTCAGCGCGTTTTGGCTGCTGCTGGGTGTCGTCCTTTTATACCTGATTTTCGCAGTGTGGCCGGATTGGCTCGTGGATGTCTTGGGGCGCAAGAAGACGTTTGTGACGACCCTTCTGAACGGCCTGACGCTGGCGGGGCTCTACTTTCTAGTGGCCAGCGGTTTCACACTCGTCTTCGGTCTGATGCGCAACGTGAACCTCGCCCACGGATCGATGTACCTGCTCGGCGGCTATATCGGTTGGGAGGTCTCGGAGGCCACGGGCAGCTGGATACTCGGCGCAGCTGCGGCGTTCTTGGTGCTCGCCATTGTGGGGGTCATCCTTCAGCTTGTCGTCTTCCAGCGCATGCAGGGCGACGATCTGCGCCAGACACTAGTCACGATTGGCATATCGATTGTCGCAGCCGACCTCATGCTCGCCGTCTGGTCAGGAACGACCTACCAGTATCAGCCCCCCGAGGTGCTCTTTGGCGCGACGGAGTTGCCGATTATCTCGGTCGTGCGGTCGAACGGAACCGAGGTCTTTCTGAAGTATCCCACTTACCGGCTGACCGTGCTCTTCATCGCGATTGCCGTCGGCGTGGCGCTCTGGCTCTTTCTCAATCGCACGAGGCTCGGGATGATGGTGCGCGCGGGCGTCGATGACCGTGACATGCTCGACGCCACGGGTGTGAACGTGAACCTCGTCTTCGCCTGCGTCTTTGCGATCGGTGCCGGGCTCGCTGGGTTTGCCGGCGTCATCGGTGGCACGGCTCTCTCCATCGCACCGGGCGAGGATATCCGCTATCTGCTCGCATCCCTCGTCGTGGTGATTGTGGGTGGGATGGGCTCGGTCTCCGGCGCAGCCATTGGCGCGCTTCTGATCGGTTTGGCCGAACAGTTTGGGCTCGCATACTTCCCGACATACGGCGTTGTTTTGACGTTCCTCATCATGATCGGCGTCTTGGCCGTCCGACCCCAAGGCATCATGGGCTCATGATCGAAGAGCGTGCCCACCTCCTCGCACGGGTCAGTCCGGTATGGTGGGTGCTCGGGGCGTTTCTGCTCGTCTATCCTTGGATCGCGACGGATTTCTTCACCTATCAGATCGGTGGCTACACCCTGATCCTGGGGTTGATCGCACTCTCGCTCATGATCCTTGCGGGCTATGGCGGGATGGTCAGTCTCGCCCAGATCACCGTGGCCGGTGTCGCGGCCTATTCGATCCCGATCTTTGGGACAAACTCGGTTGATGTGCTGGGCCTCGGGTGGCCCGCATGGGTGCTTTACCCGTTTGCGATCCTTATCGCGGCGCTCTTTTCGGCGCTCGTTGGCCTCATCTCAGTGCGGACCGAGGGCATCTACACGATCATGATCACGCTCGCGATCGCGGTGTCTTTCTTCTTTTTCGTGCGGCAGAACTACGCTCTGTTTAACGGCTTTCAGGGGTTCTCCGGGGTGGAGGCGCCGCGCTTTTGGGGCGTCTACTGGCGCGACCCGACACCGTTCTACTACGTGTGCCTGGCCACAGCCGTGTTCTTTTTCGCGGCCACCGCCTACGGCGCGCGGTCCACGTTCGGTCTCACACTGCAGGCCATTCGCGACAATCCGCGCCGCATGTCGGCCTTGGGCTACAGCGTTACGGCCCACCGGGTTTACGCCTTCTTCCTCGCCGGGATCGTTGCTGGAACTGCGGGGGTCTTGCTCGTCCTCTTCAATGGTCGCGTGTCACCGGGAACGATTGGGGTCGATATCGCAATCGACATTCTGGTGATCGCCGTCGTGGGGGGGCTGCGCCATCCCATTGGCCCGTTTGTCGGAGCGCTCGCGTTCGTTCTGCTCGAGAATTTCGCCATCGATCTGATTGATCGAGAACGGTTCAACACCGTCATCGGCCTCGCCTTTCTACTCATCGTCTTTTTTTCGTCGGATGGCCTGGTGGGCCTCTGGCAAA
>JBCCTF010000176.1:0-6907 GCA_039198765.1 Pseudomonadota bacterium
CGCTGAGCCAGGAAATCGTTGGTTCAGCACCAAGCTACGCTGTCCGCTTGCAAGCAAACCTCGCCGCGCTGGAACTCAGTGTGGGGAACATCGAAGCAGCGAAGACGTCGCTGGCAGCCGTTCGCGGTCTCGATGCAAAGATCCCTAAAGACCAGATGCCGCTCCTCCCCTTCGCGGTGGAAGCGAAAGTTGCCTTACTCGAAGGTCGAGAAGACACCGCGGCTCGGGTGCTCGATAGGACGTTTGCAGAGGCCGATTTCGAAACCACCCCCGAGGATGAGACCGAGGCGCACTCTCTCGCGTTTGAAGTCTACGACGCGCTTGGCCTTGCTGCGAGTGCGCTTCCGCACCTCAAGGCTCTGAAGCGCCTCGAAGACGCAGAGCGCGACGTGGCGGCTTCTGCAAACCTCGCAATCACAAACGCCGAGTTTGAGCTCTCAACGAAAGAGCTCACGATCGAAAAGCTGCGTACTGAACGTCTGCAGGCTGACGTTGACCTGATCAAAGCCAAACGTGCCCAAGACCGGATGTTCTACGGCGCGATTGTCGTCGCCGCTGTCTCGATTATCTGCTTCCTGATCTGGCAAACCTGGCAGTCTGGCAAGACCCGCCGGGTCACCGAGCGGTTCAACAAAGAGCTCGAAGCCGTGAACCTCAAGCTGCGCCGCTCCAACGTTGATCTTGAGAAGGCCAACAGCGCCAAGACCGAGTTCCTCGCCACCACCAGCCACGAGATTCGTACACCCCTTAACGCCGTGATCAATCTGACCGCGGACGTTCTGGATCGCGCCTCATTCGAAGAACCGGACCGTGAGAAACTCTCGACAGCTCTACGTTCGGCAGAGCACCTCCACGAAATCGTGTCGGACGTTCTCGATGTGGCGCGGTTCGAAGGTCGGCGAGTTAATGCCCTTCTCTCTGATGTTGCGGTCCCGACGATCGTCAATGACGTCGTGAATCTCTGGCGTCCCAAGGCCGAGGCGAAAGGCTTGGCCTTTGATGCGAAGATCAACCTCGCCCCCGGTGCCTTCCACTCGGACGAGAAACTCATCCGGCAAGTGCTCTCAAACCTGATCTCCAACGCGATCAAGTTCACGCCCCACGGTCGCGTCGAGCTCTCCGCATCGGGCGGTAGCGCGACCCAACCGTTGGTCCTCAGCGTCAGCGACAGCGGCATAGGCATCGCTAAAGAGAGCCGGGATATTATCTTCGAGAGCTTCCGCCAAGTTGACACAGGCGGTACACGGAGCTTCCAAGGCACGGGTCTCGGCCTTGCTATCTGTAAGCAGATCACAGACCTGCTTGGCGGGAAAATCGACCTAGAAAGCGAAGTCGGCTTCGGCACCACCTTCACCATCACCATTCCGATGTCTGAGCGTAAGATTGCCGAGCTCGAGCCGATCCCAGAGGCCACCGCCCCTCTCGATGTGGACGGAGCCCTTGGCGGGCTGCGCGTTCTTGCGGCAGAAGATAACGCCGTCAACGCCATGGTGATCAAGACGATCCTCAAAGGGAAAGTCGAGACACTGACGATCGTCGAAAACGGTCAGCTCGCTGTTGATGCGGTCAGCGTCGGCGACTTCGACATGGTCCTGATGGACAAACAAATGCCCGTCATGGACGGCGTCGAGGCGACCAAACGGATCCGCGCCCTGCCCGGCCGCAAGGCGACCATCCCGATCGTCGCAGTGACAGCCGACGCGTTCGCCGCGGCGCGCGAAGAGCTGATCGCCGCTGGCGCCGATGACTACCTCGCGAAGCCTGTCAAACCGGACGATCTGAAGCGTGCAATTGCAGCTGCGGTCCGCCCAGAACCTGCTACAGAGGACGAAGGCGACGCGCAGGAAAACGCCGCCGGCTGACCCATTGGGTCCAGCAAACGGAGCAGGCCATGGCCACCACGGCATTCATCGGTGCACGGCTGATTTTACCTGACCGCGAAGTGCTGGATCATGCTCTCCTCGTTGAGGGATCAACGATCACGGCCATTGTTCCGTTGAGCGATGTGCCTACAAATGCTGACCGGCTGGACCTCGGCGGCCTTGTCCTCGCTCCCGGCTTCATCGATGTTCAAGTCAACGGCGGCGGCGGTGTCCTATTCAATGATGATCCAAGTGCGGACACGATCGACAAGATTGGGCGAGCGCACTTACCCTATGGCACCACGTCATTCCTCCCCACACTGATTTCCGATACCGAGGAAAAGATGGCCGCAGCGCTCAGTGCTGCCGACGACGCAAGGACCCGTAGCATCGGGGGTGCAATCGGTCTTCATTTGGAAGGCCCATTCCTCAACGCTGATAAGCGGGGCATCCACGATGCAGCGCACTTCCGCGCCCTGTCCGACGAGACAGTCGCGACGCTCGCGGCGTTCGACGCGGGCCACCTCATGCTCACGGTCGCGCCCGAGCAAGTCTCCGCCGCAACCGTTCGGCAACTCACCGAAGCCGGCGTCCTCGTATCTGCCGGCCATACGGCCGCAACCTACGAGCAAACGATAAGCACACTGAACGCCGGGCTCCGGGGGTTTACCCACCTCTACAACGCGATGCCTCCTATGTTGAGCCGAGCGCCCGGCCCTGTCGCCGCAGCACTCGAGAGCGACGCCTGGTGCTCAATCATCGCCGACGGGCACCACGTAAGTGACACAATGTTAAAGCTCGCGATCCGAGCGAAGTCAGACGGCAGGATCATGCTGATCACCGACGCGATGTCGTCAATCGGCACCAACCGAGAGTTGTTCAAGCTAGGCGACAAAAGGATATTCGTGCGGGACGGTCATTGCGTTGATGAGAACGGAACCCTCGCGGGAGCACACCTGACCATGATCGGAGCGGTCGAAAACGCTGTGATGTGCCTCGGCCAATCCCTTGTTTCTGCAGTAAGAATGGCTTCTCTTGAACCTGCCCGATTCTTGAAATGCGAACATCTCAGAGGATCTCTAAGCCCCGGGCGTCGCGCCGATTTGGTCGCATGGGACGATACGTTTTCCGTGATAGTTTCTGCGAAAGCGGATGAATTGAGTAGCTTTCATGAGAACTTTTCTCAACCGGCTTAACAAAGTATTTCTCAATTCAGTGCAACTGTTCATTCCAGCTTAAACTCTTTTAGGCGTAGACTGTCGACGGACAGGCTATGACAAAGCAACTTTCAACACTCTACGGCTGTGCCGGAACAACCCTTTCTTCCTGGGAGAGGGCGTTTTTCGGTGAGGTCCGCCCATGGGGATACATCCTCTTTGGGCGGAACATCGAAACGCCCGCCCAGGTGAAGGCGTTAACGAACGAACTCCGCGCGGCATCGGACGACCCCGAAGCGCCGGTGTTCATCGACCAAGAGGGAGGCACGGTCTCTCGCTTTAAGGGTCCTCATTTTCGGCACCCTCCTGCGGCTCATCTCTTCGGTGCTCTGTATGAAGACGATCCGGAAACGGCTGAGGAAGCGGCCTGGTTGAATGCGCGAATCATGGCGCACGATCTCAAGGCTCTCGGCGTGAACGCGAATTTCGCCCCTGTCCTCGACGTCGTCAAAAAGGACGCGCACCCCTTTCTCAAATCGCGCGCGTTCGGAGATACAGCAGGAGCTGTTACCGCGCTGGGTAAAGCGACAGCACTGGGACTCCGCGAAGGCGGGGTGGCTCCAGTGATCAAACACGCCCCTGGCCACGGGAAAGGTGACGCCGATAGCCACCTTGCCCTGCCGCGGGTTGACTTAGCAGAGAACGATCTGGAGACTGAGGATTTCAAGCCATTTCTCGCCATGCGGAAAGAATCGATGCTCCTCACAGCTCATGTTCTCTATACGGACATTGACAAAGATCGGCCGGGCACCCTCTCCCCGACCATCGTCAAGGAGCTGATTCGCGCCAAATGGGGCTATGACGGCCTCATCATCACTGACGACATCAACATGAACGCTCTCGGCGGCACGATAGAGGAGCGATCGCGGGATGCTCTCGCGGCCGGATGCGAAATCATCTGCCATTGCAACGGCGAACGCGAAGATATGGAAGCGGTGGCCAAGGCGTCGATTGACCTCACAGGGGATACGCTTCGCAGAGCTGACCGTGCTCGGAGTGTTTCACTCGCACTGCCGAAACCGTTTGATCTCGAAGCAGCAAAGTCGCGACTGGAGGCCCTAGGCCTTTACGAAGCCAACGCCGCATGAGCGCGCTTGGCATCCGACAACTTGCTGAGTTATCGCAGAAAAAGTCGCGTCGCATTATAGGTCTCATGAGTGGGACATCGCTCGACGGCCTTGATATTGCTCTGTGCACGGTACGCGGGTCCGGAACGGAAACATCACTGACAGTCGACAACTTCGTCACGAAGCCATTCGACACAACGCTTACAGGACGGATCTTAGGTGTCTTTGCGAAGCGCGATGTCGACCTGGAAGCCGTGACGCTGCTCAACGAGTCGATTGGCCTTGAACACGGAAGATTGGTCTCAGAAGCATTGAACGAATGGAGTGTCCCAACGTCTGACGTCGACCTCATCGCCAGCCACGGCCAAACGATCTATCACGCGCCGCAATGGATGCATCAGCATACAGATCTTCCCAATGCTACGCTGCAGTTAGGCGACGGCGATCACATTGCCATGGCCACAGGCATCTTGACGATCTCGGACTTTCGCCAAAAACACGTTGCCGCCGGCGGTGAAGGTGCGCCTCTCGCGGCTTATGGTGACTACCTTCTGCTTACTGAGGAAACAGAGGACCGTCTTCTCCTCAACATCGGCGGCATCGCCAACTTCACCTACCTGCCTGCACGAAACCGTGGGGAAGAAGCGTTCAGCACGGACATCGGGCCTGGCAACACCTTGATGGATGCCTATGTGCGCAAGCATTACGCACCCCTCACCTACGATGCCGATGCCAAGCTCGCTTGCGCCGGAACCGTCGATGAAACCCTGCTCAGTAAACTGATGAGCGATGCATTTCTATCGGCAGGTTTCCCGAAAACAACGGGTCCGGAGCATTTTGCCCTCGCCTCCATAGAAGACACTCTACACAAGCATGGCCCGGATCTCTCACACCAAGATGTCCTCGCAACGCTCAACGCATTTTCAGCAGAAGCAATAACTGAGGCTGTTCAACGTGTTGCTGGCGCGCCAAGCATCTACTTAAGCGGCGGCGGTGCGCGGAATCCCCTTTTTGTAGAACGACTAAAGGCCGCTCTTCCGGGTTACCGGATTGGGAATACGTCGGAGCTTGGTATCGAACCGGATGCGAAGGAGGCCATCCTTTTCGCAGTGCTGGCTAATGAACTGGTGGCCGGTGATCCTTCAGTTTTCAAGCTTGCGCTTCCCTCGATGCCTGCGGTCAGTATGGGGAAAATCAGTCTACCGCGCTAAGGTATGGTGCAAGAGATTGCGCGATTTCCTCGGCCCGTTCCTCATTCAACCCGGCGATGTTGATCCGACCAGATTTGGGCAGATAGATTGCTTTTTCTTCTTGGACTCTGACCGTTGCTTCAGGAGCTATCGGCAGTTGCGAGAACATACCGTTCTGACGGTTGATCATCAGATCATTCCGGCCTGTCGCTGAGACCAGTGCCGAGTGAAAGACCGTACGCAGATTGATAAGGCGCGTCCGCATCTCTGTGACCTCGTCTTCCCACCGCGCGCGAAGCGCGCTGTCGGAGAGAATTCCGGCAACGATCGCAGCACCGTGGGCAGGCGGCATCGAATACGCAGTCCGCACCACGGACGAAACCTGGCTAGCGACGATGTCGCGAATTTTTTCATCCGTACACTGAACAATTAGCGCACCAGTACGATCCCGATAGAGTCCGAAGTTTTTGGAACACGACACGCACAAGAACGCCTCAGACATCTGATCCAAGAACGAACGAACGCCGGTCATGTCCTCGTCCAGACCTTGAGCAAACCCCTGATAAGCCACATCAACCAAGGGAAGTAGGCCACGCGCCTTGCAAAATTCAGCAAGGTTCAACCAACCGTCAGCATCAAGATCAATTCCGGTTGGGTTGTGGCACGCACCTTGGAGGACGACGATGTCGCCAGCTTTTGCCTCCTCGAGGCTCGCGGCGATGGCTGCCGCATCAGCGAAGCCGTCTTCGCGGGCTTTGTACGTGTACGACTGGCAGGGAAAGCCTGCGCCGGTTGCGATGCCGCGGTGGTTTGGCCATGTCGGCTCACTCACCCAGACGCTGGCGCCTGGTGTGATCGTCTTGGCAAAACGGAACGCGATGAAGAGCGCACCGGAGCCGCCAGGTGTCATGAAGGTCGTGCGCCGATCAGAAACCTCGCCGAGCGCCAGCTCTTCCATCAACTCGCAGAAGACAGGGTTGCCTTGCGGGCTCTCGTAAGCCTTGCTCGTCTGTCTACGGAGAATTTGCTCCTCCGCCGCAAGCACGGAGGGCAGAACTGGGGTCTGGCCATCGGCCGTCTTATAAATCCCCACGCTGAGATCGACCTTATGCGGACGATCATCATTCCGCGCAGCGATCATCAAGCTGAGGAGTGCATCCGGCGGCGCCGCTTCGAGATCGCGCATCAGATCGGTCATCGAACTTGTCCTCCAGCCTCGGCAAGGGATATTTGAACAGCGAGCTTTCTAACCCGCTTCGCTTGCCGGGGACCATCACCCCGAACAACACAAAAAACGCGACCACAAGGCCGCGCCATCGTCTTCACATCATTGAGGCCGTGGCGGCCAGACTTATGGGCAGGCGCCGAGGAAACTGCCGAACGCCTCGCCATTATAAGCGGGCTTCGTCTTCGTGGCCGACGGCTCCGACGTACGCTTGAGCGGAAGTTTGCGCGAACGATCGTTAGCATCCTTCGGGGCTTTCGGGTTCACGCGGTCGCTCAAAATTTGGCACATTCTCCGTTTCAGTAGCCGTGGCGAGCCAAAATGACTCTGCAGTGCTGCTCTGCAC
>JBCCTF010000177.1:0-6895 GCA_039198765.1 Pseudomonadota bacterium
CCCATGGCCAAAGTGACGATGTACACCAAGACGATGTGCCCTTTCTGCATCCGCGCGATGCACCTTCTGAAGGGCAAGGACGTGGACGTGGAGGAGATCCCCGCCGCGTTTGATGCGGAGAAAAAGCAAGAGATGATCGACCGCTCCGGCGGTCGGCGCACTTTCCCGCAAATCTTCATCGGCGACGAGCATATCGGCGGCTGTGACGACCTTCTTACGCTCGAGCGCGCGGGCAAGCTCGACGCGATGCTGGAGGCCTAACGCTCTTATGAGGGCTGCCGCCATCCAGATGCGCTCTGGCATCAGCCGGGGTGAGAACCTCGCGGAGGCCGAAGCGCTGATCCGCGAGGCCGCGGCAGCTGGCGCACGCCTTGTCGTGACGCCAGAGATGACGACGCTGCTCGACCGGAGGCGCGAGCGGATGCTGGCCGAACTGGCGGAGCCTTCGCCCCATGAAGAGGACGTCTTTGCCTCTCTCTCGGCAGAGCTGGGCCTGATCCTCGTGATCGGCTCGATGCCTGCGCTGATCCCCGGCTCGGACAAAGTGGCGAACCGCTCAGTCCTTTTCGCCGATGGCAAGCGGCTGGCCGTCTACGACAAGATCCATCTCTTCGATGTCGATCTCGACACGGGAGAGAGCTGGCGCGAGTCCAAGCTCTACAAGGGCGGGAACGAAGCGGTCCTCGCGAAAATGCCCGAAGCCGGCATCGGCCTCAGCATCTGTTATGACGTGCGTTTTCCGCATCTTTACCGCCACTTGGCCCAGGCTGGCGCGCAGATCCTGACCGTGCCGGCAGCCTTCACCGTCCCGACCGGCGAGGCCCATTGGGAGGTCCTCCTCCGCGCACGGGCGATTGAAACGGGCAGCTTCGTGATCGCCCCGGCCCAAGGCGGCGCGCATGAAGACGGGCGCGAAACCTACGGCAACTCCATGATCGTCAGCCCCTGGGGCCAGGTCCTCGACCGCCTCCCGCACGCCGAGCCTGGCATCGCGGCGGCAGACCTGGACCTCTCCAAGGTCCATGACGTGCGGCAGCGCATCCCCTCACTGGCTCTTGATCGGCTGACCGAAGTGAGCATTCTAACGCCGTGATTAAGTACAGCCTGCGTTGCACCGAGGACCACCGCTTTGAAGGTTGGTTCTCCTCAAGTGCCGACTTCGACCGTCAGAAGGAGGAGGGCCTGCTCTCTTGTCCCGTCTGCGGCACCAGCAACGTGTCCAAAGCACCGATGGCCCCGGCGATCGCGCGGCGGCGGAGTGAGCCCATGGCGGCCATCGCCAAAGAGTGGAACGAGGTGGCCCGCAAGGCAAAGGACTACGTCGAAAAGAACTTCGAAAACGTCGGCAAAAACTTCCCCGAAGAGGCGCGCAAGCAGCACTACGGCGAGACCGAAGCGAAGCCGATCTATGGCGAAGCCACTACGAAAGAGGTCAAAGAGCTGAAAGACGAGGGTGTCACCGTCGCCCCCGTGCCCCAGCCTGTCGAACCTCCGGCAGAGACCAAGAAAAAGCTGAACTAACGCTCCTCATCGCAAAACGTTACGGCTCCCGCGAGAACACCATCCGTACACCCACGATCCCGAGAAGTATGTAGCCCAAGAGCGCCCCGGGACCCATGAAGATCATCATATCCTCGCCCGTCAGAAGGCCAAAGGTCGCGCCGCCGAAAGTCACCAGCCCGGCAACCCCGCCAATCACACCCAGCCACCGCGGAAGAAGCGTCTGTGGACTGAGCAAAACAAACGCGAGGCCAAGGAAGGCGAGGGCGTTGGCAATGTTGAAAATGGCGAAGGCCGCCGCTTTCGCAGACTCGTAAGGCACGACGTTCTCAGCGGCGATTTCCGCAACGACGAAATAACTGCCCATCACGAACGGGTACATGGCGATGTTCGCGAGGGACCCAACGCCCAGCAGCGCCCATCCAAGAGGCGAGCCGACTTGTGCCGGGCCCCGGAACCCGATCACAAATGCGCACGCAGCCAGAATGCCCATGGCCAGCGATTCGGCCGTCCACAGCGAAAGGTAGTGCTGCTTCTCAGCGACCAAGTGCGCCGCCCGGGCGACGGATCCGCCAGCGGTATCCGGCGTCGATTGGGGCCCCATAATAAACGGCCACACCGCGATGGTGATGAAGAAGACAATGGCGCACACCACCAGGCCAATCCCCGCGGTTTTCAGCTCTTTCATACGGCCCTCCCCAGGCAGACCCGCGAATGGGTCACCATCCAGTGGTGTACGACACCGGTTGTTGGGGCGCCAGACTGGTGTTCACCTGCCGCGTGCGCCCGCTATGCGGAGAACCTCGCTTTGCTCCAGGCGATTGGCCGTGGGATACTGGCGTATGCCGCTTGATTCGCTATCGCCCACCTCGGAATTCTTGCTGGGAGTCAGCTCTTCGATAACGGGGAGGTCGTGGCACCTGCGATCCATCTGTAGGCGGACATCTGATCTTGCGGTTCAGCGGTTCGGCATGGACGCGCTGTTGGCCGACGTCTTGGTCGGTCGCGGCATCAGCCTTGATGAGCTGGACGCGTTTCTCCAGCCCAGTTTGAAGCGCAGCCTGCCTGACCCCTCATCGCTGCTTGAAATGGATATAGCGGCTGAGCGGCTTGCCGATGCCATCACCGGCGGCGAGACCATCGGCATTTTCGGTGACTACGACGTGGACGGAACAAGTGCAGCGGCGCTCCTCTTCCGCTATCTGCGCAGCGTGGGCGCTGAGGCTGTCGTTCATCTGCCTGATCGGTTCACCGAGGGCTACGGCCCGTCGCAAGCTGGCCTGCAAAGCCTGACGGAGCGCAGCGCAAGCGTCGTCGTCACTGTCGACTGCGGCTCCAACCATGGCGACGTTCTCGAGCCAGTGGGGGCCGACGTTATTGTGCTCGACCACCACCTGATGGCGGATCGCCCCGACGTCTTCGCCTTGGTCAATCCTCAGCGTGCAGAGGATTTGTCAGATCTCAAAGGCCTGTCGGCGGGGGGCGTGACCTTCATGGCGCTCGTGGCGATGAGCCGTGCACTGAGAAAGCGTGACTGGTTCAAAGACCGGCCAGAGCCGAACCTCCTCCAAAGCCTCGACCTTGTGGCCCTTAGCCTCGTGGCTGACGTGATGCCGCTGAAAGGCCTCACCCGCACTCTGGTCGCTCAAGGACTGAAAATCCTCGGCGATTTCGAAGCAGGGCAGGGCGGCAACCCTGGCATTCGCGCCCTCGCCAACGTCGCTGGCGTCACCGGCCATGCAAACGCTGGCCACCTGGGTTTCCAAATTGGCCCACGGATCAATGCCGCAGGCCGCATCGGCCATGCCCGTGTCGCGTTCGACCTTCTGACCACGGACGAACCCGAACGCGCCGAAGCCATCGCACAAAAGCTCGAAGCTCTCAACAAAGAGCGCCGCAAGCTTGAGGATCAGGTCCGCCGCGAAGCCATCGCCCAAATCGAAGCCCGCTCGTCAGAGCCAGGAGGCGCTGTCATCGCTGCAGGTGAAGGCTGGCACCCTGGCGTCGTCGGCATCGTCGCTGGACGCCTCAAAGAGCGCTATAACAGACCGGCCTTCTGCATCGCGATGCAGGACGGCAAAGGCACTGGCTCAGGACGCTCCGTAACCGGCGTTGACCTCGGCGCCGCCGTCGCGCGTGCAGCCAAGGATGGTGTCATTGTCGGCGGCGGCGGCCACGAAATGGCCGCGGGCCTGACCCTGACCCAAGACCAACTTTCAGAGTTCGAGCGGTTCATCGAAGCCAACCTCGGCGAGGCCATCGCGACGGCTACCGAAGAACACCCGCTCACCATCGACGCGTACATCTCCCTCGGCGCCGTGCACGGACGAACCTGCGAAGCCCTCCGCCCAGCAGCGCCCTTCGGGCAGGGTCATCCAGAGCCAGTCTTCGCCTTCTCCGACGTCATCATCCGTAACACTCGCATCGTTGGCGATAAACACCTGGCGCTCACGATCGAAGATCATCTGGGCCGCACCGCGCGGGCTATCGCCTTCGGCGTCGTCGGCGAGCCCTTGGGCGAATCCCTCGACCACGCCGCGAGCACCCGCAGCCCTATGCATCTCGCAGGCCGCATCACACCTGACACCTGGAGAGGCGCAGAAGCCGCACAACTCCAGCTCATCGACGCCGCCGAAGCGTGAGTGTCGTGCCTGCTCGCCGCACCGCGAAAAAAGGGTTGATCGCGCTCGCCTGATTTTCTATGTGCCCATCTCTGGGCGCAGCCCACAACTGCGCTCCCTTCGTCTATCGGTTAGGACGCCAGGTTTTCAACCTGGAAAGAGGGGTTCGATTCCCCTAGGGAGTGCCAAAAACCAACGAAATCAACGATTTACGCGGGAAAGTGTAAAACTTCTATTCCGCATGGTTCCAGGGCTTCTAACAGCGGATGTAAAACTTTCCGTTCCTTCGTAGAGCTTGCGGAGGTGCTGTCATGAGCCTCGATCGTAAGAACCCGTTTCAAGATTCCGCCGTCCACACGATCTTGACAGAGCGCCTGCGGCGACGAGCTGATGAGCTGAAGCATAGTGACCTTCAGCGCGCGATGCTCAGCGACTGCGCTGCTTCGATTTGTGATGAGACGTCGTTGGTCCGCGTTCGGATCAGCATCGAGGCATTCGACAGGCTTACTCGTCTTGCAGCAAAGAGTGATGGCACCCGTGGCAAATTGATCGTCTCCCTCCTGGCGCGGGTCGGCGAGCAATGAGCAGCAATGCGTTGGCTAAGTACGCGCCACTCCTGATCCAAAACGGCTACACCGGTCTCGTTCCGATCAAGCACGGTACCAAGTACCCCGCGATTAAAGGGTGGCAGAAGGAAGAGTTCCCGTGTGAAGAGCTTCTTCGCTTAGCCAAGAGTGGTCACAGCGGAATCGGTTTGCGTACGGAGCACTTTCCAGCGATCGACATCGACGTTCTCGACGAGCGTGTCGCCGATCGTTTGCTTCAAGAAAGCGCAAAGCGGCACGGTCAGTCTGTGGAACGGATCGGCTGCAAACCCAAGCGGCTTCTCTTCTTCAAAACGGACACCCCGTTTTCGAAGATCACGTCCTCTACGTGGCTTGACGGATCAGGTCGTCAGCACAAGGTGGAAGTCCTTGGAGCGGGACAACAAGCGGTTGCGTATGGCATTCATCCGGGCACGCAGGAACCGTACCGGTATCCTCATCAAGAGCTTGCCGAGGTTCACGCCTCGGCGCTTGCCAGACTGGACCGAGAGGAGGGCAGGGCGTTCTGCGAGTTCTTCGACAGTGTAGCTGAAGACGCTGGGTGGAAACGGCTTTCATCATCTGTGCACGGAGGGGGCCTCGAAGGTGACGCTGGGAAGAACCCGCTGACCCACTTCCGGCCAAGAGCTGGAGTGACGGTGACTGAGATGGGTGCGACGCTCGAAGCTTTGGCTGAGTTTCGATCGGATCAATATCACCCGTGGTGCCAAGTGTTGATGGCGATCCACCACGAAACAGCAGGAAGCCCCGACGGCTTGGAACTTGCGCATGAGTTCTCAGCGCGGTCGTCAAAATACGACTCTGCTTCAGTCGATACGAAGTGGGCTTCCTTCAACGACCAACCTGATCGTCCACCCCTAACCTATGCGTCGATAGTGCGGTGGGCGCAGTATGACCGCGCGCGGTCAACGATCCACTGTCCAGGTCTGTTCACTCCGTCGCAAACCGCTGCGTTCTTCGGAACTGAGCCGCCACAGCGACAGTGGCTCGACGGGCAAGAGATGATCCCAGCGAGGGGCGTAACGCTTCTCTATGGAGCTGGAGGGACGGGTAAATCGATGATCGCGGCGCAGCTTGCGTACGCAGTGGCGACGGGCGGGGACTGGCTTGGGAGTCGAGTCCAGCGCTCCGGGCAAGCGTTCTATATCTCATGCGAGGATGACGAAGACGAATTGCATCGGCGGTTCAAAGCGATCCGAGAGGCCGATGTCGCGGGCCATGCCAGAGCGGCGACTGGTTTCGCCAGCCAGGTCACCGCTCCAGCCTTTCCGGAAGATCAGCTCCATCACTACGTTGGCTTGGACGCACCGACCCACCTTGCGGTGGCTGCACCCGATGGTGGAGTGACGTTTACTGAGGCATGGAAAGCGCTCACTCATGTTGTTCAGCATGAGGATTATCGGCTCCTGATCCTGGATACGTTGGTTGATTTCTACGCCGCCGACATGATGTCGCCCGCGCCCGTCGCGCAGTTTCTGACGAAGCTCCAGGGTTTCGCGAATGCAAACGATCTTGCGATCCTTCTTCTTGCTCACCCTTCGAAGGGCAATGTCGAGGGAGATTTCGGCTCAATCACGTGGAGCGGGAAGGTGCGCTCCAGGCTCCTTTTCGAACGGGAGCTCAACGGTGCTGATCAACAGGAGAAAGACCCGAATGCGCGCCAGCTGAGGGTCATGAAAGCGAATTACTCCGAACGCGGAAGGACCCTTCCCGTTGGCTTAGACACCGACGCCATGGTGTTTCGTAAGACGTCTGCGGATGATCGCCTTCCGGCGACGCCAGAGCAGCATGAGGAGATCTTCTTGGAGCTTCTCGATATCACCACACGCCGCGGCGATACTGTTTCTCCGAAACAGAGTTCGGCATTTGCTCCGACCGTGTTCGCACGCATGGAAGAAGCGCGAGGTATTTCGAAGAACGATCTTGAAGGTGCGATGAACCGACTCCGAGATCGGAAGGCCATCGAGGTCGTGCAGAAAGGACCGCCGTCGCGCCGGACCAGTGTCTTGCAGCGGGCCGACTGAACCAAGGCATGATAGGCATGAGCTATCGAAGAGGGGGTTCAGACGGTGGTGCAGACCCATTTCACACACTGGGTTCAGACGGTTCAGACCCAGTGCCTACGGGGTTCAGACGGGTTCAGACGGGGTTCAGACACACACTCCCCCC
>JBCCTF010000178.1:0-6878 GCA_039198765.1 Pseudomonadota bacterium
CCTCCGGCAGCATCGGGAACGTGACAAGCGACACCTCCCAAAGCTCCAGCTCGTGCAAGTGCCGCTGGCCCTTGCTGTTCTTCTTGGCTTTGACCGTGCGATAGCCGATCGACAGCCCATCGATGGCACCGGCTTTCAAAAGCGCTGCGGCCTCGCGGGCGCGCGCCACATCAGGCAAGAGCCGCCCTTTCACGAAGAGCCCCTTTTCGGTCTCCTTTACCTCGTCCCACGTGCCAATTGGTTCCTCGGGACGGTGCTGCCAGAGCATTTTCACACTCTGTCCAGCTTGCTGCAGCTTCGAGAGAGAGGCGGTGTAGGCACCCTTCTCCACGATGTCGCCACCAGAATCCTTGATCCCGAAAAGCGAGGCATAGCC
Organism: Pseudomonadota bacterium; assembly: GCA_039198765.1. Classification (GTDB taxonomy): domain Bacteria; phylum Pseudomonadota; class Alphaproteobacteria; order Caulobacterales; family Parvularculaceae; genus Parvularcula. The sequence goes on from JBCCTF010000178.1 coordinate 377, forward strand.
CTCGATTTCCATATCCTCAGTCAGTGAAACCGGCCCCTTTAGCCGGCAGAATTTTCGCTCAAGCCCAAAGCTCTCTGCCATGTCGCATCTCCTGGTTCTCTTGTGTGCTGCGGACCGTGCCGCCCGTTCGGGCTTGCTCCGGAGTGTGGTACCCAGGCTTACCGCCCGGGTCGTCTTCTTGGCGTCGGCCGCTCCGGAGGGCGGGGCCACGCAAGGCTGCGTGTGAGCGCAGCGATCCGCATCTCGGGATTGCGGTAACTAGAGGCCCAATGCGCCTCCGCGCACAATAAACGACATCGCAGCGCCGATAATCGCCGCGATGACCAACCAAACGATACGAGAGACATGCCCCTCGATCTTAGCAAGCCGCTTGTCGAGACGGTTGAACCGATCCTCGATGTACTTCTGCTTTTCCTGATTCACAGCACGTTCCATGTGCGTGCGCTGCTGCGCCTCCTCAAGCGTGACAACGCGCGCCTCAAGGCTCGATACCATGCTCTCAGCCTCACCGATTGTGGTGTAGTAGACAGGAACACGCTCAAACCCTGAGCTCTTCTTTTCGGTCTTCTCACTCATCGCTCACCTCTTGGGGTGGCAGACCAAGGAGGTGGCGCTTTTCAGCGTCCGTCAGAAAGGTCGCCGCTGTCACACGTGACCACTGCGCCTCGCGCTCCACGCTCAAGGCAGGAACCTGGTCAAGGTCAGGTTTCAGTTCGACGACTTCGCCCGCCATGTGTCCCAGCCAGGCTGAGAGGGACTGGCAGATCTTGCTGGCCAGCGGAAGCACCGTAAGCCGATAGAAGGCCCGGTTGGCCTCCTGATAGTTGGCGTAGGTCGCTTCGCCCGGAATGCCGAGGAGCATCGGGGGGACGCCAAATGCCGTTGCAATCTCGCGTGCTGCCGCCTCTTTCGTTTTCTGAAACTCCATATCGGAGGGCGAAAAGCCCATGGGCTTCCAGTCGAGCCCGCCTTCGAGAAGCATCGGGCGACCCGCATTGCGCGCCCCTTGGTGGTGCATCTCCATCTCATTCACGAGCCTGTCGTACTGGTCAGGACCCATCTGCCCCTGTCCGTCTGCGCCCTTGTAAACGATCGCTCCTGACGGACGCGCCGCATTGTCCAAAAGAGCCTTTGACCAACGCGTGGCACTCGTATGCACGTCGAGTGCCGTGGCTGCCGCCTGCATGGGCGACAGGCCATAGTGATCATTCTGCGGGTGAAAGCTCTTGATATGGCAGATCGGCGACTGGCCTTCGCTCACGTGAAAGCGGTGCTTTCTGCCCCCAACGGTGTAGTCGTACGCAACCGGCCACCCATCAGGACCGGGGATAAGGCTCATGCGGTCAGACCGCAGGACATGAAGTTCGAGCGGAAACCCGTCGCCGACCGCTTCGACATAGGCGTTCCCACTGAGGAGAAACTGCCCGTAGAGCACCTCCAGCAGGTCAGCGCGGCCCTGGCCAGCATTGGGCCGGCGCATCAGTTCCATCACGGGATGCGTCTCATAACGCCGCTCTGCATCCTGGAGGATCAGAGGCAGGGCCGCCGCCGCTTCAGAGATGAGCTTGACTGCACGAAAGCCCACAGGGTTGCCCGTAAAGCCGAGCTTGGTGAGCGTCACGGCATCCCGAGGCGTCCAGGCAATGCGACCAGAAGACTGGTAAGCAATCACTGGCCCCGTGGCCGAGGCTTTCGCCTCCTCCGCCTCGACGCGCGCGGAATTGAACAGGTTGAACACCATGTCTTAAGCTCCTGATATATCTTTTCAAAGTCCGCGAACCCGAGGCGCCTTCCACCGCGAGGCAGGCACAAGCATCGCGTCCGTCAGCGCCCAAACGAGGGCATCCACCCGGTCCGGACTGCCCTGGCCCTGGAAGCCTGAGGTCGTCATCTGGCACATCTGCTCTTCCAGCAGATCGAGCCCCCGCGCATGGCTCACTCGCCCTTGCTCATAAAGCGCAGCGACGGGTTCGGCTCGGGCGGCTTTGGCCCGCGTGGCGTGCACACCCGAATAGGCGATCAGCGGGTCAACCTGGCGGATCATCTGCTCCACCATCGCCCCACCTTGATTGACTTCCGCGACGATCCGGTCGGCTCCAAAGTCATGGGCAGCTGCCACTGCCGCCTGCGCCCAGCTCAGCGGTGTCCCTTTCTCTACGGTTCGATCGGCAAGCACATAGCTGCGCCAATCGATGGGCGGGCCGTCCATCGAGCACCCCACTACAATGATGCCGCACGCATCTCCTTTGGTCCCAGCCGGAGGGTCCACTGCGACAACGACCCGATCGAGCTCGGGGCGGATGTCAAATCCTGCGTCTTCCAGCATCGCGTGCGTCCAGAGCGCGCCGTCCACATCATCGAGCATGACGCCGTCCAGTTCCTGCCGGGCCAATCGTGTATGGGCGTATCTCGCCCGCACCTCTTCAAGAAACGAAGAGGCGAGATAGGCCCGATTGGCTTCTGTCGGCGCTTGGGTCAGCACGGTCGACTTGGTCTCGAGAAGCGTCTTCAGCTTCTTGGTGTTGCGCGGCGTGGTCGTCACAACCGCCCTAGGCTCATCCCCAAGCCGCAACGCCAGTTGCAGGTTTTCCCATGCATCATTCGCAGGCCACTTCGCCAATTCATCCACCCAAGCGCAATCGAATTGCGGGCCCCGCAGAGCCTCCGGGTCACTTGCTGAAAAGCAGGTTGCTTCCGCCCCGTTCGCCCAAATCAGTCGTCGCCGCGTCGCCTGCCACTCGGGGCGACGGTCGGGCGGCGAGCACGCAAGGATGCCGCTTTCCCCAAACACCATAACCTCGCGGGCCTGATCATAGGTCTGCGCGACCAGAGCCACGCGCCGCGAGCGGCCCGGGTCGAGGGGAAGGCTCCCCTCGACTTCGGATCGAATCCACTCCGCGCCCGCGCGGGTCTTGCCCGCTCCCCTCCCGCCGAGGACGACCCAGCTGCGCCAATTGCCGTCGGGCGGAAGCTGATGGTCATGGGCCCAAACTTCCCACAGCCATGGGAGCGCCGCGAGCTCAAGATCCGTCAGAGACCTCAGAAGCTCGTCCTGCTCTTCGCGCTGCACGGAGACGATCAAATCGGCTCCCGAGCGCGTGTCTTGCGGCGTCCATGTCGATTGGCGCGCTTGCGCCAGGGATGCCGCCTTCGTTTCGCTGTCGCTGTTCATCAATCTTGATCTCCGCGTCCCTCAGTTGACGCGCAATCCCGACGAGGTCGGATTTGGCCTTGGCAAACTGCGTGACCCCGGAGAAATCACCTTCCTCCAGGTTCGCGATTATGGCTGCGATTTGTGCAATGTAAGTCTCAAGGAGCTCAGACAGGTGGTCTCTGCGCGCAATGAGTGTGTCCGCCTGTGAGGGCGGGTCTCGTGACGCCATATGGCAGACCTCTCGTGCAGCTGAGTCCGTCGAGAAATAAAAAACGGCACACGAGGCATCACCCCGGAGCCGTTTGCCCACTTCTGCTATCTTGCCTGCGTTCTACTTTAGGGCGTTCGCTGAGTCAAGCTATCTCGCAATGCGTGCGCTCACGGACCGCACGCACGGATTAACAAAAGGTAAATTACTTCAATGTCTTACTCGGAGTTTTCGCGCTCAGCCTCGATAGCACGCCAGCGCGCAACGTTCTCGTTGTGCTCCGCAAGCGTCACCGCAAAAGCATGCCCGCCGGTGCCATCGGCAACGAAGAAGATGTAGGGCGTGTCATCGGGATCGAGCGCGGCCTCAATGCTGGCAAGCCCAGGGTTCGCTATGGGCGTAGGCGGCATGCCGTCGATGACATAGGTGTTCCAAGGTGTTTCACGCCGCAGCTCTGATTGCCGCAGCCCACGCCCCAAAACGCCTTCGCCCCGCGTGATGCCGTAGATCACCGTCGGGTCGGTCTGAAGACGCATTCCCTGCTCCAACCGGTTCACGAAGACCGAGGCCACCTGCCGTCGCTCATCCGCGATGCCGGTTTCCTTCTCGATGATGGACGCCATGATAAGGGCCTCCTCAGGCGTCTCATAGGGCAGTCCGTCAACGCGGTTTTGCCAAGCCCGCGTCAGGCGCACTTCTTGCTCCTCGATCATGTCTTCCACGAGAGCGAGTCGATCATCGCCCGGGACAACCTCATAACTATCAGGTGCCATGGTGCCTTCGGCTGGGATCTCACTCACAGCCCCGCTCAAGACATCGATATCGCGAAGCGATGTGACCAACTGCCAGCTCGTCACACCCTCCGCAACAGCGATCCGATAGCGCGTATCAACGTTGCCCTTGGCGGAGCCGTACGACGTAGGCGTTTCTTCCTCGGCGGGCGTGAAGACAGCGCGCTCCACAAAGCGCTGCGTTTCCGGGTCGAGTTCCCGCACTTGGACGCTCAACCGATTGACCCCGATCCGGTAGACAACTTCCGTCCCGCACGTGCTCTGACCGCTGGCGGTCACAAGATCGAGGATCTCAGCCATGGACGCCTCCTCAGGGATGAGGAAGGAACCAGCCTTTAGATCGCCCGCCTTTTCGGTGTAGTCGGCAGCGATCCGAAAGATACCGCGGCTGGTGATGGCGGCTTGGCTCTCGAGATCGTCAGCAACGCGGGTCATCGTGGAGCCCGGCGGCACCTGAAGGCAAATCGCACTCGCCAACGGCCCGCTGGCCTCATAGCGCCCGATGCCCCAAAGGATCAGGCCACCGATCAAGAAGAGGCCAACGACGAAGAGGGAAAGCGCGTTCGAGGCGATGTGCCGCCACATGGCTTAGACCTTTCCGAAAATCACGCTGGCATTCGTGCCGCCAAAACCGAAGCTATTGGAGAGCGCGTATGTGATCTCTCGTTCACGCTTGACCTTCGGAGCCAGGTCGATCGCCGTCTCAACGGCTGGTGTATCGAGATTAAGCGTCGGCGGCGCAACCTGATCGCGGATGGCGAGGATTGAAAAGATCCCTTCGATCGCCCCGGCAGCCCCCAAGAGATGGCCGGTAGAGGACTTTGTCGAAGACATCGTAACGGTGCCCGCGGCTTCACCCATCATGCGCTCCACAGCGCCAAGCTCGATCGTGTCAGCCATCGTCGATGTGCCGTGCGCGTTGATGTAGTCGAGATCGCTGGGAGCGATGCCAGCGCGCTTGATGGCAGCAGCCATGGAACGACCACCACCTTCGCCATCTTCGGACGGCGCCGTGATGTGATAGGCATCGCCAGACAGCCCGTAGCCGCACACTTCCGCGTAAATCTTCGCGCCGCGCGTCTTGGCATGCTCGTATTCCTCGAGCACGACCACACCCGCGCCCTCGCCCATGACAAAGCCGTCTCTATCCGCATCATAGGGGCGTGACGCCGCGGCGGGGTCATTCCCACGCTTCGTGGAGAGCGCCTTGCAAGCGTTGAAACCCGCGATGCCGATTTCGCTGATGGGGCTTTCAGCACCGCCAGCCACCATCACATCGGCATCATCGAGAGCGATGAGACGGGCTGCATCCCCGATCGCATGCGCGCCCGTGGAGCAGGCGGTCACCGGTGCGTGGTTTGGTCCACGAAAGCCGAAACGGATACTAACCTGACCCGAGGCGAGGTTGATGAGCGCTGAGGGGATAAAGAACGGAGAGACACGGCGCGGGCCGCGTTCCTTGAGCAAAACGGCCGTGTCGGCAATCGCGGAAAGCCCGCCGATCCCCGAGCCAATCATGACCCCGGTACGCTCCTGCTTCTCGCTCGTATCCGCGACCCAACCTGAATCCTCGACGGCCTGCTGGGCGGCAGCCATCCCATAAAGGATGAAGTCGTCGACCTTCCGCTGTTCCTTCGGTTCCATGTAGGCCTCGGGAACGAACGCATCCTCACCCTCGCGTGGGATTTCGCAGGCGTATGTCGTGGCAAGGTGCGACGCATCGAAACGCGTGATCGTCGCGGCACCGCTTTCGCCCGCAAGAATACGCCGCCAACTTGCCTCCACACCGTCTGCCAACGGTGTCACCATGCCCAGGCCTGTTACGACAACGCGCCGCATGCTTGCTCTCCTCAAATTCTTTGGCGCCTACATACTCGTGCTCTGTGCCCCTCTCAAGGCCGAGAGCATACGTGCGCAGCACACCGCACAAAAGCAAACGGCGCCCCGCGAGGGAGCGCCGCTCAGCATAGCTACAGATCGCTTAGGACGCTTCGGAAATGAACTTCACCGCGTCGCCAAAGGTCTGGATTGTCTCGGCTGCGTCATCGGGGATCTCGATGCCGAACTCTTCTTCGAAGGCCATCACGAGCTCAACCGTATCAAGGCTGTCCGCGCCAAGATCATCAATGAACGAGGCACTGTCCTGCACCTTCGCTTCATCAACACCCAGGTGCTCTACAACAATCTTCTTCACGCGATCGGAAACGTCGCTCATGGTCTGATCCTCATCGATCCTATGGCCACACGGGCCGTTTTTATTTGCCGCGCCTCAAGCAGCGCGTCCGGGCTCCAGTGCTTCAACGCCTGGCTCCCCCGGCGGAAACTGCGCCGCCTATAGCATAGCGTTCA
>JBCCTF010000179.1:0-6871 GCA_039198765.1 Pseudomonadota bacterium
AGTGGATGGTTGAAGACGCCTCGTGCCGAAGGTAGCGAAGAAACCCGCGCGCAAGACACCGGCCAAGAAGCCTGCTGGTCGCCGCACGACCGCACGCAAGGCTGCGCCGCGGCGGAAGATTGCGCGTCGCCAGCCCGGCAAGCTCGAAAAACTCGGCCAACAGCTGGATGAGGGCGCAGGCCTGCTCGCCACGGGCGCAATCCAGCTGACGGCGCTCCTCTTGCTTTCAGGCGGCCTGTTGCTCTTTATGCTGAGCTTGTTCACCGGCGCGCTCGCAACGTTCCCGGAACGCCTTGCTGCGCTGCCCGAGACCGCTGCACGAGGCCTCGGTCTCAACGTGATGCAGGTCACGGTCAAAGGCGGCGACGAGCTCACCACCCGCCAGATCATGGCTGCCCTTCGTGATGAGGATCGCGGCAGCATCATCGGTCGCCCGCTCTTCCTCGTGGATGCAGGCGAGCTGCGCGAGAACCTTCTTGCCCTCGGCCCCGTCCGTGAAGCCGCCGTGCAGAAACTGTTGCCGGGCACGATCCACATCTCCGTCGCGACCCGGGCAGGCAAAGCGCTTTATCAGAACGCTGAAGGTGCCTTCTTCGTCATCGACGCTGGCGGCATTATCATCAGCGAGGCTGCGCCTACGGAGTATACGGAGCTTCCCGTGGTCTCAGGCACCGCCGATCCCAAAGAGGTCGCTGATTTCCTGACGCTGCTCCGCCGCTACCCGGTTCTCTATGCCCGCACCGCTGGCATTGAAGTGATCAGTAGCCGGAGGGTCGACTTGCGCTTCCGCAACGGCTTCCTCGTGAAACTCCCTGAAGAGGAGCTGGAGCCAGCCCTCGCGCGCCTGCAGTCGCTTGATGCGGGTACGGGCAGCCTGGCCGACAACCTAGACTATCTTGACCTTCGCGATCCTGATTGGGCTTACTTTCAGCCTAAGGAGAAACAGTAGGGTCCCGTGACCAGCACTTTGTTCCTGTCCGGCTATGTGACCGCCTTCGCTGAGGAGGGTGAGGAGCTGCGTCGGCGTTGCGGGGTGCTAACGCGCAAGGGTGGCCTGCGAGCAGACGCTGCGGATATTTTCGAGAAGATCGAAGGCCGCGGCGAGGTGGTCGCTTGCTTGCCCTTCAGTGCGGTGACCAGCCAAGTGCTCCGTGTCTCGGCCCCCATCGGCCGCGTTGTGAGCCATACGGACATTGCCGATGCCCTGGAAGCTGCCAGCGCGAAGGCCGGCGGCGACGACCTTGCGCTCGTCTCCGCTGAGCCGAGCCGCGTACTCCTCGATGGTCATGTCACAGAGGGCAGCCCCGTGGGTCGCCCTGCGCAGATCATGGACGTCGACGTGACGGCATTCGTCAGCCCACTACGTTTCCTCGCCAAGCTGGAAGAGGCCTGCAGCCAAGGCGGCATGACCCTGGCCGGTGTCATGGCGCCGGAGGAAGCGTTCGCTGCCTCCATCACTGATGATCCTGCAGAAGAGATCGTCATGATCGTCTGCGACCGCTGGCACACCAAGGTCATGCGCCTGGTCGCGGGCCACGTGGATCTGTCGTGTACGGTGGATATCGGCCCAGGCCACCTGGCCGATGACCTCGCGGTGACCCTGAAGCTTGAGCCGACCAAGGCGGAAGAGATCGCCCGGCGTCTTGTCCTCGGCAACGGCCATCACGACGAAGCAGCGATGGCGCCTGTGGTCATGGCGCGCCTCGAAGAGTGGGCCGCTGCTGTCGCCAAAGCTGCTGAGGCTGCGGGCCTGTTGCTTTCCGAAGCACATCTCGTGGGCTTGCCCGCTGCGCCTCTTGTCTCTGGCGCGCTCGCCAATCACGGCATCGGCGCGTTGAGCCCTGATCCCCATCTTCGGCGCACGGACCCCGCGGTCTATGCCCTCGTGGATGGCGCCAGAAACCGCGCCGCTGGCGCCTTGCCGCGCAGTCAGGCGGCCGCGCTGCACTTGGAAGCGCCCCATAAGGTCAAGGGGCCGCTCGACTGGCTCCGCCGGAATTTCTGATCCCGCGCCGATCCGCCTCTGGCCGCGGCCGCCCGAGCGGCTTATGTCCGCCCCATGACTGACACCTGGCTCAACGACCTCCCGCCATCGCCCCAGCTTGGCGATCTCATGCCGACGCCGCAGCTGCGCGCGGACACGCTCGCCTTCCTCGCGTCTCGCCGATCCTCGACCGCGGCGCAGATGACGGAGCCTGGCCCATCAACTGACGAGACAGCGGCGCTCCTCAGGATCGCGGCCCGAGTGCCTGATCATCGCCGGGTCCACCCATTCCGGTTCCTGACGTTCACCGGCGACGCGCGGTCAGCGTTCGGCCGTGTGCTGAAAGATGCTTTTATCGCGTCCAACTCGGATGCGGAGCCAGCGGCGGCGGAGATGGAAACAGGCCGCTTCCTCCGTGCACCGCTCATCATCGCAGTCATCTCCAAAGTGAACCATGAGCACCGTACGCCAGAGTGGGAGCAAGTCCTCACCGCAGGCGCGGTGGCCCAAAACCTCGTCATCGCCGCGGGCGCTGCGGGCTATGCCGCGCAATGGCTCACCGAATGGTACACCTACGACGCGCACGTTGTCCAAGCGATGCACCTGGAAGAGGGTGAGCGGGTCGTAGGCTTCGTCTACATCGGTACCGCTTCAGAGCCGCCAAAAGAGCGTGCACGGATGGATGCTGCAGACCTGACGCAAGCCTGGGAAGGTTAGTCGTCCTTCGCCTCGCCAGTGCCAAGGTTCAGAATCTTGAACGCCATCACGGTGTACTCCCACCCTGTGTAAAGGGTCAGGCCGACGGACGCCCAGAGCAGGGGTACGCCGAGCGACGTGATGCCTAAGGTCAGAAGGAATAGGGCAAGGAGCTGGATCGTCGTCTTGATCTTGGCATAGCCTGTGACCGGCAATTCTCCGCCTGCGGAGATGAGGCCTTCCCTCAAGCCAGCGACCCAGGTCTCACGCAAGACGATCGCGAGGACCGCCGCGAGCTCCATCTCAGAAAGCGTGCCGTTGGCGACGAGCACCACGAGCGCGGTGAGGGCCAGCATTTTGTCCGCGATCGGATCAAGGACCTTACCCAGCAGGGTCTCTTCCTGCCGCTGTCGCGCCACAAAGCCGTCGAGGAGGTCTGTCACCGCCGCGGCCGCGAAGATCACCGCAGCAATCACCACATGCCCAGTCAACGCCATGACCGCATAGGGAAAAGTCAGCCCGATGCGGAGCAGCGTCAGCCGGTTGGCGAGGGTCAACCGTCGTCCTCTTGAGCGGCCAGCCACTCACCCAACCAGTGGATATGGTAATCGCCTTTGCGGAAGTCTTCTTCCTCAAGCAGCGCTTGGAACAGCGGAATGGTCGTGTTGATCCCTGCAAGGACGATCTCTTCGAGGCACCGCTCAAGCCGCTTCAGAACAAGCTCGCGGTCATCGCCGAAAACAATCAGCTTACCGATCATCGAGTCGTAGAACGGCGGGATATCGTATCCGTCGTACACGGCCGAATCGAACCGAACGCCCAGACCGCCAGGTGCGTGGAATTCCTTGATCCGTCCCGGCGAGGGTACGAACGTCCGCGGGTCTTCAGCGTTGATCCGGCACTCAATCGCGTGTCCCGTGAACGTCACATCCTCTTGCGTGAAGGACAGCGGGTTGCCTGCAGCAATAGAAATCTGTTCACGGACGAGATCGATGCCCGTCACTTGCTCCGTGACCGGATGTTCCACCTGCAGGCGTGTGTTCATCTCGATGAAGAAGAACTCGCCGTTCTCGTAGAGGTACTCGACCGTGCCCACGCCGAGATAGCCGAGGCCCTGGATCGCTTTTCGCGTGGTCTCACCAATCTTCGCGCGCTCTTCTGGCGTCAGCACCGGCGAGGGCGCTTCTTCCAGCACCTTCTGGTTCCGCCGCTGGAGCGAGCAATCCCGTTCACCAAGGTGCACCACGTTGCCGTGTGCGTCCGCTGCGATCTGGATCTCAATGTGCCGCGGCTTTTTCAGATAACGCTCGATATAGACGGAGCCATCGCCGAAAGCGGCAAGCGCCTCTTGCTGGGCTGCGTTCAATTGCTCCTCAAGCTGACTTTCGTCCTCGACCAGCTTCATGCCGCGGCCACCGCCGCCTGCCGCCGCTTTGATCAGGGCCGGATAGCCGATTTCTTTCGCGGCTTCCTGTGCCTCGCCCAGGCTGTGCAGCGCGCCGTCTGAGCCGGGGACGAGAGGGATGCCGAGGGCACCCACGGCCTTCTTGGCTTCAATCTTGTCGCCCATCGTCCGGATATGCTCCGCCGACGGACCAATAAAAGTGATGTTGTGCGCTTTGATAATGTCAGCGAACCGCGCGTTCTCTGAAAGGAAGCCATAACCGGGGTGGATCGCGTCAGCGCCGGTGATCTCAGCCGCCGAAAGAATGGCGGCGATCTTCAGGTAGCTGTCCTTCGCCTGGGCCGGGCCGATGCAGACGCTTTCATCAGCAAGGCGCACGTGCATCGCTTTGGAGTCGGCGGTGGAGTGCACAGCGACGGTGGGGATGCCCAGCTCGCGGCAAGCACGGTGGACCCGCATCGCGATTTCGCCGCGATTGGCAATCAAGACCTTTTTGAACATCGGATTACGCCCCGAGGATCAGGAGGGTTTCGTCAAATTCCACGGGCTCGGCGTTGCGCGCCAAGATTTCGACCACGGTGCCCGACCGGGGTGCTTTGATCGCGTTCATGGTCTTCATGGCCTCGACGATCATGAGGGTGTCGCCTGCGCTGACCTTTGCGCCAGGGGTCACAAACGGATCCGCATCCGGTGACGGCGCGAGGTAGCAGGTGCCCACCATCGGCGATTTCACAGGATCGCCAGCTGCAGCGCTCGCCGGTGCCGCTTCGGCAGCAGCTGCCGGTGCAGCAGCGACCGCAGGGGCCGGCGCAGCGGCAGGAGCTGCCGCCATATGGTGCACCATCGGTGCGGCTTCGACCGCAACGCTCGACTGTCGGCTGACCCTCAGTTTGAGGTCACCGCGCTCCATTTCCACTTCAGACAACCCGGTATCCACCAGGACATTGGCCAGCTCGCGCACGATCGCGAGTTCGTCATCCAGGCTCTTTGCCATTGTCGGTCTTCCTTTTCGGCCTGTGAGTTGATGCAAACGTTCCGAAAGCGAACGCCTCCCGGGTTAGGTCGCATCAAGGAGTGCGCGCGCAGCGTCAAGGCCCAGCACGTAGCTAAGCGGTCCAAAACCTGCGATCACCCCTTTACACGCGGGAGCAATGATGGATCGGTGCCTGATCGGCTCCCTCGTCCCCGGATGGGAGAGGTGCACTTCGATCGCAGGGCAGGGCAGGGCTTTGAGCGCATCGAGGAGCGCGACGGACGTGTGGGTGTACCCAGCGGCGTTGATCACCACCGCGGCGCAGTCGCGTGCTTCCTGAACGAGGTCAACAAGGCCTCCTTCGCTGTTGGTCTGAGCGAATCGCAGGGCGTAGCCTGACCCATCTAGGTGCTCAGCGCAGGTTTGCTCGATATCCGCGAGGGTGGAGCTGCCATAGATCTCAGGCTCACGCTCTCCGAGAAGGTTGAGATTGGGGCCATTCAAAACGGCGATAACGGGGTTGGTGCTTGCAGCAGACATGGCGCGCTTCTAGCTGGAGCCTGTGACCAACAGCAAAACGAATTCCGCACAAGCGCGTGAAGCTTTTTCCCTCACCATCAATGGCGAGGCCCAGTCTTTTGATGCGCCACTAACCGTCGATGGGCTTTTGGCTGCCTTGAGCATCACCGGCGGAAAAGTGGCCGTTGAGCGCAACCGCGCCATCGTTCCTCGGTCGCAGTTTGGTGACACCGTGCTCGCCGACGGTGATAGCATTGAGATCGTGAAGTTCGTTGGAGGCGGTTGATCATGCCTGATGGCCAAGGGCAGGGCACCCTCATCGATGATCCCTTTATCATCGCGGGCCGCGCTTACCGATCCCGCCTGATCGTCGGGACCGGCAAGTACAAAGACTATGCCGAGAACGCAGCCTGCGCCGAAGCGGCTGGCGCGGAGATCGTCACCGTTGCCGTCCGTCGAGTGAACCTCACCAACCCCAACGAGCCTATGCTCGTCGACTATGTCAGGCCCGACCGGTTTACGTTTCTGCCCAACACCTCAGGCTGCTTCACCGGCGAAGACGCGGTCCGCACCCTCCGCCTGGCACGGGAGGCTGGGGACTGGAACTTGGTGAAGTTGGAGGTCCTCTCAGACCCCGAGACGCTCTATCCGGACATGGTGGAGACCCTCCACGCCCTCGATCTGCTGGTCGCTGACGGCTTCGACGTTATGGTCTATTGTTCGGACGATCCCGTCATGGCCCGCCGTCTCGAAGATGCGGGTGCGGCCGCCATTATGCCCCTTGGCGCGCCGATTGGCTCTGGGCTGGGCATCCAAAATCCGCTCAACATCCGGTTGATCGCGGAGCAGGCTCGGGTCCCTGTGCTTGTGGACGCGGGCATCGGGACCGCATCGGACGCTGCGCGCGCTATGGAACTGGGGTGTGACGGCGTGCTTCTCAACACCGCAATTTCTGATGCAGCTGATCCGATTTTGATGGCGAAAGCGATGAAACTCGCGGTTGAATCGGGGCGCGCTGCCTATCGCGCAGGTCGTATGCCGCACCGCACCTATGGCGCGGCGAGCTCTCCAAAATCTGGACAGATCGGCTAACCTTAATGGCCCAAAAAAGCCAATGAGTCGCTTGTTTTGCTGCTTGACTCATTGAAGTTTTCTGCTCGTCCCACGTTGCCATAGTGGCAAAAATGCACCGTTCCAAAGAAACGTCTGGTTAATCTGCCTCATCAAGCGGTGAACTCAGTCTTTCGACGTTGACATAATTACGTCATCGCGATGATCCTGATGGCAGAGCGCG
>JBCCTF010000180.1:0-6861 GCA_039198765.1 Pseudomonadota bacterium
GGAGAAGAGACCCCATCGACGGGACTTCTTCTTCTCAGGTTTTCCTTTGTCGCAGCCGCCCTTCATGACGAATGCGTTCACGCCCTGGGCATCAGCCAACAGGTTGATGGGCGGCTTGGCGAGGTGTGCGGACGAACCATCGTTCAGCGCATCCTTCTTCACCCGGCATTCCGCGTGGTCGCCAATCTGGTTTCCTGCAAGGATCGTCGTGCCTGCGCGGACGACGATGCCGTTGGACGTGTTGTCGTGGATCTGGTTACCTTCAACCGCCACCGCGCCAAGGTCGTTGCCTTCGATGAAGACGCCGAGGTGCGTGTTGTTGGAGACGATGTTGCCCACCATGCGCGCATGGCCCGAGGCGTTGTAGACGATGCCGCCTTGGCCGTTTTGCATGATCGAGTTGCCACTGAGCATCGCATCGACCTTGCCGACCATCACAACGCCAGCGCCGGTCATTTGCGACACGGTGCTGTCGCGCAGGCTCACCTGGTCAAAGGCATTGCCCGTGGTGCTCGGCTTGATAAAGACACCGGCTTCGCCGCCGACGAGCTTCGTGTTCTCAATCGACACGCGGCCTCCGCGGATCGAGACAAGCGCGCTTTTCGGGCTCGAAGCCGCTGCGCTATTGAACACGCTCGAGTGACCGTAGGCAGCGGGGCGGTAGTAGCCCGCGTTGCGTCCCTGGACCTCAGCATCAGCAAGTTCGAGCTGGCCTTTGGACACCGTGATGCACGTCGCATCGCTGGCTTTGAAGACGACGTCCGTGACCCGCGCAGCAACCTTATCGCTGGCCACTGAGAGGCAGCCGCCATCGGCGACAAGGGTCGGCGCCTCGCCGTACTCATCGCGGATACCGCGAATAGAAACCGACTTCTTCAGTTTGATGAACTCAGGCGAATAAACCCCTGGATGGACGACGATTTCTCCGCCTTCCTTCACCAGACGCATCGCGTCTTCGATCGTTTTCGGACCCTTCCATGAGGAGTCCAAACGCACATCGACGATCTGCTGTTTCTTGGGCTTGGCCGCCTTGTCATCCTTCGGGATTTCGACGTCGAAGCCGCCAATCTGTGCCGCCGCGAGGCCTGGCAGCGCGATCGACGCAGCGAGCCCCGCAACGAGCGCCTTTTTCATGGTGGTAGTTGTCCGTGCCATGTTTCCCCCCTCTATCAATCGAAGGTGCAGTGAGTTTTCTGCGCTTTCTCGGCTGGTTTGTAGTCGAGAACCGCAGCGCGGCTGAGATGGAAGCACGCCTCGCGCACGCTCTGACGGAGCGGCTCAGCGGCGGTGATTCCTTCCACGTAAAAGATACCCGCCGAGTAGTGGGCGAGGGCGTAGTTCTGGTCTGCTGACGCTTTAAGCATCTCGATCGCGTCCTGGCCGTTCTTGCGAACGCCGATGCCGCGCCCGAGCATGATGCCGTAGATGTGCTGCGATGGCGCGTGGCCTCGGTTCGCAGCCTGCTTCATCAGCTCCACCGTCTGCAAATCCGTTAGGGTGCCCGTTGCCATGTCGCGAGAGAGCTCGCGCTCTTCATCGCTGAGCGGCTCGCCGCGGAGCGAGGACGGACGCTGGTCGATGAACAGCGAGGTCTGGAACCGCTTCACCGCTTGGCGCAGCTCAGCCGGCTCGAGTTTCCCGTCATTGTCATCGTCGTAGTAGAAACCGAGAGCCTGGAGGGCTTTCTCGATCACGACGTCATTGCCTGCAAACTCTTTGTCGAGGCGATTGAGGTTGTCGCGCAGCTCCTGATACTGGAGCTGGGTCAGGCGCTGGGCATCTTTCCGGTCACGCTCCGTGAGAAGTGCGTACGTCTCAGGAAGCGGCGGTTGCCACGTATCGGCGCGCTTGGTGGCCGCATCCACGTCAGAGCGGATCATCAGACCTTCGAGGTTTTCGATCAGCCGCGCCGCATCGACATTGGTGCCGCGTCCGCGACCGCGCGCGAGGTAGAGATACTTGAGCGCTTCGACGTTGTCCTTGCCAAGGCCATCGCCCTGGGCGCGCATTTTGCCGAGGCGGAGAAGGTCAAACGCTGTGCCGCCGCCGAGAAGCTGCTCCACCCGATCTTCAGCGTTGCTGACGGCCGTGTCGGTCATCAGGAGCTTCAGCTCGGGAATACGGCGCTTCGCAACCGTGCGCGCGTTGAATTCTTCGGGGAGAGGCTCTTTTTGCTGATAGGCCTCAAAGTCGTGGCTCGCAGCGATGATGTACCAGCTCAGCGCCTGGACCAGGTCGTAGGGGACGACGCCGGTATCGCTCGGCTTCATATCATCCACGCTCGCGGGGAGCAGATCCTGATTGCTGTAGAGGTCGCCAAGCACCTTGGCCGAGCGGACATCACCGGCAAGCGCCGACTTCTGCCACAGATCCATCGCGCCAATAACGGCATTCGCTTTGGCCGCGGAATCCTTCGCTGCGATATAGGTCTCGAGGGCGTTTTCGTAGTCGGCAGAGGCGAATCCGGACGCCAAAGCCAGCACCGAAACGCCGATGGCCCGCTTCAGACCTTTAACCCTGTGCCAAGCTGTCATCGCCTTGCTCCCCAAGCATGAGCCCATCGTAGACCCAGCATAATCTCGCCGGTTCACTGAGTGTATTAACAGTTATTTACGCTAACGCCCACCCCAAGGCGCGATCTTTTCACTCTTTGGGTGCGATGAGCCTGAAAATAGCGACCTCTGGGCCACTCTCTTCGGTCTCCTCGCAGGCAAAGCCAGCGGCTTTGGCAGCGTGGGGAATGTCCAGTCGGGCGAGGGGGTCGTCGGCCTTGGCGATGATGACATCACCTGCTTCTGCCCGCCGCATCGCAGCTTCGACCCGGATCACTGGAATGGGGCATCTGAGGCCCGTGAGATCAAGCGTCTTCGTCACGGGTGCTGTCCTCCGACGGGACGACCTGTGAACAAGATATCATCGCGATCGCTCGATTTTCGTGAAAAGAATCGGGGGTTCGGTGCCAAGCGGTTCACAGAAGTGAGGCATAAAAGAACGCGCGCGTTACCGATTAGAAGGTTTGGGAAGGGGCCAGCTGCGTTTAGGCTGGTCCCGAGTGGTTGATGGGTCAAAGCGAACACATGAAGCCGAGTGCCGACGTTGTTGCCCTCGATCAAGAGCGGCAAAAACGCTCTGACGTGAGCGAACAAGAGCTTACGACGGCTGGCGGCATGCTGCGCGCGGCGCGTGAGGCGATGGAATTGTCGATCGCTGATGTCGCTGAGAGTACCAACATTCGCCGGGACCTTATCGAAGCTATCGAAGCGATGGATCTGAAAAAGCTCCCCGCTCAGGCCTATACGATGGGCTTCGT
The DNA here is from genome assembly GCA_039198765.1 of Pseudomonadota bacterium. GTDB lineage: Bacteria > Pseudomonadota > Alphaproteobacteria > Caulobacterales > Parvularculaceae > Parvularcula. Next base: position 3,311 of record JBCCTF010000180.1, read on the forward strand.
CCGCGCTTATGCCCGGGAGGTGGAGCTGCCCGACGATGCTTTGATGGAGCGGTTTCGCCAGCAAGCGGGTTATGAGCTGCCATCGTCGACCATCCCCAAGATCAACGCGAAGCCGTCGAAGGGCGGAGAGGCTGTTGAGGGTGGCCGTGAGCTCAGTGTGCTCGCCCTGATCGCGATCCTTGCCTTCGGCCTTTGGTGCGCATGGAGCCTTCTGATGAGGACCGCGCCTGACGCGCCAGGAGAGACTACGCGGTTCGCGTACACCAAGGATGACCAAGACCCGGTCGTTCCAGCACCAACATCTGAGCCTGCGCTGGACGCTGAAGATGACGGGGTGATCGACCTCGGCCCGCTCACGCCTGCAGAGCCTGCACCTGAAGAGGCTGCTACCGCTGAGACGATCGAACCAGAAGCTGCTTCTGTAGAGCCAGATACTAGCCAAGCCGCAGAGCTAACGCCTGAGCCGGAGGTCGCAACGCCCGTTGTGCCTGCGCCGACGCCTGAGCCGCGCATCGCTTTGCGCCGTACGGTCGTTGTTGATCCCGTCTATCCGCCACTCTGCGAGACCGAGGCTGCGGATATCGAGACTGTGGCTGTGCGCTACAACATCAACGGCTCTGGCCGTCCGGTGAACGCGCAGATCGCCAGCTCGACGAACCCTTGTTTCAATGGCGCGGCCCTCGCGGCTATCGTGCGATGGCGTTACGTCCCTGAGACGGTTGTCGGGACCAACTCTCGCGGAGTCTCGGAAACGTTCACGTTCGAGCGGCCTTTCTAAGCGCGGCAGACCGTCATCAAATCTTCCGTTGAGAAGTGCCACCGATCGCCCTAATTCCTATCCTTGGGTTTCAAGTGGATCGGTGAAGATGGGCCTTCGTCCTTGGCGCGATATTGAGCGACGCAAGTGTCGGCAGATCATGGTGGGCAATGTGCCCATCGGCGGCGATGCGCCGATCGCGGTCCAGTCCATGACCAACACCGACACCGCCGACGCCAAAGCCACCCTCGAGCAGATCGAGCGAATCGCTGAGGCAGGCGCCGACGTCATCCGTGTGAGCTGCCCCACCGAGGACAGCACTGCGGCGATGAAAGAGATCACGAAATACTCGCCGGTGCCGATCGTGGCGGACATTCACTTTCACTACAAACGCGGCATCGAAGCGGCGATTAACGGTGCGGCTTGTCTGCGGATCAATCCCGGGAACATCGGCAAGGCGGACCGCGTGAAAGAGGTGGTGAACGCCGCGAAAGACCATGGCTGCTCCATGCGGATCGGCGTCAACGGCGGCTCGCTGGAGAAGCATCTCCTCGAGCAATACGGCGAGCCTTGCCCTGAAGCGATGGTCGAGAGCGCGCTGTTCCACGCCAATATCTTGGAAGAACACGACTTTCAGGAGTACAAGATCTCCGTGAAGGCGTCGGACGTGTTCCTTACCGTCGCGGCCTACCATGCCCTCGCTGAGGCCACCGAAGCACCGCTTCACCTTGGGATCACTGAGGCGGGTGGTCTGATGTCGGGCACGATCAAAAGCTCCATAGGCCTTGGCAACCTCCTGTGGGCAGGCATCGGCGACACGATCCGAGTCTCGCTATCGGCGGAGCCGGAGGAAGAAATCAAAGTCGGCTTCGACATCCTGAAATCGCTCGGCCTGCGCCAACGCGGCGTGAACGTGATCTCCTGCCCATCCTGCGCCCGCCAAGGCTTCGACGTGATCCGCACGGTGGAGAAGCTGGAGAAACGCCTCGCGCATATCTCCAAGCCCATGTCGCTCTCGGTCATCGGCTGCGTCGTGAACGGCCCCGGCGAAGCCCGCGAAACCGATATCGGGTTTACAGGCGGCGGCAGCGGCAAGGATTCCGGCATGCTCTACCTCGGCGGAGTCCCAGCCGAGAAGCTTCAGAACGAAGCCATGATCGAAAAGCTCGTGAAGCTCTGCGAGGACAAAGCCGCAGAAATCGAAGCTGTCGAAGCCGCAGCAGAAGCGGAAGCCGAGGGCGCTGCCATTCACGCGGCAGAGTAGGGTGCTTGCACGATGCGGGTGTTCATTTGGGTGGGGCACCCCGGACAGGACAGTCTGAGTTCCGTTCTGGCCGACACCTTTACCGAAGGGCTGTCGGAGCAAACTGAAGTTCGTCGTCTCGACCTCGCCTCGATGCAATTCGATCCGAACTTGAGCGACGGCTACAATACGATCCAGCCGCTTGAACCCGATCTTGTCCGTTGGCAGCGGAACATGAAGTGGTGCCAGCACATGGTCTGGTTCTACCCTGACTGGTGGGGCGGGATGCCTGCCAAAATGAAGGGGGTCGTGGACCGGGCGCTGCTTCCTGGCTTCGGTTTCAAGTACCGTCAGAGTACGCCGCTATGGCGTAAGCTCCTTCGCGGGCGAACAGCCGATATCGTGGTAACAGCCGGAGCGCCTGCTTGGTACGATCGCCTTGCGAATGGTGCACCGGGCCGCAGGCAGGTGGCCCGCTCGATCCTTCAGTTCACCGGCGTTGAGACCCTTCGGATGCTGCACTTTGCGCCTGCGCGCACGGTGTCGCCGCGACGTCTGCGGGCGTGGAAGCGGAAAGTCAGCAAGCTGGCTCAATCGATCGGCTGACACGGCGCCATAACCCCGCTATGCGACCGCGATGATTCCTCAGGATAAACTCGACGCTGTCATCGCGCGTTTTGCGGCGGTGGAAGAAGAGATGCAGACGGCGTCCGACGCCGATGCGATTGTGCGGCTTTCCAAAGAGCATGCGGAGCTGAAGCCTATTGCCGAGGCGGCGCAGGAGCTCACCACGGCGCGGACGGAGCTCGTCGAGGCTGAAGAGATGGCCTCGGGCGATGACGCGGATATGGCGGAGATGGCTCGGGACGAGGTCGCGTCTCTGAAAGAACGCATCCCCGCGCTGGAAGAGCAGCTGCAGATCATGCTGCTACCGAAGGATAAGGCCGACAACGCGCCGGTGATCCTTGAGGTGCGGGCAGGGACGGGCGGCGATGAGGCCGCCTTGTTCGCAGGCGATTTGTTCCGGATGTACCAGCGCTACGCCGCCGACCATGGCTGGAAAATGGAAGTGCTCGATGCGTCGGAGAGCGGCGTTGGGGGGTACAAGGAAATTCAGGCATCGGTGCAAGGCGACGGCGTCTTTGGCCGCCTCAAGTTTGAGAGCGGTGTGCACCGTGTACAGAGGGTTCCTGAGACCGAGACCCAGGGCCGCATCCACACCTCCGCCGCCACGGTGGCCGTGCTGCCTGAGCCTGAAGACGTGGACATTGAGATCGCCGACAGCGACCTGCGGATCGATGTCTTCCGCGCCTCTGGTCCTGGTGGTCAGTCGGTGAACACCACGGACTCCGCGGTGCGCATCACCCACTTGCCTACGGGCCTCATCGTGATCCAGCAGGACGAGAAGTCCCAGCACAAGAACCGCGCCAAGGCGATGAAAGTGCTCCGTGCACGGCTTTATGATGCAGAGCGGGCACGCATTGATGCCGAGCGCTCAGCAGACCGGAAGAGCCAGGTGGGCTCCGGCGATCGGTCAGAGCGGATCAGGAC
>JBCCTF010000181.1:0-6699 GCA_039198765.1 Pseudomonadota bacterium
CCGCCATTGCCTGCGGCTGGAGATCGGATCATCCACCGCTGGGACCCGGCCTCTAAGGCCGATGACGCAAACGACTGGTCCGTATGTTCGACCTGGCAAGTGCGCGGGAAGATGGCCTGGCTGCTAGATGTTTATCGGGTGAAGTTGGAGTTCCCGGAACTCAGGCGGCGCATCCAGTTACAGCGCGATCGCTGGGACGCCAAGCTGATCCTGATCGAAGAGGCCGGCTCAGGCATACACTTACTTCAGGACCTGAAGCGGGATGCCAACATTAGCGTGCGCGGCCTTATTCCAAAAGACGACAAGGGCACGCGACTTCTCTCGGTTGTTCATCTCATCGAAGGTGGTCAGATTGCTGTGCCAAAGGACGCGCCTTGGATCGCCGAGTTCCAGCGCGAGGTTTGCCTCTTTCCGAACGGCAAACACGACGATCAGGTTGATAGCATGACGATGTTCTTGAGAACGCTCGCCGAGCCAGCGGTAGAACCGCGGATTAGGGCTCTTTAGGCTCGGCTAGAGTGTAAATCCTGACGCAACACCATCGAAGTGTTAGTGACCGTTTTGCGGGGTGCGGCCGCAGCATTCCGAAAGACATGCGAAGGTCCGGTATGGGCCGTATTCGCAGGTTCTGATCCAATCCTTGCATCGGATGCTGCGGTGCTTCCAAGGTCTGGAATGAGCCCAAAGTGCTTGATGCTGCAGAACATCCGAATGTCCGCTTGTCCTGACTATGCCGTCGATAGCTTCAGGTTGCCGTTGAAAGACACGCCTGCCGCCTCCAAAGACGCTCGTGCCGTCGCGATGTCGTTCATTCCAAAGACCGGAACAGTGTTGCCTGGCGCAGGCTTAGCCTGCTCGCCAAAGTCAAGCGTCACGCCGTCCGCCTTGGAGAGCATTTCCAACCATCCGGCTTTGTTGATAGGGTGGACAAGACGCGCATAGTGCGCGGCAAAGGGAGTGCTTTGTCGGACGACCTTCGGGTAGGCTTTCGCGCCGTGTCGCTCCCTCTGCCCTCAATAACAGTGCGCAAACTGGCGTCTAATTTTCTTCGTGCGCTTGACCCCTTCATTCAGAAATCCTCAAAAAGCCCTATCGCGATCCGATTGCTGTCAAGCGCGAAAAGCGTGATCTCGAGCTGCACAGACCCATAGGCCTCAGACAGCGACAGCAGGTCTCCCGACGCGATCTGCGCCCGGCACATCGTGAAGGGGAGCCATGCGACGCCTTCACCGCATACGACAAGCTCCCTGAGCAGCACGGAGTAGGCGGACTCCACCTCGCGCTCCGCTAGAGAGCGGGCCGTGAAAACGTCAGACAAACCGCTCTGGGCCAGTAGCGTTCCGAAATGGCTGCCGCCTGGGTAGGATAAGATAGGTACCTTGTCCGCAAGCCTGAGGTCCTCAGCGACCTTATGGCGAAGCGCACCTCCCACGATCGGGATAAGCTTGTCCGTGCCGACCGTCTTGCGCCGGATGGTCTCATCGAAGGGCAACGGCGGAAATCCCCGCGCTTCGTAGCACAAGAGCAGATCTGCATCGCCCTGGAGAAAGAGCGACACAGACTCCTCACGGTTGAGCGTGCGCACCCGCCACGACACCTCCGGACGTAGCTCCGCGAGCTGGCGGACGATGCCGGGAAAGACACCCGCCGCGATGGCGTGCTGAGTCGCGATTACCATGGGCAGCTGTCTTTGGCCTGCCGGTGTCAATAAAACGCGGATTTTTTGGGCACGCGCGATCATTGCGCGAATTTCTGTCTCGGCACCCAGCAGAGCATCTGACAGCTCAATCCGGTTCTTGCTGCGCTTCAGAAGCGGGGCACCGACCAAATCCTCAAGGGCGCGTATTCGGCGCGAAAACGCTGGTTGGGTTACATTTCTGCGCACCGCCGCCTTGCTAAGCGATCCGCATTCGATCAGCGCAAGCGCGTCTTCGAGAAGCTTCAGGTTCATTCCCGCTCATACCAAAAGGCATGGCAGAATGCAAAATCAGCAATTGCAACCCGTTGATTTACTGAAAACGCTATGCCGACGGCAGTCAGATTGAAGGTGCGAAACATGACCGAAGCGGATGTGGTGGCAAAACCGCGGCTTGACGTTCTCGCCGCAGCGCTCAAATCCACGCGCAAAATACGGCTTGCCCATCTTCCTACCCCGCTGGAACCGATGGACCGGCTCAGCGAGGCGCTCGGCGGCCCACGGTTTTGGATCAAACGGGACGATTGCACTGGGTTGGCGACCGGCGGGAACAAGGCGCGCAAGCTCGACTATCTGATGGCCGAGGCCAAGGCAGCCGGCGCCACGGCGATCGTCACCCAGGGCGCGACCCAGTCGAACCACACACGTCAGTCTGCCGCCGCCGCCGCCAAACTCGGGATGGCTTGTCACATCCTTCTGGAGGATCGGACCGGCTCTGAGGATCCCGCCTACAACGCGAGCGGGAACGTGCTTCTGAGCCGCATGGCGGGCGCAAGCATGACCAAGTTACCTGGCGGGACGGACATGCCCGCCGAGATGGAACGGTTGGCAGCCGAGCTGCGCGCCGAGGGTGAGGTGGCTTATATCATTCCCGGGGGTGGTTCCAACGCCACCGGCGCGCTCGGCTATGTCGAATGCGTCTACGAGCTACTGTCGCAGGCAGACGCGATTGGGCTCGAGATCGACATGATCACTCAGCCGACTGGCAGTTCGGGCACTCATGCGGGCATGGTTGCGGGTCTCCACATCATGGAAAGTGCCATTCCGCTCCTCGGGATCGGTACGCGTGCTCCCCGTGAAAAGCAGGAACAGATGGTCTATGACCTGGCGGTGCGCACGCTGGAGAAGCTCGGCCATGCCGCGCCGCTCAACCGCGCTCGGGTGCGGGCGATCTGCGACTATGTCGGCGAAGGTTACGGTATACCTACTCAAGGTATGGTCGACGCGGTGCTGAGGCTTGCGCAGCTCGAAGGTATTCTCTTCGATCCGGTGTATTCCGGCAAAGCGCTCGACGGGCTCATAGACCTGACCCGTAAGGGCCATTTCGACGGTATGAAGAACGTCGTCTTCCTCCACACCGGCGGCAGTTCGGCAATTTTCGCCTATCCCGGCGCGTTCGGCGCAACCCAAGTTTGACAGATTCCCTAAAACGGCGCGCCAAGCTTGGCGCATGACCATCCACTTGAACCTGAAAGGAAATGACATGACAACGCCGCGACTGACCCTCAAAACAGCGCTTGCAGGTGCCGCACTGGCGCTCGCCACAGCCCTGCCCTTCTCCGCATCGGCCGCCGATGTCGAGATCAAACTGGCACATCCCAACGTGCCCGACCACCCGATGGGACAGGGCTTTGAGTACTTCAAGCAACTGGTCGAGGAGCGCTCCGGCGGCGACATCGAGGTGACGATCTTCGACAGCTCCAAGTTCGGCAATTTCGACAGCGTTGTACAAGGCCTGCAAAGCGGGCTTCTGCAGATGGGTTCTGCCTCGACCCCCAACCTCGCGCCCTTTTCTAAGGATTTCCTGATCTTCGACATGCCGTTCCTGATCCCCAGCTACGAAGCGGCGGATTTGATCACTGACGGCGAGATCGGCCAGCAGGCGGCCAAGGCGCTCGAGCCCACGGGCATCCTCGGCATGGGCTATATTGAGATCGGCTTTCGACACAATTTCAACAGCACGCGGTCCGTCGAGACGTTGGCAGATATGGAAGGGATGAAGATCCGCTCTACACCCTCAAAGGCCCATATCGCGACGTTGCAATCGCTCGGAGCCAACCCTACGCCGATCGCCTGGAGCGAAGTCTACACAGCGCTCCAGCAGCAGACGGTCGACGGCATCGACATCGACCTCAACCTCGCCTGGGCCAACAACTTTCATGAGGTGACCGAGAACCTCACGCTCGTCGGCTCGCTTTACAGCCCACACCTCGTAATGGGATCGCAGATCTGGTGGATGGGCCTCTCGCCCGAGCATCAGGATCTGATCGAGACGGCCTTTGCCGAGATGCAGGTCTTCCAACGCACAAAGATCCGGGAGAACGAAGCTGAGATCCTCGAAAACATGAGAGAGGTCGGGATGACGGTCGTCGATCTGACGCCCGAGGAGCGCGCAAAATTTCAGGACGCATCCCAGACGGTGATCTCGGAGTTCGAGTCTGAGATCGGCGCCGAACTGATCGAGAAGGCGCGCGCCACGATTGCGGACGCGGGCCTGTAGGCCGCTTGCCCCACGCAAAAGGACTGTCGGCGTACACTGAGCCCTCGCCGGCAGTCACGTCCAAACGCGCTATGGGAGCCGCCTGATGCTGACACGACTGGAAGAAGCGATCTCCTGCCTTTGCATGGCGGTCATGGTCGCCACAATCGGGATGCAGGTGTTCAACAGATACGTGCTCGGCTCGTCGCTCGTCTGGTCCGAAGAGCTGGGCAGGTTTCTCTTCATCTGGTCCGTCTGGATTGGCTGTAGCCTCGCAATGCGCTCGGACAGACATCTGCGTGTGACCGCGTTGGCGGAGTTTTCTGGTCCTGGAATCCGCCGTGCGCTAGATATTTTCGCCCAAATCGCGACGCTTGTGTTCTGCGGCTTCGGCGTCGTCTGGGGCGTGCAGATGATCTTATTTCTCATGCGCACGGGTCAGCAGGCACCAGCGCTCGAAGTGCCGATCTACTGGGTCTATCTGGCGCTACCGCTCGGGCTGGCACTGATGGCAATACGCTGCCTGCAGAATCTTCACGCGCTCTGGACGGGCCGACCTCTCGGCGCCCCGGGCACGCCACAGTCCTGACCCTACCCGACCCCTTCAACTCGAAAGCGCGCCCGTGACCATAGCTCTCATCTTCATCACTCTCTTCGTTCTTCTGGTGCTGGGCGCCCCTATCGGAGTGGCCATCGGGCTGAGCGTGATTGTCGGCATGTTGGTCGACGGCATCCCGTCGATCTTTCTGGTGCAAAAGCTCGTCACCTCGCTCGATAGCTTTCCCCTGCTCGCAGTCCCGTTCTTCATCATGGCTGGAGAAATCATGCAAAAGGGCAGCATGGCGGAGCGGCTTCTGGCATTCTCACGAAGTCTTGTGGGTCATATCACAGGGGGCACGGCGCATGTCTCGGTACTGACCAGCCTCTTTTTCGGCGCGCTATCCGGCTCTTCTCCCGCGACTGTGGCCGCCGTCGGCGGCATCATGGTGCCCAAGATGAAGGAAGAGGGTTACGACACGGGCTATGCCACGGCAGTGAATACATCGGCAGGCTGTCTTGGCGTGATGATCCCGCCGAGTGTTCCGCTGATCATATACGGCACGACGGCGGGACTCTCGGTGGGTGACCTCTTCATCGCGGGTATTCTGCCGGGCGTTTTCGTCGGCCTGTCTCTGATGATCTGCGCCTATATCATCGCAAAGCGCCGAGGGTACACCGGAACGCGCGAACGCGCGCCAATCAGCGAAATCGGGAGTTCCTTCGTCGCATCCATCCATGCTCTGATGGTGCCGATCATTGTACTGGGCGGCATCTACGGAGGGATCATGACGCCGACCGAAGCGGGAGTCAGTGCAGTCGCCTATGCGCTCTTCGTCGAGACAGTGATCCTGCGGGCCATCGGCTTTCGCGAGGTCTGGCAAATCCTACGCTCGACCGTGCTGACTACGGCCTCGATCTTCTTTCTAGTGGCGACGGCGACGGCACTTGGCCAAATTCTACTCTTTAATTCCGTGCCCGACATGATGGTCGATCTGATGACCTCGATCTCGGACAACCGCTATGTGCTCCTGGTGCTCATTATCGTCCTTCTCCTGGTCGTCGGCACCTTCATGGACGCGCTGGCGAATATCCTAATCCTTACGCCGCTTCTCCTGCCGGTAGTGACCGCTGTCGGGATCGACCCGATCCATTTCGGGATCGTAATGATCGTGGCCATTGCCATCGGGTTCCTCACTCCACCCGTCGGCGTGAACCTCTTCGTCGGCTGTTCCATAGGGCAGATCTCGATTGAGCGGCTCTCGGTCGCCGTGCTGCCTTTCCTCGGTGCGATGATCATCGCGCTTCTCGTGCTGGCCTTTGTACCGGCGATCAGTCTGATTCTCCTGTGACGCCGCACTGGCGCGAAACGGAGTGGGCAGACGGGATCGGGGCCTTCGGCGCGCGCCTGCGTAGCGGCAAGACCACGGCCCGCGCGGCGACCGAGGGCGCGCTGGCCAGAATCGCCACCCACGACGGGCAAATGCAGGCCTTCGTCCACGTCGCCGCTGATGCTGCTCTCGATCAGGCCACGCGCGCCGATAGGCTCTTGGCACAGGGAACCGATCTCGGCCCCCTGATGGGCGTGCCCGTCGGAATCAAGGACCTTTTCGCCGTCGACGGCATGCCCACGTGCGCCGGCAGTCGGCTCGACGTCTCCCATGCCATCGGCCGGGAAGGCACCGTCGTTGCCCGGCTGCGCGCGGCGGGCACGGTGATCCTCGGGAAGTGCCGTACAATCGAGTTCGCGGCGGGCGCGCAGAACACCAGCCACCCAACCCCGTGGAACCCCGCGGACCCGGCCACACATCGCAGCCCGGGCGGCTCCTCCAACGGCTCAGCGACCGCTGTGGCCGCAGGGTATTGCCCGCTCGCCATTGGATCGGACACAGGCGGCTCTGTCCGTGCACCGGCAGCGCTTTGCGGTCTTACAGGACACAAACTCACCGCCGATCTCATAGCACTGGACGGAGTCTTTCCCCTTTGC
>JBCCTF010000182.1:0-6653 GCA_039198765.1 Pseudomonadota bacterium
CCGCCGTGGATCTGCAGGGCGTCGTTCGCCACTTTTGAGCCTGTGTCGGTGACAAACCGCTTCGCCATCGCGCAAGCTGAGGAAGCATCAGGCGCGCCTTGATCGAGTCTGGTGGCTGCGGAGTAGAGAAGCTGCCGTGCGGCCTCCAGCTCGGTCGCCATGTCGGCGAGCTTGAACTGAGTGGCTTGGAAATCGTTAATCCGTGTACCGAATTGCGTCCGCTCCTGCCCGTAGGCCAATGCACGGTCGAGGGCTTCTTGCGCACCGCCCAGGGACGCTGCGGCGATGTTGAGCCGGCCGCCGTCGAGGCCTTTCATGGCGAAGGTGAACCCCTCGCCTTCCTCGCCCAGCCGGTTGGCGGCGGGGACGCGGCAATCGTCGAACATGACCATGCGCGTCGGCTGGGCGTTCCAGCCCATCTTCCGCTCGTTCTTACCAAAATCGAGGCCGGGCGTGTTTTTCTCCACGAGGAAACAGCTGATCCCCTTCGGCCCAGCATCACCCGTCCGGGCCATCACGACGTACACGTCGGAAAACCCTGCGCCGGAGATAAAGACTTTAGAGCCGTTCAGCACATAGTGGTCGCCGTCGCGCTTCGCCATCGTCTTGAGGCTTGCCGCGTCCGAGCCTGCGCTCGGCTCGGTGAGGCAGTAGCTGCCGATCAACTCGCATGACGCCATCCGCGGCGCGAACCGCTCGCGCAAGTCAGCGGGGGCGAAGTTGTCGACCATCCACGTGACCATGTTGTGGATCGACAGGAACGTCGCATGGCTCACGCAGCCTTTGGACAGCGCTTCGAAGATCAGCACCGCGTCCAGCCGCGAGAGCGCCGAACCGCCGACATCTTCGCGGGTGTAGATGCCGCCAAAGCCCAGCGCGCCAAGCTCCTGCAGCACCTCGCGGGAGAGGGTCTTCTCCTCCTCCCACTTCGCAGCGTTGGGGCGGAGACGGTCGTCGGTGAAGCCCGTTGCCGTCTCGACAATCATCTGTTGCTCGTCAGTGAGTGTGGTCACGGGACTTACTCCGTAGGCGTATCGCCAACTTCGAAATTGAAGATGTTCTGGTCGAAGGTCGAATATTCTTCGTACCGAAGATAATCGTAAAGCACCTTGCGGTGCTGCATCTTGTCCAGGATCGCGTTCTGGTCACCCGCTTCGAGGAGGTGATCGAGGCCGCGCTCCACCTCGCCCATCGCCAGGCGGAAGGTGGTGACGGGGTAGATCACCAGATTGAAGCCGAGGTCTTCGAGCTCTTTTTTCGTCAGCAAACGGCTTTTTCCGAACTCGGTCATGTTGGCGAGGATCGGCACATCGATGGCCTCGCGGACCGCTTCGAATTCCTTCTCGGACTTCATCGCCTCAGGGAAGATCATGTCGGCGCCAGCGTCGACATAGGCCTTCATGCGGTCAATGGCTTTGTCGAGGCCTTCCACGGCGCGCGCATCGCTCCGTGCAATGACGACGAAGTTGGGGTCACGTTTTGCACCGACCGCGGCGCGGACGCGCTGAACCATCACGTCACTGTCGACGATTTCTTTGCCGTCGAGGTGGCCGCAGCGCTTCGGCATCACCTGGTCTTCGATGTGGCAACCGGCGAGGCCTTTTTCTTCCAGCATACGGACAGTCCGTGCTGCGCTCATCGGCTCGCCAAAGCCTGTGTCGATGTCGATGAAAGCAGGAAGGTCCGTCACACGGGCGATCTGCTCACCGCGATCAGCAAACTCGCTGAGGGTCGCAATGCCGATGTCAGGAAGGCAGAGGTCGGCCGTCAGCATCGCGCCGCCGATATAGACTGCCCCATAGCCTTTGCGCTCGATCATCTGCGCAACGTATGGCGAGAAAGCGCCAGGCACCTGGTGCAGCTTGCCGTCGTTCAGGATGTCGCGGAAAGCCTCACGCTTTTGCGCTGCATTCTTCTTGGTAAAGAGCATTCTTGGAAAACCTCTCTATAAAGAGCAATTATTGCATCGTTGGGATAATGAAAGACTGATCGCCGATGTCGCCTTCGGGCCAGCGCTGGGTCACGGTCTTGATCTTGGTCCAGAACCGCACGCCTTCGGGGCCGTGCTGGTTCACGTCACCGAACGCCGAACGCTTCCAGCCGCCGAAGGTGTGGTAGGCGACGGGCACGGGGATCGGCACGTTGATGCCGACCATGCCGACGTTCACGGACTGAGCGAACTCCCGCGCAGCGCGGCCATTGCGGGTGAAGAGCGCGACGCCGTTGCCGTACTGGTGCTCAGACGGCAGGCGCGCCGCCTCCTCCAAACTCTCTGCACGGACGACTTGCAGGACTGGGCCGAAGATTTCTTCTCGGTAGGACTGCATGTCAGGGGTCACGTGGTCGAAGATGGTGGGGCCGATGAAGAAGCCCTCTTCGTGGCCTTGTAGAGCGAAGTCGCGGCCGTCGAGCTTGAGGGTCGCGCCCTCCTCTTCACCCATCTTGATGTAGGCCGCCACTTTCTCGCGGTGCGCGCGGGAGACGACAGGGCCGTAGTGCGCATCAGCATCCGTAGATGTCCCCACACGGAGGGATTGGGCGCTGTCCATCATTGCTTCAACGAAGGTGTCCGCCGTCTTCTGGCCGACAGGGACAGCCACGGGGAGAGCCATGCAGCGCTCGCCAGCTGAGCCGAACGCCGAGCCTGTGAAATCCTTCACCACTTGGTCCATGTCCGCATCGGGCATGATGATGCCGTGGTTCTTTGCGCCGCCCATGGCCTGGACGCGTTTCCCGTGCGCTGTGCCCGTGCTGTAGACGTGATGGGCGATGTCAGAGGAGCCGACGAAGCTGATCGCTCTGATCGACGGGTGGGTCAGGATCGCATCCACGGCTTCCTTGTCGCCGTTGATCATGTTCAGCACGCCAGCCGGTGCGCCCGCTTCCATCATCAGTTCACAGAGCGCCAGGGGAACCGAAGGGTCCTTCTCCGACGGCTTGAGGATGAAGGTGTTGCCGCACGCGATCGAGACCGAGAACATCCAGCACGGGATCATCGCCGGGAAGTTGAAGGGCGTGATGCCTGCCGTCACGCCAAGGGGCTGGCGCATCGAGAAGACATCGATGCCTGGGCCTGCACCTTCCGTGTACTCCCCTTTGAGGAGATGCGGGATGCCGCAAGCGAACTCGACGACGTCGAGGCCGCGCATCACGTCACCGCGGCTATCGGCTAGCACCTTACCGTGCTCCGAAGAGAGCATCTCAGCCAGCCGGTCCATGTCCCGCTCAACGAGGCGCTTGAATTCGAACATCGCCCGAGCGCGTTTCTGCGGGTTGGTCGCTGCCCATCCAGGGAGCGCGGCCTCAGCCGACTTCACCGCCTGATCAACCTCCTCAACGGATGCGAGGGGCGTTTGACCCTGCACCCGGCCGGTGTTGGGGTCGAAGACATCGCTGAACCGGCCAGAACTTCCAGGAACGCGTTCGCCGCCGATAAAATGCGTGATGTCCGCCATAACGATCTCCCTAAACGGTGCTTTTACGGTCGCTATGGACCATCCGGATAGGGCTGGCCAAGGCCTGAACAGCGGTTAGTTCTTCGTGCTCCCCGGCCCCGCTGACCTAGGGTTTCGTGGCCACAAACCCGTCCCCTGAAGCAGACCCTATCATCAGAGGCCGCGGCGCCGCGCCGCATGCAGATCGCAAGATCGTCAACCTGACGCATCGGAGTTTGTGGAAAGGATCACGTAGAGAGCGTTTGTCGGGGAGGACGATTGCATTACTCTTCAACCCATCGGATGTTATGGCCCCCTGAGGCACATCTCTGGGTTGTGGCGTATTGGTCTGAAAAGCGTGCCGTCATCGATGCGCAAGTGCACACCTCGACTCTCAAGTAGCGTACTGAATTTCCAAACTTTTTAAGAGTGGGATAGCGTTTTGAGACTCCAACTGAAGACCCGCGATGCGTGGGTTGCTGCTCGAGAAGCCTGCGTCAAAGACCCTGGTGCGTACCATGGCGGCATCGCTGCCAGCACGGTTCACTGGTTTGTGAAGTCGATTGGCGAATCGGGTGCATGGCTCTGCCAGGACCCTGAAACCAAGGGCTGGAGCGGTTGGGACGCCAAAACGCTAAAAGCGGTCACCCCGGCACTGCCCGAGGATTTTGCGCCCTGGGATCGCGCCTTCAACGGCGATGACGCGCCGTTCTTCAAGTGGTTTGAAGGTGGCCTCACCAACGCCTGCTTTAATGAGGTGGACCGCCATGTGCTGGCTGGCCACGGCGCCGAAGCCGCGATCATCTTCGAGGGCGACCGCTGGGACATGTCACTCAACGACGCCCGCGGCGGTCCGGTGGACAGCCATACGATCTCGCGGAAAGACTTGCTGCTTGAGACAACAACCTGCGCAGTCGCGCTCAAGAAACTGGGCCTGAAGGCGGGTGATCGCATTGCGATCAACATGCCGAACATCCCGCAACAGGTCTTCTGGATCGAAGCGGCCAAGCGGCTCGGCATTCTCTACACCCCCGTGTTTGGCGGGTTCAGCGATAAGACGCTCAGCGACCGTATCCACGACTTTGGCGCTCGTGTGGTGATCACAGCGGACGGCGGGCACCGCAACTCGCAGATCATCCCATTCAAGACGGCGTTCACCGATCCCGCCCTCGACAATTTCGTCGGTGCACAGATCGCTAAGGACATCGTAGCGGAGGCTCTCGGCCGCCTGACCGTTTCGGACGCTGACAAGAGCGCGATTACCGAGGCAGTGAAGAGCGCCCTCTCCGGCGAGACGACGGTTGAGCGCAGCGACGTGATGCGCGGCGTAGGTCGCGCCCTTGCTGCCAGCGCTATGGATGCGGCTGAGGCCTCAAAAGTCCGTACAGAAATTGCGGGCGCACTGGTGAAAGCACCCGCGCGCGTTGAGGCCGTCATCGTGGAGCGCCACGCAGCGCAGCCTGACATGCTCTGGCGGGGCGAGCGTGACCGCTGGGCCCACGACCTCAAGGCCGAGGCTCTACAGGACATCCTTGCGGCGGCGAAGGCTGCGGGCATCGACGCAGAGAACGAAGAGGCGCTGCTTGCGCTCTCCGACAACGACTTCGTGCGCGCCATCTGGGCGTCCGTTCCTCCGCGTGCGGTGGATGCTGAATTCCCGATGTTCGTGATCTACACCTCAGGCTCGACGGGCAAGCCCAAAGGCGTGGTCCATGTGCATGGCGGCTACACCGCAGGCATCGCGGCGACCATGTCCGTGGCGTTTGATGCTGAGCCTGGCGACACGATCTACGTCGTGGCTGACCCCGGATGGATCACCGGGCAGAGCTATCTCATCTCCGCTCCGCTCCTCACCCGCGTCACCACCGTGATCGCCGAGGGCGCACCGGTTTATCCGCATGCAGGGCGCTTCGCGTCGATCATCGAGCGCTACAATGTCAAGATCTTCAAGGCGGGCGTCACGTTCCTCAAGACCGTGATGACCGATCCTGAGAGCATCGCCGACGTGAAAAAGTACGACCTCAGCGGCCTCAAAGCCGCCACGTTCTGCGCCGAGCCGACGTCCCCCGCCGTGCAAGAATTCGGCATGCGCGAAATCACGGCGCACTATGCCAACTCCTACTGGGCAACGGAGCATGGCGGGATCGCGTGGACACATTTCTTCGGCAACGAAGAGTTCGCTCTTGAGGCCAACGCCCACGCCTACCCTCTCCCTTGGGTGTTCGGTGATATCTGGATGCCCAGCGATGGCGACGCGCCTGAAGGTGCTGGCGCGAAGGCGCACCAGCCTCCGTCAGCAAACTTCATGCGCAAGAGCGACGATGGCACACCGTGGCGAAGCTCCGCCTACGGAGAAAAAGGAGAGATTGTCATCACCGCGCCTTACCCCTACCTCGCCCGCACGGTGTGGGGCGACAATGAGGGCTTCGGCCTCGAAGGCGATGGCGCCCCCGCCGGCTGGAAGGGCGATGCTGAGCGCTACACGCAAACCTACTGGTCACGCTGGAAAGACGTTTGGGCCTATACCCAAGGCGACTTCGGCGTTGCACACCCTGATGGCTCGATCTCGATCCATGGGCGCAGCGATGATGTGATCAACGTCTCAGGCCACCGTCTGGGCACGGAGGAAATCGAAGGCGCGATCCTCAAAGACAAGGCGAACAATCCTGAGAACTCGCCCGTGGGCAACGTCATAGTCGTGGGCGCCCCGCATAGCGAGAAAGGCCTGACCCCCCTCGCCTTTATCACGCCGACGCCGGGCAAAGCGATCACGCAGGAAGACCGCAACCGCCTCTCCAACCTCGTGCGTTCCGAGAAAGGCAGCCTTGCCATCCCCGGCGCGTTCATTGAGGTCTCCCAATTCCCCGAGACCCGCAGCGGCAAATATATGCGCCGCATGGTCCGCGCCCTAGTCGAGGGATCCGATGTCGGCGACGCATCGGCGCTGAAGAACCCAGAGTCTCTCGAAGAACTCGAGCGGGCCATTGGGACGTGGCGCAAGAAGCAAACCTCAGCCGAGAGCCAAGCGATCTTTGAGCGCTACCGGTTCTTCCGTATACAGTATAACAAACTCGGCGACGCAGGCCTTGCAGCGACGGTGTTCGTCTCAAACCCTCCGGTCAACGCCCTCAACGAACGGGCGCTCGATGAGCTGAACATCATCGTCGACCACCTCGAACGCCGGTCCGATGTGAAAGCGATCGTCTTTACAGGGAGCGG
>JBCCTF010000183.1:0-6547 GCA_039198765.1 Pseudomonadota bacterium
TGTGGAAGCCGAAGAGCCCTTTTCGCCGATCACGATGCCGCTCCGGACGCGTGGCATTCGAAATAAGATTGTCGACGCTACGCCTGAGCCCCAGCGTCCGGAGCGGCATCGTGATCGGCGAAAAGGGCTCTTCGGCTTCCACACTGCGTCCCGCCCGACGCGCGTCTTCGACGCTATCGTGCAAAAGGGCGGCGAGATCGGTTTCAACAGCGTCCTCCCCTGCCCCGACCCGGGCGAAATCGAGAAACGCGTCGATCATACGGTTCATGTCTTCAACATCCGCGCGCAGCGCTTCAGCCTCGGGTTCCTCCATCATAGAGAGCGCGAGGCGCATTCGCGTTAGTGGCGTTCGCAGGTCGTGGCTGACCCCGCTCAGCATCAAAGTGCGCTGCTCGATCTGGCGGAGAATGCGACCCCGCATATCAAGGAACGCGCTGCCCGCGGCGCGGACTTCGCTCGCGCCCGACGGGTGGTATGGCTCGTTTCGCCCACGCCCAAACGCTTCAGATGCAGCAGCCAGCCGTTTAATCGGACGCAGCTGATTGCGCAGGTAGATGAAGGCGATCAGGATCATCACGAGACCCGCGACAACGATCAGCACGAGGAGCTGATGCGGGTTGCGCGCCGACACATAGCGCCGTGGGAAGGAAGCCTGATAGACCTCTTCGCCTTGGCGGATGTAGGCAGTCACCACGCGCCGGTTGCTCAGATCAATGGCCTCGACGTCAAAGGCCGCTTCGAGATTGGCAATCACGGAGCGGCCCGACACATCGTACCAAACGCGCATGTCTTCTGAGGGCACTACATCCGCGCGGTCCAGTGCGATGCCCAGCGGCATGGCCACCGCGCTTTGCGCTGCTTCCAGTCCATCCTCAGCCAAACGATCGAAGACATGGGTCAACATCACGGTGGTCGTGCGCACCATTTGACGGGTGACATCCTCGAAGTGCCGCTGGATAAACGAGGCGGACACGATGACCTGCAGCGCAAGAAATGGCACGGCAACGATCAAAGCGGCGCGGCCGTAGATCCCGCGCGGCATGTAGTTTTTGAGCCAGCCGAACATGGGCGGAGCGTATGACGCGCAAAAGAGGAAAGCCATGGCCCCCGACAGGATAGCTGCAGGACAGCCAGTGGAGCTTCAACCCGGTCTCTTGCGGATCACGGCGCCGAACCCGTCTCCTCTCACCGCAGAAGGGACAAACACGTACCTCATTAAAGGCGCCTCGCCGATCCTCATAGATCCGGGCCCCATGAACACCGCCCATAAAGACGTGTTGCTGCGAGAGCTGGGTGGACGAGCACCGGCTGCCATCCTCGTGACCCACAGCCACCGGGATCATTCGCCCCTCGCAACCGTGCTGGCCAAGGAGACGGGCGCACCTCTTCTGGCTTTTGGGCCCACAGGTGCGGGGCGCTCCGCGATCATGGACGAGATCGCGGCGACTGGAGATATCGGCGGTAGCGAAGGCGCCGACGCGGATTTCGCGCCTGATCGCGCGCTCACTGATGGTGAGACCATCACACTTGGCGACGAGGAGATCACCGCCCTTCATACACCTGGTCATTTCGGCAATCATATGTGTTTTGCTTGGCGGGACGCGCTTTTCTCAGGCGATCATGTGATGGGCTGGGCTAGCACGCTGGTCTCCCCGCCCGACGGTGACCTGACGCATTTCATGGCAAGCACAGAGCGGCTCGCAGCGCGCGACGAACGCATTCTTTACCCAGGGCACGGCGCGGCAATCGCAGATCCTGCGGCGCGGATGGCTTGGCTGCTGGATCACCGGAGGGGACGTGATGCTCAGATCCGGGAGGCTCTAAAGAGCGGACCAAGCGATGCAGGGACGCTCACGCGCGCGATTTACGCAGACGTGCCAAAGCACCTTTGGCCCGCAGCGGAGCGGAACGTGCTGGCCCATCTGATCGCGCTCTACGCCGAGGGTGACGCCCTCACAGAAGGGCCGCTACGGGCGAATTCAATTTTCATCCTGAGCTAACGTCTTACCCTCTGGACGCCCCAAAAAGCCGTTGCTATACGCGCCGCCAGTGGTCCGGCGTAGCTCAGCGGTAGAGCAGTTGACTGTTAATCAATTGGTCGTAGGTTCGATCCCTACCGCCGGAGCCATTCATCTCTAAAAGCACCATCCTGTCGCTTAGCCGCAGTGCGCTGAGCGCCCGGGGCAAAACTTCTCCTATTTGTGACACCACACATCGTGGCGGGCTCTAGCCCCGTGCTGTCAGCCATGGCGTGGTGGGCCTAAGCGACGAATACCGTCGCGGCGCGCGCAGAACGTCATTCCGACGTCTAAATTCACGGCAGCACTGCGGAATGAGCGGCTGAAATTCGGGCACCTGCACAAGAAACGCTGCGCAGTGAGCAAATTAGTAGCGCTCGCAACACTGGCTCCGCTTATTGGGCGCGCTCGCCTGACGAGCGTCAATTGCCCCGGCGAGCCTACCTGTTTCGACAGTGGCCCTCGGGGCGCAACCAACCATGCTGTGGGGGCAGCTTGGCGCGCGTTATCAGCTCTTGAGTGACGCACGATCTGCACCGCTCCACACGGCCCGACATGGGATCACAAAATGGTAAAAACCCTCGCTGCTAGCGCCCTGGCCACAGCCGGCGTGTTCGCTTCCACCGCAGCCTTCGCCTGCGACGACCCTGTGAAAGTTGGCGTGTTGCACTCGCTCTCGGGAACGATGGCAATCTCTGAGACCACGCTCAAGGACACCATGGAGCTCTTGATCGCTCAGCAAAATGAAAAGGGCGGCGTTCTTGGCTGCCAGATCGAGGCTGTCGTCGTCGACCCCGCATCTGACTGGCCGCTCTTTGCTGAAAAGGCACGCGAGCTTCTGACCGTCTCCGAAGTCGATGTGATTTTCGGCTCCTGGACGTCGGTGTCGCGCAAGTCCGCCCTGCCCGTCCTCGAAGAGCTGAACGGCCTGATGTTCTACCCGGTGCAGTATGAGGGCGAAGAATCTTCCCGCAACGTGTTCTACACGGGTGCCGCGCCGAACCAGCAGGCGATCCCCGCGACGGATTACTTCCTTGAGGAGTTGGGCGTTGAGAAGTTTGCGCTTCTGGGCACGGACTATGTCTATCCCCGGACGACAAACAACATCCTCGAAGCCTACCTTCAGGATAATGGCATCGCGGCCGAGGACATCTTCGTCAACTATACGCCCTTCGGTCACTCGGACTGGGCCACCATTGTGGCAGACGTCGTAGCGCTCGGCGCAGACGGCAAGCAGGTGGGTGTGATTTCCACGATCAACGGCGACGCCAACATCGGCTTCTACAAGGAACTCGCGGCAGCGGGCATCTCTGCAGATGACATCCCCGTCGTGGCGTTTTCCGTTGGTGAGGAAGAGCTGTCGGGCCTCGACACCACCAACCTCGTGGGCCACCTCGCGGCCTGGAACTACTTCCAGTCTGCCGAATCCGAGCTGAACGATGAGTGGGTCTCCGCCTGGAAAGCAACGATGGGCGGCGAGCGGGTCACCAACGATCCGATGGAAGCGCACTACATCGGCTTCAACATGTGGGTGAACGCGGTCACCGACGCCGGGACCACCGATGTCGATGCCGTGCGTGAGGCGATGTACGGCCAAGAGTTCCCGAACCTGACGGGCGGGACCGCGGTCATGCTGCCTAACCATCACCTGGCCAAGCCGGTGCTGATCGGTGAGATCACGGCAGATGGTCAGTTCGACATCATCTCCCAGACCACTGAGGTCCCGGGCGACGCATGGACGGACTACCTGCCTGAATCGGCTGTCCTGACCTCGGATTGGCAGAGCCTCGGCTGCGGCATGTACAACACCGAGACGGAAACCTGCGTTCAGCTGACGTCCAACTACTAAACACTTCGCGCGCGCGGGCCATTCGGCTCGCGCGCGTCTTTCGCGTACAGGCAGCGACACTCCTCCAATGATCCATGTCCGTCTTCTGGCTTTTGCCCAGTCTCTGCTGATGTGTCTGTGGCTTCCCGCCGCGGCATGGTCGGCACCGCTGCAAGACATCCTTCAGACCCATGCAGAAGAAGTGCTGAAGCCCGGCCGCCGCTCGGTCGGTGTGGTGCTTGATGATCTGGTAGGAAGCGGTCTGCCCGAGGCGGTGACCTTTCTGGAAGCTTGGCGTGACCGGGAAATCGTGCAGCGCGATGCAGACGGCCTCTTTTTCCGAACACGTGGCGACACGCTCTTTGACCTCGATACGGGCGCAGAGGTCGGACCCGATGCAGACACGACGGCCTCGCGCCCGAATGGCGGCGTGCGCCGAGCGATTGGCGATGCACTTGTTCAATTTCAGCTCTCTGATCCCGACATCGCAAAGCGTCAGGCCGCAGTGGAAGCGATCTCCCGCAGCATGGACGCAAGCCAGCTCGCTCCACTTCAAGGCTCGATTGAGGGTGAGCCAGATGCCGCGCTTAAAGCACGTAAGGAAGAGCTCGTCCTCATGCTCAAGGCGCGGTTTGCAGACACGGTCGATGCGCGCGTTGTAGCTATTGAAGCCCTCTCCACGAGCCTGAGCGTTGAGACGCGGGCCACGCTCAACCAGATCTTGACGACGCGCGAGGGCGTGGGCACCGAGTTACCAGAAGGCGAAAACATCGCGCGTGCGCTGGTTGTGGGTGCGGACCTAGACCGCGATGACGCCTATGCCCGCTTGGTCGACGCAGGCCTTGCTCCGGTTTTGGTAACCCCATCGAACATTCGCGAAGCACTCGTATCGTCCATTGCAGAAGGTAGGGTCGGCGGTGTTCCTGTGAGCGATTTGGGCACCGACGAAGCACGCCTGATGGCGTATGAAGCGCTTGCCTCGACAGGCGAGGTCCCGCCTTACGTTTCCATCGCTGATCAGGACGCGGCACTGGAGGCGCATGTGTTTTACGCCGCCTATGCGGAGCCTGATACCGGCGTGACGGATGCAGCCGAGCAGGCTCTCGCACAGATCGAAACACGTGTGGGGCTCTCACAGGCGGCGGATCTCGGGCTTGATGCACTCTCGCTGGCGTCGATCTACTTCCTCGCTGCGATCGGGCTGGCCATCACGTTTGGCGTCATGGGTGTTATCAACATGGCCCATGGTGAGTTCATCATGATGGGGGCCTATACGGGCTATGTCGTGCAGCTCTTTGTACCGAACTACACGGTTTCCATCATGATCGCGCTCCCACTGGCCTTTGCGGTGACCTTTGGCGCAGGCGTGGCGATGGAACGGCTGGTGATCCGGTGGCTTTACCACAGGCCGCTCGAAACACTGTTGGCCACTTTCGGAATTTCCATTGCGCTGCAGCAGCTTGCCAAGAACATCTTCGGCACGCAGGCGCGCCCGCTCACATCGCCGGGCTGGCTCGACGGAGCGCTCGTCTTCAATGACGTGATCGCCATCAGCTACATCCGGATCGCGATCTTCGTGATGGCACTGATCTTCCTGGCGCTCATCGTCTTTGTCTTGCGGCGCACGAGGCTTGGGCTCGAGGTACGTGCGGTGACGCAGAACCCCGGGATGGCCGCGTCGATGGGGATCAACCCAGATCGCATCAACATGCTCACCTTCGGCCTTGGCTCAGGCATCGCGGGCGTGGCGGGCGTGGCCATCGGGCTCTTCGCGCAAGTCACATCCGAGATGGGGCAAGCGTACATCGTTCAAAGCTTCATGACAGTTGTCGTGGGAGGTGTTGGCAGCGTCTTCGGAACACTCGCGGGCGCAGGCCTGATCGGCGGGCTGCAGAAAGGGATTGAGTGGCTGAACCCGTCCAACACGTTGGCGGCCCAGACCTACATGATCCTCTTCATCATCCTCTTTATCCAATCCCGGCCCAAGGGCATCGTCGCCCTCAAGGGCCGAGCGGCGGCGGATTGATGGCGATGAGACCTGTTCCGAACAGAGGCGCACGCGCGCTGAGCCCGACCTCGGCGCATGGAGCGCGTTTTGCATGGGCATTCACCTGCCCAAGGAGGGTTCCAACATGAAAAACACCTTCATTGCGCAAAACCCTTCGGTGCTTTGGTTTCTCCTGGCACTCGCCGTTTTCACCCTCGGGGTCACACTTCTGTCTGAGGCGACAGGTGCGGCCCTCATCTCCACGAGTTTTGTGAAGACACTGGGCAAGACACTTTGCCTTTGCCTCGTGGCCGTGGCGATGGATGTCGTGTGGGGTTACTGCGGGATCCTGTCGCTCGGCCATTTCGCCTTCTTCGGGCTCGGGGGCTACGCCATCGGGATGTGGCTGATGTACGCGCGCACCGAAGTGATCGTGATCGAGTCCCTTGCGGGCCAGCCCCTCCCCCCAACAGCTCAGGAAGTCTCTGACGCCATCGGAAACCAGATCTTTGGCGTTGTGGGTTCTTCTGAATTCCCGCTCATCTGGGCCTTTGCGGACAGCCTTTCCCTCCAACTCTTGATGGTCGTGCTTGTGCCAGGGGTGCTGGCGCTTGTTTTTGGCTGGCTGGCTTTCCGCAGCCGTGTGACCGGGGTCTACTTGTCTATCCTAACGCAAGCGATGACGCTCGCGCTCTCTCTCTACCTATTCCAGAA
>JBCCTF010000184.1:0-6500 GCA_039198765.1 Pseudomonadota bacterium
CAAGCGGCGGCCCGAGGGCATGACGCTCTATCTCTGCCTGCCGGCCATGCGCATGCAGATGTGCAATCGCTGGCTCCGCTCGATCGTCAACCAGTTCCTCGATGCGATGGAGCGCGAGCGGAGGAAGCCCAGATCGCCAGTCCTGGCCGTGCTCGACGAGTTCCCGGTGCTCGGCCATATGAAGCAGCTTGAGAACGCCGCCGGCCAGATCGCGAGCTTCGACGTCAAGCTCTGGACCATCCTCCAGGACTGGGGCCAGGGCAAAGCGATCTACAAGGACCGCTTCGAGAGCTTCGCCGCCAATGCTGGCCTCTCGGTCTTCTTCGCGAACGTTGATCTCACGACGACCGAGCATGTCTCAAAGCGCCTCGGCAAGACGCTCGTGACCGGGCTCCGGAAGTCAGACCCGACCTTGCAGCATCGCGATCAGGGGATCTCGGGCCGGAGCGAGGCGCCGGAGCTCCATGACATGCTGACGCCCGACGAGGTCGCTCGGCTCTTTGCCCGGTCCGATCCGGCGAAACGGCAACTGGTGTTCTTGGCGGGGCTCTCGCCCATGGTCATCCAACGGGTCGAGTGGTGGGATGAGCGGGGGCCGCTGGCGGGCTTCGTCTGACTGACTATCATCGGCGTCATTGCAGATCAGCTAGCGCAGCTCACCAGGGCTGTCTCGTGGGGTGCGGGCAGGCGAGTGATGACCGACAGGCTGACGGAGCGGCTCGAGAGGCTCGAGAGCCTGGAGCGCCGGCTTGAAGGGACCGCGTTTCGCGCCGAGGCGTGGCAGCCCGGGTTGGCTGCGGCGACGAGTATCGCTTGGCAGCTCTTTCCGACCGCGCGACTTGGGCGGACGCAATCCGGTACCGTTGTCATCGTACTAAGCGATGGGAGCAGTCTCGTCTTGCGTACGGCGCCGTCGGACCTGCTGGACGGCGAGGCGCGCCCTCTCCACCGTGACTACTACGTTTCGATCAATGGCGGGGCGGCCAAAGCGATCTTTGAGCTGACGGCCGCCCTTTGGCTCGATGGCAGGCTATGCGCAGACATCGGAGCAATCGATCGCCTCGCGGTACCATCGCTACTCCACGCCGATGTTCCACGAGGTCTGGAGCATATCTGGGCATGCGTCTACGAGCGGACCGATGGGGCGATGATCGCAGCGCGCCGCATGCTGCCCGCATGGCTTGAGGAAGAATACCCGCTCCTGCAACACGCTGGGCGACAGGATGCGTTCCGGCGGAGTTTCCGCGCCGGGCTTCGTTACCTCTGGCTTCACGAAATCGCTCACGTCCTGCTCGGACATCTGAACCTATCGTCGGGCGCCAGCGGAAAGGCGCGGTTCAATGAAGTATCCAACCTGGCGATGGCCGAGCCGCATTCCAATCGTCATCGATCCTCTGCGGCCCGCCGCGCATTGGAGTTCCAGGCAGATCGGTTCGCCTTCGACCGTGTGCTCCTCCCGAAGCGAGGCCCCGGGAAGGAGCCTTCACGCATCAATGTTCTCCCAGAGCTCATCGGATGCGTGAGCGTCTTGACGCTCCTCCATGCTGCCAACGCCTTCGCGGGCAGCGACGACACAGCAGCACAACATCCGCCGCTTTGGTTCAGAGCCGTCGAAGCGCTTCGGAGCTTCCGAAGCAGCGCTTCGCAGCCCTCGATCGAAGCGCACAGAGAGAACCCAACGCACTACGGCATCGATCCGGGACTTGCCGCTATTCGCGATGTCGCCGCGATCCATCCGCTCTTCGGCTCTTGGTTCGGCGCCCTCGCCGATGGGGCCTATGCCGGCGCAGCGACGAAGTTGGAGCAGCAGCTTCTCTCGGAGCTTTCGACGCATCGCGCCCGACAAAAAGAGCTGTTGAAAGAGGTCGTGGAACGGCCTGCCGACGTCGCTCCGTTCGATCGCTTTGTCAGCGCTCGAACATCGGGGGGATCGTCGCGATGAAGGCTTCAGCCTTTGCCCGATCGAACGCGAGGGACGTGATCTGCGGCTTGATATCGCCGAGGGTGATCAGATCCTCATGGGATGGATTGTACTCCGCCGTGGCATCCGTGATCCGAAAGCGATCCACGAGGACTTCGCGTGCCTGAGAGGATGCGGAGGCCTGGATCTTCAGCGCGAGGCCCGCAGTTGGTGCTGCCGTTGCAACGGCATCCCGGTCGGCAACACCGGAGGTGAGCCGGCCTGCCGCGAAAGTAACGCCCGCCTCGAGCTTGATGTCGAAGCTCAGAGCAGCGCTCTCGGTGGCGAAGATGGTACTGATGCGATCGAGATAGAGGTCCGTTGCGTCTCTGACATCTCTGCGTAAGTCATCGATTCCCCCGGCGTTCTCCGCCAAGAGACGATCGAGCGCTTCAAGGTATTGTCGCTTCGCGACGGAAACCTCGCTGCTCGGGTCCGTGAAGGGCCAGAAGAGGGTGCCTTCATCCATGGGCAGGTTCTCGGGCAACTGAATGAGCGGGATGCCTTCGATCTGACCGCGCTCGACAGCACGGGTCTGAAGGAGCTCGTCGAAAGCGGCTCCGACGGTTGTGTCCACCGCAATGCCGTCGTCTTCGTCGGCCGTGAGGGCGAGCCCGAAGTTGTAATGGTAGGCTTGGTTGCCGATCGCCATGAGCTCTTGGAGGCTCGCACGCGGATCCCGGGCGGTCTCGTTCAAGACTGTCTCTGCTGACGTCTCCAGCTTGTGGCGACCGTTTCCTTCCTCGGGTTTCAGGGCCAAGTACTCTTTCCGAATTTGCTGGAGTTCATCCCACGTCACCAGACGCAGGCCTAGGCGAGCAGGCTCGTAGCCGAAAATGGGCTCAATCAGCTTTCGGTATCCCACCGACATATCGTAATTCGGCCAAGGCCTCGGATTCCCGTTAAAGAACGCGGCGTCTGCGATGCGGCCAAGGAGCGGCTGGAAGTCTGCCCATTCCGGCGATGACACCAACTGGGCGAAAGACGCGTTGCCGGCCTCGGCCATCCGAAGCGGCATGTCGGCGAGGTCCTCGGGCGCACCTGTCCGCGTGAGGAGCCGGATGAAGTTCTGAGAGAGCATAACCCTGAGAATGCTGCGCTCGTTGTAGAGATGGCGCCGCGCGACAGGGTGGTTCACCAAGTAGCCGTCGTTGAGATAGATGCCGCCGCCGAAGAGCAGGTTTTTCAGGATCATCTTGTTGAAGAAGCGCTCGCCCACGAAATCGGCGTCGTGCCGCAGCATGGAGTCGTCGAGAAGGCCCGTATAGGTGCGCTGGAGCATGCCAGAGCGCTTGCGCGCCGGTCGGTCCTTCGTCTCTTCACTCATGTTCCTGCTCGGTCGCTTCGTCATTCAGCAATTGATGAAGAGGCGCACCGAGACCCGGGCGCGCGGCGACAATGGGGCGTGCGTCTGATGGACTGCCCGTGTCGAAAGAAAATCGCACATCGCAACCAGCCTCTCCAAGGATCGCACACGCTCCCGCCACGTCCCAGAGATGGATCTCATGTTCGAAGAAGGCATCGAGCCGCCCCGCCGCGACACTGCAGAGGGCGAGGGCGCCGGCGCCTTGCGCTCTGACACTTGCCGATCGCGCAGCTAGTCCGCGTAGGGCTGAAAGCGTCGCGTAAGCAGGACGGCCAGCGGCAAGGCCGAAGCCCACCACTTTGCCCTGGAATGATGTCGCCGTCCCGGGCCGGAGACGCTGCTCGTTAAGGAAGGCACCGAGGCCGTACGCCGCCGAATAAAGCTCGTCATGCAGTGGATCGAAGACAAGGCCGATTACTGGGCGACCGTCGGACACCAGGGCGAGCGAGATGCACCACCACGGCAGCCCAATAGCGTAGTTGTGAGTGCCATCGATCGGGTCGACGACCCATGTCGGCCCCCTGAAGGCGCCACCGCTCTCCTCGCCGAAGAAAGCGTGCTCGGGAAAGCGTTTGGCAATGGCATCCTGGCAGAGTGCTTCGAGCTCGAGATCGACCTCGGTCGTAAAATCCATCGCCCCCTTGGCTGTGCGGACATGCGGGTTCGTCCGCCTGAAGTTCTTGAGGGCGATGGCTCCCATCTCCCTGATGACGGCCTCTGCCTCGCGCTGCGTTTCCGCTAATGGGTTCAAAGTGGATCTCCGCGGATGCGAGAACGGACAGATATAAAACAAGCACGGGCCGGCTGGATCAGCGGGGCTCATCGAAATGAGGCAGCTCCACATCGTCCCGCCTGGCTTGGATCCGTTCACGCATGCGCAGAAAGCGTGCGATGACGCGATCTCGATTGTGGATGCTTGCGATCTCCGAGGCATAGCGACCCGACTTATCGGGGATGAGGAAGTCGATCCCATCGGCACGCAAGAAGGCTCTCAGCAGGCGCTTTGAGCCGCCATAGGCGATGTCGTGCAGCGCCCCTTTCCCGTGCATGGGATGCAGGAAGTTCACGTTGAAGCCTGAATGCGCGATCCGCTCGACGTCGCTATAGCGTCCGCGTCGCACTGCCCTGAGAAACTCCATTCCCAACTGGAAAAGTCTAAAATCAATCTCGTCGTCCACGTCGTCTAAGACCTCATTGTTTTCCTTTTCGTTGCCGAAAACTGCACCGAGCAGCGCCAACTCAGCGAAGCGGTCGCGTTCGAGACCGTCGTCGCTCGTCGATCGGAACGCCAAGGCTCCTGCGGCCAGACCTGGCAAGCCGCGAGAATCGAACGCACCACTCTCTCGAAGAGCAATAAAAGATCGCCACTCTCGTAGATATCTTTCCACTTTAATCTACCATCTATTTATGATTATTTCAATCATCGGGTGTCGCCCGTCGAAATAACAAGACGCTGCTCTCAATCTCTTGGTGTACGCTGCGGCGAACATCGACATCCACCGGTGTCTTCATATCAAAGCCAAGACCAAGCGGTGCATCGGGCCAAAGCGCAACAAAGCGCTCGAGCCGCTCTCCCTTCGGAAAGCCCCTGTCCGTATCGAGCAAGAGGAGATGATGGTTCTCAGGCATAGCTTCGGACTTCATGAAGAAGAAGGCTCGATCGTCATGCGACATCACAGCCCAGCCTCGGTAGCGGTCAACGTTGTCCGGTACGTCCTTGACCGATTCACCATGGTAAGACTCCTCGAACATGAACGCGTGGAGGAGTCCATCCTGCTTTGCTGGCTTCTCTAGCGTGAGGAAGTACCGGGCCAGATGGCCTTCCTCGATCCGTTCGGCAACATAGTGTCCCACCAAGAGCTTCAGCGGCAGCCCGATCGAGAAGTCGATCTTTTGATTCAGAAACTCAAGGAAGTAGAACGGTGCCTGTAGATCGGGTAGGAAATCCCGAAGCTCCATGGGCTGGAGCGGCGCACGCGGGTCGTCCGGGTCAGTCAGAAAATCCCGGATCGCGGCATGCTGTGCCTCCGTCTTCATCTCTGAGAAGTGCCAAGCGCCTTCTTTGCCCTTGACCGGCCGCCCACGCGCGAACTGTCGGAGCCGGTCCTTTGAGCCCATACTCACGCCAGTCAGATCCTCGATCGCCTCGGCAAGGTTCCTGAACGCGTCGTCACTCACGCGTGAGCGGCTCTCCGGCTCGTCGTAGATGTCGGTATAGGGTCTGTTCTGGCTCGCGAGCAGTCTTAGCGCTCGGCGCATACGGTCTAACTGCCAGTCGTCCATCAAATCGCTCAAACATCGTCGTGCACTTGGCTGAAGGTAGCAATGCCAACAGCGCGACGCCAGCGCTCTCGGGCAGCAACCGTAGACAGATGAGATGGCGAAGCAGGGCTATCTCCTAGAAGCGGCCAGCGCGGCGATGTCCAAGACAATTCAGCGCTTTGTTCCAGGCATTCAACGGATGCAAGTGCTGCGCTGCCCAAGAGCAACCTCTGCGGATCTCGAACCAGCATGCTGCCCGAGACCAGCACGAGGAAGCCGACGCTGACGATCGTCGACCCTGAGACCCTCACCGCAACCGCCATGAGGCTATCGCATGCTCGACGCTCTCCTCACTCCCAACCCATCGCCCTTCTCCGGCAAACCCCGCACGACCGCCGGCACCGACACGTCCGGCGCGCCGACCTTCACGGTGCGGGCCACCGCCCTGCACCCGTTCATCGCCAAGTGGTCCGCGCGGGTAGGCATCATGGCGGGCGTCACGCTTTTCGGCGCTGAGCTCTACTGGCTGGTGACGGTCCGGCCATCGCTCGTCTGGACGGACTGGGTGGCGCTTGCGACTGCCCCGATCGCCGTGCCCTTCGTCGTGACGCTCGGCCTGCGCCATGCGTTCAAGACCGAGCGCGTGATCCGCTTCTCGAGCGAGGGCGTGACCGTCCGGGGTGCGCTCGGCGACAGGACCTTCGATCTCAACCTGCCGCTTCGGTTCTCGCTCCTCGCCCATGATCGCGAGAAGAGCGAGACCGAACGGCTCGAGCATCTCAACCGCAAGTGGGGGCGCCGGTACTGGTGGTTTCCGCGGTTTCAGCCGTATCTCAACAAGTCGAGCCATCTCTCGCTCGACCATTTCGACCAGCGCAACGACCTCATGACGATCTACGGCAAGGACGAGGC
>JBCCTF010000185.1:0-6388 GCA_039198765.1 Pseudomonadota bacterium
CGGCAGCGATGGTGGGTGGGGGAAGCGCTGCCTGTATAACAACATAGCAACAAAAGTGTCGTGGTAAAGCAGTTTTTGTTTCAGTGTTCTTGAGTAACGGCCCTGAGTCCTTGCTGCAGCGCGACATGGTCTCTGTGAATTCTTAACGCACCTGCATTTGCAAGTCGCTCGCCGTGATCCTCGAGGCAATGGCCACCGCCGGTGAAGCCCCAAACGGTCATCCCCGCCGCGATGCCAGCTTCCACGCCGAATGCACTGTCCTCGATGACAAGGCACGCCGCCGGATCGATATCCAAGCGCTCGGCAGCGTAGAGGAAGATGTCGGGAGAAGGCTTGCCGTGGCGTACGGCGTCGGCGGAGTAGACGTGCTCGCCCACCAGCGGGCGAAAGCCGAAGCGGTCGATCTTGCTGTCCAAGAACACCTTCCGCGATGACGAGGCTACGGCCAGCGAGAGGCCCGCATCAATGGCAGCCTGTACCGCATCATGGGCACCGGGGACGGATTGCATGGTGTCGCGCTTGGCACGCCGGGCAGCGATGAGCCCCTCAACGAGGACATCTGTCTCTGCTTCAGAGGCCTGGCGGCCGAGAATTTCGGAGTACTTCTCTCCTAGTTCAGCACGGAGGCGATCGTCGCGCTTTCCGGTGAACTGGCGGATGAGGTCGGCGGCGCTCCAAGTGAAGCCGTGGGACTTCAGGAACGCCGCGCTGTCTTCAAGGCCGACAATCTCGCTGTCGACCAACACGCCGTCACAATCAAAGAGGACGGCGCGGTAGGTCATGACCTTCCTCAGCCCAAGCTGGCGAGGAAGGCGAGAAGGAGGAGAGCCACGATGTTCGTGATCTTGATCATCGGGTTCACCGCCGGGCCGGCCGTGTCTTTGTAGGGGTCGCCCACCGTGTCGCCGGTCACCGCAGCCTTGTGCGCTTCGGAGCCTTTGCCGCCGTGGTTGCCGTCCTCGATATACTTCTTCGCGTTGTCCCACGCGCCGCCACCAGCGGTCATGGAGAGAGCGAGGAAGAGACCGGTGATGATGACACCCATCAGCATCGCGCCGACCGCCGCAAGGGCTTGGGCTTTGTCACCGTTCGTGACGACGCCGACGAAAATGTAGAGGATGATCGGCCCAAGGATCGGTAGCAGCGATGGGATTATCATCTCTTTGATGGCGGAGGTGGTGAGAAGATCCACAGCACGACCGTAGTCTGGTTTCTCTGTGCCCTCCATGATGCCAGGCTTCTCACGGAACTGACGACGGACCTCTTCAACGATAGCCGAGGCTGCACGACCCACGGCCTGCATGGCCATCGAGCCGAACAGGAACGGCAGGAGGCCGCCGAAGAACAGACCGACGATCACGTACGGGTTGGTCAGCGAGTAGTCGGGAACAACACCAACGAACCACGGGTACTTGTCCGGGTTCGCAGCAAAGTACTTCAGGTCTTCAGCATACGCCGCGAACAGCACCAGGGCACCGAGGCCAGCAGAACCAATGGCGTAGCCCTTAGTCACGGCCTTGGTGGTGTTGCCGACCGCGTCGAGCGCGTCGGTGGTGTCGCGGACTGAGCCGTCGAGTTCAGACATCTCAGCGATACCGCCCGCATTGTCCGTGACCGGACCAAATGCGTCGAGGGCGACGATCATGCCAGCCAGAGCGAGCATGGTCGTGACCGCAATCGCGATGCCGTAGAGGCCAGCGAAGCTGTAGGTCGCGATGATGCCGACGATGATGATCAGCGCAGGCGCTGCCGTCGCTTCCATCGAGACCGCAAGGCCTTGGATGACGTTCGTGCCGTGGCCGGACTCAGAAGCCTTCGCCACCGACTTCACAGGGCGGAAGCCCGTGCCGGTGTAGTACTCCGTCACCCAGACAATCGCGCCCGTCACTGCGAGACCGACGAGGCCGCAAAGGAACAGGCTGAACCCTGTGAACGTTCGGGCCACTTCACCTTCAGCCGCAGGGATCGAATAGGTCGTTCCGAAGCCAACAACGAGGAGCGTGACGACGAAGAGCGCACCGATCGAGAACGCGCCCGTCGCGATGAGGCCCTTGTAGAGCGCGCCCATCACATCAGTCGAACCCGCCGACAGCTTCACATAGCGTGCACCTAGGATCGAAGTGACAATACACGCACCGCCGATGGTCAGCGGGTACACCATGAACTTGAGGGCCATCGATGCGTCGCCTTCTTCACCGACCGGGACACCTGCGAAGATGATCGATGCGAGGACCATCGTGGCCGCGATCGAAACGACGTAGGTCTCGAACAGGTCAGCCGCCATGCCCGCACAGTCGCCGACATTGTCACCGACGTTGTCGGCGATGGTCGCTGCGTTGCGGGGGTCATCTTCCGGGATGCCGGCTTCGACTTTACCGACGAGGTCGCCGCCGACGTCTGCACCCTTCGTGAAAATGCCGCCGCCGAGACGGGCGAAGACCGAGATCAACGAAGCGCCGAGGGAGAGCGACACGAGGCCGTTCACGACCTGGCGGCTGCCTTCCTCAAGGCCGAACAGCAGCATCAGCGAGAAGTAGACCGCAAGGCCAAGGAGCGCGAGTCCCGCCACCAGCATGCCTGTCACCGCGCCGGACTTGAACGCGATGTCCAGGCCCTGCTGCAGACCTTGGCGCGAAGCTTCCGTTGTGCGGACGTTCGCGCGAACCGAGATCAGCATGCCGATATAACCAGCAGCACCTGAAAGCGCAGCGCCGAGAATGAAACCGAAGGCTGGGATGAAGTCGCCGCGGAAGAAGATAAGAAGGAGGACCGTCACCACACCGCCAACAATGGCGATCGTGATGTATTGCCGCCGCAAGTAAGCCTGCGCACCTTCTTGGATGGCAGCGGCGATTTCTTGCATCCGCTCGTTACCGGTGGGGGCCGCCATCACCTGCTTGGTGGTGGACCAGCCATAATAGATGGCCGCACCGCCAGCTACGATGACGAGAATTAGGTAGAATGACAGCATGGGAACTCCCCTCACGCACGACTCGGGCGGAACACGACGTGCCGCCTCATTTTGCGTCTGCGTCTACAGCGAACCGCGCCGAAATCAACGGTTCCTGCGCGGATATGCACAGGTCGCGAAACTGCTTTGGGTCGGCCGTTAACGCCAGGCAACGATCCCAGGCGCAGCAATAGTATTCTCCTATGCGGATTGCCTCATTGGTGTTGTTTTTCCAATTATAACGAGCATACTCTCGTCTTCACGAAAGGAGACAGCCCCATGAGCATCCGTTTCGCTCTGCCTGTGATGGCGACCGTTTTTGTTGGAGTAGCCTCGGCCTCGCCCGTCGGTGTTCCGATCCCCGAAGCCCTCGCCGACAAGCCGATGCCGTTGCCGATCTACGAGTTCGCTGAAGAGCCGCTCTACGATCTGGGCCACAAGAATGTGCCGGTGCCCGGCGGCTACGGTCCGGCGGTGATCGTCCCGATCAGCTATAAGGTCCAGGGCTTCAAAGGCCTCGGCGCTTATAATGATCCCGCGGAAGTGATCCTTGGCCTCGACGACTTCCATGCTTGGAAGAAAGATCCCGCCGCACTCCGCGACTAAGCCTGCCCGGGTGCGGCATCGCGGCGGCAGCGTTCTGCGCTGGGCCGCCGCATAAGCGCAACCATGCGTCCCGAACCCGTCCTCTCTACTCTCGCGCCCCTTGGCGAGCGCCTGACGCCCCTCGCCGAAAGGCTTCGCGAGACCGAGCGGAGGGGGCCGCGCTTCTTCAGGCTCCTCTCAGGGCTACTCCTACTGATCGTCTTCCTAGGCTTTGCGAAGTCCTTCTTCTTCCGCCCAGCGTTCGAGAATTTCCCGGTCGCGCCGATCGTGATCATCCACGGCGGGGTGATGTCCCTCTGGTTCGTCGTCTACGCCGCCCAAACGTGGCTCGCCCGCGCTGGGCGGATCGCTCTGCATCGCGTGCTTGGCTTCGGAAGCTTCGCGCTGGCGGCAGGCATCTTCGCCACGGCGATCCCCACGACCTACGGTTTTCCGGCGAGGCGGCTCGCGGCGGAGGTACCCGGCTACGACTTCGCAGCGGACCTCGCGCACATCACAATGGTCGTTCACGGCAACACGGCAATGCTGATCCAGTTCGTCCTGCTCTACGGCGCTGGCATCGCCCTCCGCCGAGTGGCCGGAGCGCACAAGCGGCTGATGAGCCTCGCCGCCATCGCGCTGGTCACGCCAGCCGCGAGCCGCCTGCTCACCGTGATTGGCGAGGCGGGGGTGACATCAGAGCTGCTAGGGATCGCGTCAGCGTTCGGGCTTCCGCTATCGGTGGTCGCCTATGATCTCGTGATGGATCGGCGGGTGCACCGCGCGACGATCTTTGGCGTCGCGCTGATCTTTGGATCGCTCGCGATCCTCGGCCTGATCGGCAAATCGCCCATCGGACCGAAGATCGCGCTTTGGCTTGCAGGCGCTTAGTCCTCGTCCTCCGCCTGCGGATCATACTTCTCGAACCACGCCATGATCGCCTCAGTCTTGGCGATCAGATGGCTCGGCCGCGCTGAGATGTAGTGGCTAGCGCCGGGTATACGGACCATCATACTGTCCACGCCCTGGAGTTTGAGTGCGGTGTAGAACTGCTCCGCCTCCCAAGTCGGCGTCCGCCAATCCTCCTCACCGGTCATCATCATCGTTGGAGTGGTGACATTGCCCACCCTCGACAGCGGCGAGAGGGCCCAGTACCGCTCCTGGTTCTCCCAAGGCATTGCGCGCAGCCATTCGAACGCTGCGTAGGCGGACAAATCTGCCGCCAAGGTTTCGGATGTCCAGTTGATCACCGGCTTCACCGAGGCCGCCGCCGCGAACATGTCCGTGTTGCCTACGATCCACGCTGTCAGGACGCCGCCGCCGGAACCGCCGGTGACGAAGAGCCGATCCTTCGAAGCGAACTTCTCCTCAACGAGATAATTCACGACACTGATCAAGTCATCATAGTCCTGACCCGGATAGGCAAGATCGATCGCCTGCGCAAACTCAACGCCATAGCCTGTCGAGCCCCGCGGATTGGTCCAGACGGTGACATAGCCCTCGGCTGCAAAACGCTCGATCTCAGCGGAGAAATAGTCACCATACATCGTATGCGGACCACCGTGGATTTCGAGCAGCAACGGCGCGGTGCCGTCCCGCTCAAACTTAGGCGGCAGCGCGACCCAGGCGTCGATGGCGTAGTCGCCAACCGATGACGGCACCTGGATTTTGATGACTTCGGCCAGGGACAAATGGCCCAGCGCGTCTTCGTTCAGCGCCGTGAGCGCTTTGACGTTGCCCCGGCTTTCGATCAGCCCGAGGTCTGATGGGCGGCTGCGCGCCTTCATCGTGAACGCCACCGTGCCTTCCGACGAAACAGAGAAGCTGCCCGATGAATACGGTCGGCCCACGCCCGCGCTGCCCACCTCCTCGGTCAGTGTGCGGACTTGATCGTCGAAAGTGAACTCCACAAGGCGCGTCAGGCCGCGATCATCGACCACAGACAGGATCGCGCCGCCATCAGGCCGCCATGAGATGCCGCCCGGTGAGCGGTCATAGCTTGCGGTGAGGCTACGCTTGCCCGATCCGTCAGCCTGCATCGCCATCAGCTCCGTCTGCTGATAAGTTTTCTCACCGTCGGGCTGGTAGAGGTAGGCAATGGTCTTTCCGTCAGGCGATACGGTCGGCGCGTAGGCCGAGCCCTTCCGATCGGTCAGCGCCTCAGGCTCACCGCCATTCAGCGGCACACGGAAGATCTGGGCGATCTGCGTCTGGAGAGCGCGATCTTCATCGGGGTTGCCCACGGCGAGCAGCGTCTCACCATCGAGCCATGCGACGTTGCCGAGGCCACCTTCAAGCTCAGAAACCTGGCGCGGCGTGCCGCCCTCTGCGGGGACGACGAAGATCTGGCTGTCGCCGGGGGTGAGGTAGCCCTGGCCATCACCGCGGAAACGGATGCTGTCATAGACCTTGATCGCCGGCGCCCACTTTGCGCCATCTGGCTTGGGCGGCAGGCTGCCCAGTGTCGGCAGCTTCTCCGGGATCAGCATCGTGAAGGCGAGCATCTTCCCGTCAGGCGACCACACTGGCGCGGAGGTGCCCTCTTGCAGCTGGCCCAGCGAATACGTGCGATCCGCCTTCAGGCTGTGCACCTTCAGGTCGGGCTTCCCTCCATCACGGACGGACAGGAACGCAATATGCTGTCCGTCAGGCGACCAACGCGGCGCGTTGCCTTGGCTGTTTTTATCGAGAAGCGGCTGCTGCTCGCCGGTCGCGACGTCAACCAGCCAAAGGTTGCTCACCACCCGGTCGTTCTCGATATCCATCGAGCGGCGCACGTAAAGCACGCTCTTGCCGTCAGGACTGATCTGCGGATCGGCAGCGTATTCCAGGTTGAACACAGTGGCCGCTTCA
>JBCCTF010000186.1:0-6342 GCA_039198765.1 Pseudomonadota bacterium
GCCTGATTATCGCCGCCGTTTTGATTGTTCAGGCGTGCGGATCGAGCGAGAACACCCGTCTTGAGGACCGAGCAGCGATCTCTGATCAGTTGGCTCGTTACGCGCAATCGTGGGATCGCAAAGATGCGGAGGCCGTGGTTGCTCTGCTTACGGAGGATGCAACGTTCGAGTGGGAATTCGCACTTGCCGATGAGCAGCCACCACTCGTGACCGGGAAAGAGGCTATTCTTCAGTATGCCGAGCATGCTCATGAAACCCGACTCGAAGGCCGTCAGTCTCGGCATCACTTCTCCGGTCTCGTTTTTGAAAAACTCACCGCGACGGAAGCGGTGACGGAGAACATTTTCGAGGTCACGCACCATATCCCTGGCGAACCACCTGTGCTCGTTGCGACCGGTCTGTATCGTATCAACTGGGTGAAGACAGATGATGGTTGGCAGATGGCGTACAGAAAACTGTTGGTCGATCGGTAGGCTATGGATTGGGAGACGGTTGACCTATGAAGGCTACCTATCTGCTGCTTGGCTCAACGTCATTCCTATTTTCTGCCGTGTTAGCAGTATGGGTCAGCGCAACACTGACGAAAGCCAGTCTCGCTGCGCCAGATGGCTTCGAAGGAACCTTCCAGGCTGTCAACGGCGCTTGGATGTACTCAGACAAAGTTGGTTCTCCGGCGGCAAATCGGGTTGAGCGGGCTCGTGTTGCCCTTGGCGGACCGCTCGCTCTTTCATCGGAAGAGACCATCTACTTCATTGCACTGGAGGATGATGATGGCGAGCGGCTCACATCATCGTGTGACTATCGCATCACCGGGCAGGCCTTCGCGACACGCTGGTGGTCCCTGACACTCTATGACAGCGAAACCCAAGTTTTCGTGCCGAATGAGATCAACCGGGCGAGTTGGAACAGTCGCGCCCTTGAATACGCCGCCGACGGTTCGTGGACGGTGATCGTTTCCGATGAGCCCCAAGCAGGCCATTGGTTGCCTGTTCATCAGCAGCCTGACAAACGCTTTGACCTGTTGTTGCGATTGTATAATCCCGCCGACGAAACCCGGCGCTCTGCTCGTACGCTTACCCTACCAACGATCGAGAGAGTGCAATGCTGATACGAACGCTCCCGCTTGTAGCAACAGCAACTCTCTCAGGTTCCGTACTCGGAGCTTTGGTCGGTTGGAACGCTACGCTCCAGCGCGTGCCGGTCGCGGTGATGGAAGCCATTGAGGGCAGAATGGTAGGTCCTGAAGGAGACTGGAATACATGTGTTCACGAACGGCGATACGGACCGTTGCCAAGGGTCGCGAGGTCCAACCCCGACAGCATGGTGACCCGGGTCGCCTATGACTTAAGTGAAGGCTCGCTGAGGCTGAGGGGTAAGACGTGGCCAGACTATTGGTCGTTGTCCGTATACGATCAAAATACGAACAACGTCTTTGTTGTCAATGATCGACAAATCCAGAGCGATTCCTTTGATTACACACTCGTCCGCGCTTCCGATGTGCCCGTCGCAGACGGTTCACAGAAGATCGTTTCGCCGACGCTGAAAGGCATCCTGTTGATCCGCCGATTTGTGGTGTCCGAAGCTGATTTGCTTGCTATTCATGCCAACCAAGACCTGATGCGGTGCGAGATCATATCGTAGCCACAAAGAAAACTTCCTGGACAAACGGACGACTGATTAGCCTGTGGGCCATGTCCGCAAATGCGCCTTTCGACTCCTTCGAAAGCGCATGGACCTCGCGGCCTACTTTGAGCGGCGGTAGCCTTTAATCGGCAGAGGTGAACTCCTCCAAGCTCAGGCTTTCCATACGCTATCTCTATGGGCCGGTACTCGGCGTACAGTAAAAACTCACATTAATTCCCTTACTGATCAACCACAGGCATTGTGGTTGCAGACGGGTGGTCCGGTGAGAGGAACAGCGTCTGCTTCGCTGTCGGCGTCGTCTCGGCCATTACAGCGTCTTCCCCAGTGTTCGGATTGCGGTCGAAGTGGTGGAGCTGCTGCTGGAGACGTCGACCCGAAGCCTGTGGCGTTCAAGAAATGCACACGCCGTCGGTTGAAGCTCGACCGAGATCTTCCTCGTTTGGCTGGGGTAGTAGTCTGTTCGTAGGATGTCGTCCGGAACGTTGCAGGCTCGCCCATCCGGTTGAAAGTCATCAGCTTGACGGTGAAGTCCGTCGAAGGCGCATTGGTCCCGATCCAAAGTTCCGCGGTCAGCGGGCCCGTGGCTTCGAGCGGGTGTCTGAGCCGTTCGGTGAGGAAAGAGAGGACATCGTCCCGCGCACCCGGTTGGGCCTGCTCCTTCATTCCGCTTCTGGGTCAATGCATTCCGCCGCCGGCCGTCTGGACCGGTGCCTCGGGATCGTGGATGAAACTCAAAGAAGATGAGGAGCCAGATACGTGCTTTGTAAGACTCCCGTCTGGAAAAAGATTAACTGCATAGGGCGCACTCGAAAAAGCGGCCAGCTCTCCTCGTCGCGCCAGACATTGGTGCCCGTGATAGACATCCGAAGCGGCGTAAAGGTACACTCAGTTTCATAGACGCCTAGATGCTGATCGAACCGCCTCGCCATCACGGTTTGTGTCCACGTCAAAGGCCGCAGGTCTATTCGTCTTCGGAAGAAAAAACTGCCGTGCCACGAAGTCTTGCGTCTGAGAGCAACTAACTAGGGTTGTCAGAAGAGCTCCGCCAACCGGTGCTGAGATAGGGGCTGAGGTTTACGTAGCCGCATCGACCTCTTTCCCAAAAGAGAGCGCGTCCTCACCCGCCGGTCGCGAAACCCCAACCCGCCGATGAGGCAAGACGGTAACTTGCAGGGTTGAGCCGGCCGCCATAACCAAATCTAAGTGACGATTGCGTGATATCGTCGGTGACGAGGATGCGGCCGAAAGCGCCTTCCCGTGCGAGTGGCTCTCGATCGAGGGCCTGCCCGACGGTCATCGCCGCGCGTGTGAGTATGGATGTTTCCCCGACATGCGCTCCGAGAACCACGTCGATCCCGGCCGCCTGGGCAGCCTGGCCGAGTGCTATCGTTCTAATGACGCCGCCGCACTTCGACACCCTCAGATTGGCGACAAAGAGGTTTGCCTCATTTTCGTAGCGGGCGAGCTGGCTCTGCCGAACGAGGCTCTCGTCCAGAATGATCTGTACACCCGCCTCGTGTGCAATGACCTTCTGTCCTTCCGTATCACCGACCGATAGCGGTTCTTCGATCGCCCAAAAGGGTCGGTTCAGCCTCGCCAGATGGTCGAGGCAGTCGACCGCCCTTGTAAACGCGTTATTGGCATCTAGGCGGAGGTATGACCGGCCCGGCAGCACGGAAAGGCGCTGAAAGTCGCGGACTGGATCAAGCGAGAGCTTGGCCTTGAAGTCCCTAAACCCTGCGAGCTTGTAGGCTGTCGTAAGGAGGCGTGTTTTGCGCGGCGACGCATCGCCGAGAATGGCGGAGTAGCGCAGTGGTTTGCCAGGCTGGGGCAAATCAAGAAGGCGCTCCACTGGCACACCTTTGCGGCGGGCAAGGAGGTCAAGGACCGCGGTTTCGAGACCACAAAACGCTGCAGGGTTACGGTCTATGAGCGCGCTCTCGTCATCAATCAATTTGTGGAGGGCGCGGATAGAGCTCGCCTGCCGCACGAAAGCGGCCGCGTGTTTCGAGAGAAACGCAACCACGCTCTCTTGTGTCTCCCCAGTGACGTAGGGACGTGGACATGCCTCGCCCAAACCAGAAATGCCGCCTTCCCTGACTTCAACGATGATAGCGGCCGCCGCCCGTCTGTTTGCGGAGGCATGCTTGAAACCGAACCGGAGGGGAGCTTCGAACCTCCGCCAGCGGACTTTCTTGCTCACGCTGGGATCCCGGCGGCAAGCCCGGACAGTGCGTCTTGCCAGTTGCGATAGTAGTCGAGAATCGTTGGCTTATACTGAGCTTCCCTCACTCCTGCTTCAAGCTTCGCTGCCTTCATGCGCTCGCCTGCACCTGGTCGAAGGAGGGCGACCTCTAGCGGAAGGAGACGTCCGCTTGCCCTTTTATCGTCATACTCAGCGTTGCGTTCTCGAAGTTCGCGGTCGAGATCGTCGGCAAGCCAAGCGAGTGACGAGCTGCAATCAAGCTCGAAGTAGGT
This sequence comes from Pseudomonadota bacterium, assembly GCA_039198765.1. GTDB lineage: Bacteria > Pseudomonadota > Alphaproteobacteria > Caulobacterales > Parvularculaceae > Parvularcula. The sequence continues at coordinate 4,123 of JBCCTF010000186.1, forward strand.
GACGTATCGTGCCCGCTCCTCGTCCGCCAGCGCGAGATAATTGGGTGCCGTCAGGTCGCGGTTGGCAAGAACACTTGATACCGCCGAGATGATCTGATCCTCGCTGAGCTTCTCGCCAGTGATGCTCGTGACGCCGCGCCCCTTGCGGACGAAGCGAAGGCCGGGGCAGGAACCAACGCCGCTCTCCACGCGGATGACGTCGTTGATGTCGTACCGATAGAGGCCCGAGCGGGTTGTAACGAAGATATAGTATTCGCTGCCTTCCTTAATCTGGTGAAGACCGAGGAAGTCCCCATGGCCAGCCTCCCAGGCGTCCTTCTGCACAAATTCGTACACGTGATCGTTCAGCAGCGGCACGCAGGTGTTCTGAAGGGCGTCGATATTGGCCGAACCCATGAACTCGCTCGCGCCGTACCCGTACTCGACGATCCGGGCTCGGGACGGGAGGTGTTCCTTCAGCCGATCCAGGGCTACGCCGCAGCTCCCGCCAGTCCAGGTAGCGACGGCTGAAAGAGAGGGCCACACTGTCTCAGGCAGAATGGTAGTCTGCTCCGCGAACAATTGCTGGAGAATAGCGAACCTGCCAGCCTGCGCCTTCGTACGAAGCATGTGGAGATAACCCACGGTCTCTTCGCGGAGGCCAACAGTCTTCCCATCCGCCAGCGCCTCGACAAACTCTGGCCCTCGCCTTTCGATCAGTAGGCAGACTTTCAGGAGAGAAGACGGGTTGGCTGCAACGACGCCGGTGACATCATCCCGTGTTAACGCCGCTAGTGCATACACTTCATACTTTGCCTCCGCATCGCGGCAAGAGAAGGCTTCGTAGGGAATGACGAACTTTTTCGCGACGACCTTGGAGAGTGAGCTGTAGGTCACTCCCGATGTCGCGCCATAGGGAAGCCCGCTTGGGAGGCGACCTTCTTCACCGGGGCTGGCGAACCCTAGGACGGAGCCTCTGAAGAAGCCTGTGTCTTTCCAGAGCGAGAGCGCAAGTTGCTTCTGGGCTCGCTTGACCTGCCTCACGCCGCGGGCCGTCAGCGGTATGTCCTTGTGTCGTCCCGTGGTTCCGCTTGTCCTGGCGTAGTAGACGGGTGGCCTGGCCGTGAGAGCCGCTTCCCCCTCCTGCTGGGCAAGCACATACGGCTCGAGCGTTGCGTAGGTCTGAATCGGAACGGCATTCCTGTACTCGGTCGTAGATCCGATGGAGGAGAAGCTGTGCTCTTGTCCAAAACGGGTGTTTTGGTTCTCGCGGAGGATCCGCAGAAGGAGGGCCTCCTGCGCCGCTTGCGGCGTTCTTGCCGCTGAGAGCAGAGGGCCGCGGACGGCGGCTCTTGACCAGAGCATGTTGATACCGATCCCGGCATTGATGGCGCCGTGGGGTATCACCGCGGATTATGCTCTGTGGGCTGAGTGAAGGGTGCCGTTAGCTGGCCCAGAAACGTTCGTGGCCAGCGCTGGTTACCAATACCAATGTGCTGAACCGATCGGCCCTTCGGTAGGAAGCGGGTACCAAAGACCACGTCCCAGATAATGAGGTTGTTCCCGTAGTTCGTGTGCCCTTCTTCCACCACTGCCGAATGATGCCAGCGGTGGAGCTCCGGCCCGGCGATGATCCAGTTCAAGGGGCCGAGACGAACATCGGCGTTGGAGTGCTGGTAGAAGCCGTTGACAGCGTAGAGGACGAAGTACGCAGCGAAGACTTCTCCCCCGACGCCGACGATGAGGAATGGTAGCGTGTCGCCGAGGAACTGAAGCGTTTTGTCCAGTGGATGAAACCTACCGACGTTGACTGTGTAAAGCTTGTCCGACGCATGATGCACTGCGTGGAGTCGCCAGAGTGGATTTGCCTCGTGCATGAGCCGATGGAGCCAGTAGCGGAAGAACTCGGCGACAATGAGCATCAATGCGACTTGCGCCAGAACAGGCCATTCGCTCGGCCAGTACCGACCGTGAGTCGGCAGGTCAGCTTTTGCCAGCGCTAAGATCACGGCCAGTGCGGCGGCCTTCAGGAGAAATGGCATCCCGATCTGAACCAAGACTAAGAAGACACTGTCGGATGCCACGTCCGTCCGGGCTGGCCGCCAGTCATCCCGCTTGGGCAGGAAGCTTTCGTGAAAAAGCACGCCCAAGCCGCCGACGAGAACACAGAGATAGGACGAAAAGAGAAGCGGTGACCCCGTATCCTGCAACCAAACAAACAGAATGTAGCTACCCCCGACC
>JBCCTF010000187.1:0-6316 GCA_039198765.1 Pseudomonadota bacterium
ATTGAGATGCTTTGCGGTATGGAAGGCATCCGGTTCCGTGCACCCCTGGCGACGAGCGCTCCGCTGCAATCTGCGATGCAGGAGGTTTCCAGAACCATCGATCCTCTCGACACTGATCGTTTCCTCGCTCCAGATCTTGAGGCGGCAGGGGCAATCGTTCGGTCAGGCGCTTTGCTTTCGAGTACCGGCATCCCTTTTCCAGATTTGGAGACGCACGCAACATGAACAATCGCCTGAGCAATGACCGTTCCGTCTTCCCTCCGACGGGCACCGATCTAACGGCAAAGAGCTGGCTCACGGAGGCTCCTCTTCGGATGTTGATGAACAATCTGCACCCTGACGTTGCGGAAAACCCCAATGAGTTGGTAGTTTACGGCGGCATCGGTCGTGCAGCACGGAATTGGGAGTCCTTTGATCAGATCGTTGGTTCGCTAAAAGAGTTAGAGAACGATGAGACACTTCTCGTTCAGTCAGGAAAGCCCGTCGGGGTATTCCGCACACATACCGACGCTCCTCGTGTGCTTATCGCAAACTCAAACCTGGTACCGCACTGGGCGAATTGGGACCATTTCAATGAGCTCGATCGCAAGGGATTGGCGATGTATGGCCAGATGACCGCTGGCTCGTGGATTTACATCGGCACCCAAGGCATCGTTCAGGGTACCTACGAAACGTTCGTTGAGGCAGGTCGTCAGCACCATGACGGCAACTTGAAAGGCCGCTGGATTCTCACCGGTGGGCTTGGCGGTATGGGAGGTGCGCAGCCCCTTGCAGCAGTGATGGCTGGGGCATGCTGTCTTGCTGTTGAGTGCGATGAGACGCGTGCAGACTTTCGTCTTCGGACTGGTTATCTTGATGAGAAGACTCACTCGCTCGATGAAGCGCTCGAGATGGTCAACCGTTGGACCGATGCCGGTGAGGCCAAATCCGTTGGCTTGATCGGCAATGCGGCGGACATCTTCTCGGAAATCCATGGACGTGGTGTCCGGCCTGATATTGTCACCGATCAAACATCCGCACACGATCCAATCAACGGCTACCTGCCCCAAGGGTGGAGCGTGGCCGAGTGGCGGGAGAAGACTCAATCTGCGCCCAAGCAGGTTGAGAAGGCCGCACGCGCTTCGATGAAAGTGCACGTCGAAGCGATGGTGAAGTTCTGGAACGACGGCGTCCCGACGCTCGATTATGGAAACAATATTAGGCAGATAGCGCTGGACGAAGGTCTGGAGAATGCGTTTGCTTTCCCAGGGTTTGTGCCCGCCTATATCCGCCCTCTGTTCTGCCGAGGTATAGGGCCGTTCCGGTGGTGTGCGCTGTCTGGAGACCCGGAGGATATCTACAAGACGGACGCAAAGGTGAAGGAGCTGATCCCCGATGACCCGCACCTTCATCGCTGGCTGGATATGGCCCGTGAACGGATTAGTTTTCAAGGGCTGCCCGCGCGGATCTGCTGGGTGGGGCTTGGGCTTCGCGATAAGCTAGGGCTGGCTTTCAATGAGATGGTACGCACGGGTGAATTGTCCGCACCCGTTGTTATTGGCCGAGATCATCTCGATAGCGGCTCGGTCGCGTCGCCTAACCGTGAGACGGAGGCGATGAAAGATGGCTCTGATGCGGTTTCGGACTGGCCGCTCCTCAATGCGCTTTTGAACACGGCGAGCGGCGCGACTTGGGTGAGCCTGCACCATGGCGGCGGTGTCGGCATGGGGTACTCGCAGCACTCGGGTATGGTGATTTGTTGCGACGGGACTGAGGATGCTGATCGGCGGATAGGACGTGTGCTGTGGAATGATCCCGCAACTGGTGTGATGCGCCATGCCGATGCCGGTTACGACGAGGCCAAGGCTTGTGCAGAGGAGCATGGGCTCCGGCTACCGGGCATTCTCTGACCATGGCTGTCTCGCATCGTCCTAAGCAGCCTTGGACGGGGAGGAATGATCCGGAGGACGGCGAAGACGCACTGCGGCTGCACCATCTGGAGGGAGCGAATGCTAGCCGGGGGTTGGTGGGCTTTGCGTGCGATGCCGGGGTCGCGCGGAACAAAGGCCGCTTGGGCGCGCGCGAAGCGCCCGTCGCGATCCGGTCAGCCATGGCCAATCTCTCGGCACCCGACGGCGCGGAGCCATTTGCCGATTTCGGCGATGTCATCGTCAGCGATGACGATCTAGAAGCTGGTCAGAGCGCACTGGCCAACGCTATTGGCGGGAACCTCAGCAAGCTTGAACGTATCGTTGTTTTGGGGGGTGGGCACGAAACCGCTTGGGGGTGCTATCTGGGCCTTCGCCAGTGTTGGCCGAAAGAACGTATAGGGATTATCAATCTCGACGCGCACCTCGACCTTCGCAAGGTGGGTGATCGTGGACCCAGTTCTGGTACGCCGTTTTTCCAGATTTATCAGTCCGCGCCAGAGCAGTTTGATTATATCTGTCTGGGGGTTGCGGAGGAATCGAACACGGAGGCCCTCTTCCGTCGGGCGAACGACCTGGGTGTCGGGCTCGTCACAGACCGTGCACTGAATAATAATATGTCACGCGCGCGCCACCTGATATCAGAGCTCTTTGATCGGAACGATTTGATCTATCTGACGATTGATATCGACGTATTGCCTCACTTTACTGCGCCTGGTGTTAGCGCTCCTGCAGCTCGCGGCGTTCCGTTGGAGGTCATTGAAGACCTTATCGACTGGGCTTTCGAATGCGCTGCGAAGTCAGGAACTGATATTCCGTTGGCTGACATTGTCGAGGTCTGTCCTCGCCTTGATCAGGACGGGGTGACATCGCGGGTTGCAGCTTTCTTGGCAAGAAAGCTTCTGTTTGGTTAGCACTCCCAGCCGCGCAAAGAAAAAGGGGAACCTGCGCTCCCCTTTTTCTTTGTCGCTTTCAACACGAATTACTGCGTGTACGTCAGGCCGAGGAAGAAGAAGCGACCACGCGGACCGACAGGCCATGCCGTCTGGGTGGCGAAGGGCTCTTCGTCTGTCAGGTTGTTGACGCCGCCATAGACCGTCAGGCGATCGTTAACTTCGTAGTTCGCGTTCACGTCGAGGATGTAGGTTTCGTCAAAGAACGCACCCGCGCCATAGCGCTCTTGCGAGTCGATCGCCGCGAAGCCATCAATATCATCAACGGCTTGGCGATCTTGATAGAGCATCTGTACACCAACATTCAGTGGGCCCCGAGACCAGCTGGCTCGGACGTTGCCTGAGAGCTCTGGGATACGGACTTCGCCAAGATCCGGGTTCACCTCGGTCAGGTCGGTCGGGTTGAAGAAGCGATCGAGGGCTTCCTGATAGCTGCCCACCAGTCCGAAATCGAAAGTGTTGGCGCCGAGATCGAGCGAGTAGTTCGCCGCAAAGTCGATGCCGCTTGCCTCCAAACGGGCGAAGTTGATTTGTCCACTCTGCAGATCGGTTAGACCACCGTCGGCGCGGCGTTGGAATGAGCCACAGAACGGAACATTCGGGAAATCTTCGGAGTCGAGGCAGCCGGAGAGGATGTCCGTCGCGTCGACGTCGCTGATCGCCTCGGAGATCTCGATATCCCAGTAGTCGATCGTTAGCGTCAGGTTTTCGATAAATGACGGTGCGATGACCGCGCCGAACGTGAGGGTTTCTGCTGTTTCTTCTGACAGATCAGGGTTGCCGCCCGACGTGCCTGCGAAACGACCCGTCAGCGGGTTGTTCCAGATGTACGCGCCGTTGCCGTCGACAATATCCGTCAACGGAACACCTGCTGCCTGCAGCGACGCAATACAGTTGGCCTCACGGCTGGAGCTACCGCCATTGATATTCCCAGGGTCACAAGGGTCCGCAGTCGCAGCAATGGTGATCGGAAGCGGCGGGTCAAACAGCTCTGAAATGTTCGGTGCACGGACCGCCTCAGAAACGGTGGCACGGAAGCTCAGATCGCTAACCGGCGCCCAGGTTCCGCCAACTTTCCATGTGGTAGCGCCTCCGATCGTGGAGTAATCCGCATACCGAATAGCGCCGTCGATCGTCAGCTCTTTGGCGAACGGTTTGTCCTGCAGGATCGGCAGGATAACCTCGCCGAAAACGTCAACCACGTCATATTCACCCGACGTGTTGAACTGCTGCGAGTTGTCGATGTCGGTGAAGGAAAAGAGGAACGAGTCCACTTCGCTGACCTGCACACCTGGTGTGAAGGACGTCCCCTCAGGCAAGATGCCGAGCTCCAGCGGATCGAGCCGATCGTCACTGGATTCCTCGCGATACTCGATGCCCACAGCATAGCCGATGGCGCCGTCGAGGAAGCGGGTGTCTTCGAAAACCTCGCCGGTCGCGATGGCCGCCAGCACGGTCTGTTCGACCTCAAGCGTGCTCTTGATCGGCGCTGTCACAAAGTTCTGCGCAGCCTCGCTTGCCGAGTAGGTGCCAAAGGGGTTGAGCGGTTGGCACTGCCCATCGCCCGGTGTGAACGAGTAGTAGCGATCGGACGAGAACGCGCCGTCAGCAAAGCCGTTGCTCGCCGTGAAGAAGTCGATCTCGTAGGCCGCCGTCGGATCGAGATCAGAGCGGCAGACCGGGTTGCCATTGGCATCCGTCGTCACATCCAACGCCGCGAACACACGGTCGAGGTAAAGCGTGGTTTCTTCCGTGGTGTTCGTGAATTTGCCGTAGTTGGCCGACAGCGTGAGCGTGTGGCCGTCAGCAAACTCCCAATCCATGCCGCCAACGAAACGGATGGTCTCGCGTTCGACCGTGGTCGGATTGTTATCGCTGAAGTCGAGCGGGTCCTGGGTCAGGAGAAGTCCGCCCGTCTGGTCCACCACAGGCTGAAGCTCATCAGGGATGAACGGGTTGTCCGCCTGAATGAACAGCGTGTCATAGAAGGTGTCTTGTTCTCCAAAACTCGTCGCTTCACTGAGGACATACTTGCCTTCGAAGAAGACCTTCACCGTTTCCGTCAAGTCGTAGGTGGAGTTGAGGTTGATGGCCCAGCGGTCATTCTCCGGGAACAGAGTATCTCGGTTGAAGTTCAGCGCACCGCCGTCACCGCCAGAGCCCCAGAGGCCGCCGCTGACGATCAAGTCGTCTTCGAAGACGCTGACACTGCCGTCAGGGTTGGTCACCCAGCAGCCGGCTAGGAACGGGTCGCGGCCACCGCGCGACTCCTGACAGTCTGCGATGCCGTTGCCGTTGATGTCGACATACGTGTCCTCGCGACCGAAAAAGGTTGGCGCGATCGAGCCTGCTTGTGAGGTGAGCCAGAAGACGGGGTTCTCAATGACAGCACGCAGGGGCGCTGCCGCGGCGCGATCCACCAGCGCTTGTTCAGCTGGCGACAGATTGAGGCCCGCTAGATCGTCCGGGTCCGTCGGAATGAGGTCGCCTGCAAAGCGGTTGCCGAAGTTCGGCAGATCCGCACCAACGAAGTCGGAGTTCTGGAAACGCCGCAACGGGTTTTGGTCAGGGCCTACCGAAGCGATGCCGTTGTCCCGCGACCAGCTGCGATCACCGTAGGTGATGTTGTTATCGTCTTCGTAGCTGACCGTGAAGACCACGTTGCCTCGGCCGTCATGGAAGTTCTTGCCCGCGATGGCGTCAAAGACGAATGTCCCGGCATCCCCCTCGGACGAGATGCCGCCGCTGGTGTTGATCTCGAACCCCTCGAAGTCTTCCTTCAGGATAAAGTTGATGACACCGGTCACAGCGTCAGCACCGTAGATGGCCGACGCACCGCCCGTGGTCACCTCAACACTCTCAACAAGGGCGCGTGGGATTGACCCGATGTCGACCGACTGGCTACCGCGGAAGCCGGCAACGTGGCGGCGACCATTCACCAGGGTCAGCGAACGATCCGCACCCAGACCACGTAGGTTCAGCTGGTTCGCTCCGGTTACAGAGTTTTCTGACGTCAGCGACGAGACCAACGCAGGGATGTCGTTGATGACATCGGCGATGTTGATCTCACCAGAAAGCCGGATATCCTCAGACGTGATCGACTGCACCGGGGTCGATGACACCAAGTTCGGATCACGAGCGATCCGCGAGCCGGTCACGGTGATGGTGTCTTCGGTTTCCGTCTCCTGAGCGAGCGCTGCGCCCGTGCTCGTCAGCGCCGTCGCCGCGAGGAGTGACGTGAGAAATGTCCTACGCATGTGGTCTGTGCCCTTACCTGCCAAGCGAGCGACGTTAACCAAAGCGTCATATTCGGCAATATCGTGAAGCAATGTTCGGTCAATTTTGCTGCAGATATAGCTGATTAAAGCCAGAACTGATGCATCCGTGCAACATAATCGCCTATCAATATGCGACGCACAATTCTACATCTTTTGAAGTATTTTTCTTCATAAAAAC
>JBCCTF010000188.1:0-6267 GCA_039198765.1 Pseudomonadota bacterium
CTGACGACCGACATCGCGCCGGGCTATGACCACATCACGTCAGGCATTTGCGCGGCGATGATCGGCTGGTTCGGTTGCGCCATGCTCTGCTATGTGACGCCTAAGGAGCATCTAGGCCTGCCTGACCGCGACGATGTTAAGGTTGGGGTGATCACCTACAAACTCGCCGCCCACGCCGCCGACCTCGCCAAGGGTCATCCGGCTGCAAAGCTGCGCGACGATGCTCTCAGCCGCGCGCGGTTCCAGTTCCGTTGGGAGGACCAGTTCAACCTAGCCCTCGACCCCGAGCGGGCCCGCGACTACCACGACCAGACCCTGCCGAAGGAAGCGCACAAGACGGCGCACTTCTGCTCCATGTGCGGACCGAAGTTCTGCAGCATGAAGATCACCCAGGACGTCCGCGATTATGCCGACGGTTTGAGTGACAACGAGAAAGCCAATCTGGAAGCGATGGGTGCGGAAGAACGTGCCAAGATCGAAGGCATGAACGAGATGAGCCAACTCTACCGCGAGAAGGGCGATCTCTACGTCGAAGTTGAATAACAACCGACGACGAGAGTCTTATGACCCTTGTCGTTGCGGTCAGGTAGCAACGCCTAGGCGCCTACCCCTGCCAGTTTAAAGCTGAAGCGGTCTTCGTCAGCCCACTGAATGAGGATGCCCATGAGCTCCGCTTGGGCCTCTTCGCCTTCAACCTCTCCGACAGGAGGTTGCTCATCAATCCGCTCACGGATTTGTTCAGCTAGGCGCTGTGAGATGCTGCCCAGCAAGAATTCTGCAACTTCAGGCTGGTTCGTCAGTGCATGGCCCAGTGCTTTGTCGAGGAGCGCCTTGTCGACCTCTCTGAAGAGCGCCGGCACGGCCGTTTTAGGCAACTGGTCATGCAGATTCGGAAAGCTAAGCAGGTGCTCATCCACATCGCTTAGCTCTTCGGGCATTTCGGAGCGGATGGGGTCAAGGATCGCTTTCTGCTGGCTCGCTGGAAGACGGTTGAAGATGCTTGCAATTTTCTCAGCACCCAGACCGTCGCCTGCTTCGTGAACAGCCAACTTGTCCGGTGCCGTCCGGCGGAGCGATTCGGCAATGGCGTCGTAGGTCCGGGCGCTTGGCCGCTTACCGGTTACGATCATGCGGGTAACGTCAATAGCTTTTTCCGTAGGCAGAGCACGGATGACTGCACTGGCGCCTTCTTCCTCAAGTCTCTGAATTACAGCGCTAATCATTGCCGGACGCTCATCGAGCAAGAGCGCGCCAAGCTTCTCAGGTTCGAGGGCCCGCACATAGGTCCAGATTTGCTCCGGGTCCGCACCATCGTCGAGGGAACCCTCGTCGGTAAGCGCCAACATGTCATCTTCGAACGTCATCATCTGCATGGGCGAAAGGGCTTGCGCCAGTTCATCCGCACGCAGACGTCCGCCGGCGACGAGCGGTACATTTCCGTCGAGCGCATCGATGTAGCTTGAGATGACTTCAAGAAGATCTTCCTTCTGAACCATGGGCAAGTTCTCAAACGCCTCAATCGCCCGATCAGTTCGGCCCTCATCAAATCGTTCAGCCATATTGCGCGCAACATCAGGCTCAAGCAGCGAGAGCACGATGGCCGCGCGCTCGGGACCGCTCAGTCCTCGGGGCGCAGGGGGAGCGGCAGGGGTCATCTCGGTCATGGAATGTAGCCTCTCAAAAGTGCCTCAGTGATCCGTACCCATCCATCGGCGAGCACGAAGAAGGCGAGTTTGAACGGAAGCGCCACCACCGTCGGCGGCACCATCATCATGCCCATCGCCATAAGAACCGATGCAACGACTAGGTCGATGATGAGGAAGGGAAGGAAGATCGCAAAGCCAACTTGGAACGCCCGAGTGATTTCGGACAGCATGAAAGATGGGATGAGGATAGAAAACTCCGCATCAGGAACATCCGTCACTGGACGACCAATCGCGTCAGCCAATCGGGCGAGCGTCTCTTCGTTCGTCCGCGTCTCCATGAAGTCTCTGAATGGCCCACTGGCAAGCGAGATCGCGGTGATTTCGTCCGTATCGCCATCAATCGCTGGCTTAATCCCGAGTGTCCACGCTTCAACGAAGACCGGTTCCATGATGTAGTAGGTGAGGAAAAGTGCAAGGCTGGTCAGCATCATAGCGGGCGGCGCGGTCTGAAGGCCCATAGCCTGGCGGAGGAATGAGAAGACGATCGTGATGAAGGGGAAGCACGTCACCATCATCAAAATGCCTGGTGCAATACTCAGCAGCGTGATGAGGCCAAGGGTTGGAAGGATTGTCTGGCGAAGGGAGCGCGTGTCGTCCAGAAACTCCTCCACCTCGCGCGCAGGTTCGTCGGCGCGCACTTGCGCAGATGCATCGAGAGGTGAAGCAACAGCCAAGAAAGCCAAAATGATCAGTAGACAGCGGATCATAGCACTCCGCCACAGGTCTCCGTAATCCGAAGCGCGAGGCCGTTGCCCCCTTCAACTTCTTCAAGCTCTCCCTTGGCGATCACGCGCCCGTTGGCGCACAGGTCGAGCGGACGTTCCGCACTTTCTTTCAGGGTGAGGACAGATCCCTGGGTGAGTTGTGTCAGTTCCTCAAGGGTCACTTCGCTGGTTCCCACACGGACGGAAATCTCAATCTTCAAGCCCGAAAGGACGGGCGGCAGGCTCGTTTGAGGTTGGGGCAGGTTCTCACTCATGCTGTGGTCTCGCTTTCATCCAGCCACGCGTTGAGAAGGGTGGCGGCGGCTTCGGGTTTCTCTGCGCTCCGGTCACGGAGGAGGAGGAGTGGGTCGGATGGTTCAGCGGCATCGAAAGAATCGGCCAGCATCGCTTGACCCATATCGAACGTGCCATCAGCACCCAGAATGTTCTCCCTGTCACCAAGCAGCAGTGCATCAGCTTCCGGCGCAGCTTTCGGTGAGAACATCGGGCGCAGAACGAACAGACCGAAGAGAAGCGTGATCAAGCCGATGATCGCTGTACGGATGACATCAGTGTTGATGATTTGCTCCGTCCACGATATCGCAGGCTCTTCAGGCAGGACCGCCGGTGGGTCAAACGCCAGAGATTGAACGATAATCCGATCTCCGCGATCAGCGTTTATGCCCGCGGCAGCCGTGACTAGCGCCTCGAGAGCGTCCAGTTCGGCTTGGGGCCGCGGGATTGAATTGCCTTCTTCGTCCACTGCAGCGTTGACAAGAACCGCCACGGAGAGCCGTTCGATACCGCCAGGGAGGACCTCGATCATCCGATCGGTGGTGCTCACGGCGTAGGAGATTTCCTCGCGGCTCTCGTTGCTCTCGGCACTTCGCTCATTACCCTGATCTTCCCCATCTGGAAGATCTGAGGCAATGGTGACAGCGAGATCGGTGCCTTGCTCGAGAGATTGGCTTTCTTCTCGGATGCTTTCAGTCACCACAGCGCTGTTGGGATCAACGGCCCGCTCTTGGATTTCCTCTCGGCGGCGCGCGACGTCGATCGCGACATTCACCCGGGCGTTGCCCTGACCCACGCGGGCCTCAAGGAGGCGGAGGAGGTCGCGTTCGAGCGCCTCCGCGCGACGGTCTTCGCCTAAGCTCGGTAAAGCACCGTCGCCTGTGAGGAGGCCCATCGCGGTGTCGATCACGGCGACTTCACTGGCCGCTAGGTCAGGGACTGCAAGGGCCGTCAGATAACGGATGGCTTTCACCTGGGCATCATCAACGCCGCCGGGTGCAGTGATTGTGACAGATGCGGTACGCTGACGGTTACGGCGTGAGAATGCGCCACGATCCTCCGCGCCAATATGGACTCGCGCCGCCTTAATGCCCGGCATGCTCATCAGTGTACGGGCGAGTTCCCCCTCCTTGGCGCGCCAATACGTCACAGAGAACATCTCGGACGTGGTGGAAAAACCGTCGAGTTCGTCGAGCAGCTCGTAGCCTTGCGCCCCGGGGCTAGGAAGGTTCTGTTGCGCGAGGGTGAGGCGAAGGCGATCGCGCTGGTCTTCAGGAACGAAGAGGCTTCGTCCGCGCACCTCATAGGGTACGTTCTCAGCGTCCAGAGCAGCGACGACTTCGCCCGCGGCGCTTTCGTCGAGCCCTGAATAGAGCAGCGCTAGCCGCTGTGCCGTCGCCAGATGCAACATCAGCACAAGGACGATCAACGAGGCCAGCACGCCACCTCCAGCGATGAGACGCTGGCGGGGAGTCATAGCGGCGATGCGTTCCAGTAGCTTCTTCATGCCCTCATACCTTCAACCAGAGGTGGTTTTGGTCAGCGAAGCCTTAACAGAGTCTTTACCTTAAGTTGCAACATGGCGAGGGACTCGCTGGGAGGTTGGTGTGACGCCGGATGATCACAAACTGTTCGATGACCCCGAACCGAAAAATGGATGGCTCATCAAAGCCCTGGTCGCGGGAGGACTGACGCTTGCCGTGGGTGCAGCTGGCGCGACTGTGGCGCTGCCTGCACTATCGGAGAGCGTTGAAGCGGCTGTTGAGATGGCTGCGGAGGACGCTGTTGAAGCCGAGAGCGTTGCGGCTGCACCTGAGCCTCAATCCAAGAAAAAGAAGAAAAAGGGCAAGGCGACCGTCGATCTGATCGATCTTGAACCCATGGTTGTGTCGATCCTGCCGGGCCAGGCGATGCGGGGAGCCGCGCCGCGCCTTCGCATGCGTGTGAGCCTTGAGCTTGATTCTGGTCTGTACTCGGATGGAACGCGACAGCGTGTGCGCCATGCCTTCATCTCCGCGATTCAAGAGGTGGATACCGACACCCTCAACGCGCCGGGAGGGATCGATGCTCTCCGTATGACTCTTCGTGACGCAGCAGCCGGAGCTTTAGGCGAGGGCGTACGCGATGTTTTCATCACCGAATTCATTCTTCTGTGAGGTCTGATGTTCTCTGATTTGCATCTTTATACGGACATTTTGCTCGTTCTTGGTTGTGCTGGCACCGCGCTTTATTGCTTCCGGATACAGCGATCTTTGCGGCAGCTGCAGAAGCTGGATGGCGGGGTTGGCCAGACGATTCAGGCTTTGAACGAAGCGATCTCCGCGTCGCAGATGGCGTCATCGGGCCTGCGCGATGAGCTTGCAGAGACGGTCGCGGCGCTCGATGGTCGGCATATGGACCTGAAGAAGCGTCGGCAGGAAGTGGATGACCTTCTTGATGCGATGGACGGTCAGATGGCGATGCAGTTTCGCCGCTGTCAGGAAGCCCGTCAGCTTACGGAGAAAGCGCTCACACCGCTGGTTCGGAAAGCGGAGATGGAAATACAGGCGCTGACTAAGGCCCTGGAATTGAAAGCACAAATGGAGCGTTTGGCCGAGGAGCGGCGTGCACCGCCTGCACCGTCTCCGGCTAAAGACCCGCTTGATGAATTGTGGGCAGAACTTGAAAGCGGGAGTGAGCGCGAACGCGAGCGGGCTGATCTCCTCCGGGATGAAGACAACCGTCCGTACAACCCATTCCTGAGGGCAGTCGGTGGCTAAGCGGTTGCCCATGACCAAGGTGTTGGCCGTGCTTCTGATCATTGGCGCAGTCGGCCATCTTGAGGCCCCGTTGCGCGCGACGGTGGTTCTGGCTGGTCAGGGAATGTCCTTCATTGCCGACACCGCTGCGCCTTAACGCTCCTCACACGTACAAAAAAGCCTCCCGCACCGAAAGATGCAGGAGGCTTTTTCATGTTCGGTGCTGCCTTAGCCTGCTAGGGCGCTTTCACCTTCGAGGATGGCGCTGGCGGCGTGCACGACGGCGGCGATGCGCACGGCGGATTGGATTTGCTCCGTGGTCATCCCACCTTTGCGCACAACGTCTTCGTGAGCGTTCACGCACATAAAGCAGCCGTTGATCGACGAGACAGCAAGAGACCACAGCTCAAAATCAACCTTGTCAACGCCCGGGTTGCCGATGATCGTCATACGGAGCTTTGCGGGCAGCGTTTTATAGACATCGTTCGCGGCCTCGTGACCAAAGCGGTAGTAGATGTTGTTCATCGCCATGATGCCCGCCGCAGCCTTCGCGCCGCGGATGGCTTCGGGCGACATTTTGCCTTCGGCTTCGGCTGCGATGGCGCGGATCACATCCGCGTTACGGCTGGCGAGCGCAGTAGCGAGGAACGTCCCCCACTTCTGCTGGTCGGTCAGGGTGTCTTCGTTGGCGAGGTTGCCGAGGTTCAGCTTCGTATCTTTGGCGTAGTCGGGAAGCTGTTCGCGCAGAGTTTCGAGCGACATGAGATCGCCTCCTTAAGAGATGCGGTGTTGGAGAAACAGACCTGCCTGGGTGTGATGCGGAAG
>JBCCTF010000189.1:0-6063 GCA_039198765.1 Pseudomonadota bacterium
GATCTGCTCGCGCGGGTTCCCGGCTTCACGATCGACCGAGGCGCGAGCCTGCGCGGCTTTGGCGGCGGTGCGGGCAACGTCCTCATCGATGGCGAGCGACCGGCGGTGAAGTCTGGCGGGCTGGAGGAATTCCTCTCCCGCATCCCCGCCGACGCCGTTGAACGGGTCGACGTCATCCGCGGTGCCCAGCGGGCCGGAGAAACGGCAGGCCAGTCGCTGATCGCCAACATCATCAGAAAAGACGTGGCGCTTTCCGGAGCGTGGTCCGCAGAGCTCGAGCGCTCAGCAGACGGACGAGTCTATCCGCGTGCTGAGGTTTCCGTTGTCACAGATATCGCCGGCTGGACCACCACCAACAAGCTGAACGCCTTTTGGGAGCGCTTCCCGTTTCAAGATGCGACCCGCATCCGGCGTGATGAAGAGGGTGCGCTGATCCAATTTCAGGAAGAGCAACGGCCCACGATCCTGACCGAAGCGTTTCTGGCGAGCGAGGCCAAGCGTGTGGTCGGCGGCGGCACCCTGACTCTGAATGGCCGCTTTGGTTGGAGCGGTTTCTACCTCGACAATGGGCGCCTCGGCTTCGATGGCCGCTTCCCTGATGGTGGGCCTCCCGACGACAGTCTCTTTATCGACTTTGACAGCGAGTTCTTCGAAGGCGAGGTGAGCGCCGATTGGACCCGAACCGTCGCTGACGATTGGTCCCTGAAGTTGATCGGCCTCGCCTCTGCGCGAGACATTGAGCAGCAGACGGTGACCACCACTGAAGCTCCCGTGGGCAATCTTCAGTCCACATCACTTTTCACTGCAGAGCAGAAACCGTTTGAAGCGCTCGCGCGCGCCACAATTTCCGATGTGGGCGGAGCTTTCAGGCCAGAATTTGGGGTTGAGCTGGCCTACAACAGGCGGGACAGCGCCCTGACTCTGACGAGCGACGATGGGTCTGGCCCACAAACCATCACCCTGCCCTCATCTGACGTCTTGGTGGAGGAACTGCGCGGCGAGGCGTTCGCTAACATGGTGTGGGTCGCATCGCCGAAATGGACCATCGAAGCGGGCCTCGCCGCAGAGGTGTCCGAGATCAGCGTGAGCGGCGACGCGGACAACACGCAGAGCTTCGCCTTCGCCAAGCCTTCGGCCGCAGTGAATTATACGCCTACGGAAGGTGTGCAGTTTCGCCTGGGCGCCCGCCGGACCGTGGGCCAACTTTCGTTCTCGGATTTCGCGGCCTCCGCTGAGGCTGAGGACGATCGTTTTCTGGGAGGCAACCCCGACTTGGGACCAGATCAGACGACCCGCGTCGGCCTAACCACCGACTTGCGGGCGAAGTCAGGCGCTGCACTGAACGTCGAGGTCTTCCACGAGTGGCGCGATGACGTACTCGAACAAATCGTGCTACCATCGGGCGTATTCGGCGTGGCCAATGCGGGGCGTGCGGAGGTTTGGGGCTTCGACGCCGACGCGAGCCTTCCCCTGTCGTTTCTTATTCCTGGCGGGCTTCTGGAAGCGGACATCGCGGTGCGCGACTCGAACTTTGATGATCCGCTCACGGGACAAACGCGGCGGATCACCCGGCAAGACGACGTCAACATCGACATCGATTTTCGTCAGGACCTGCCGGAGAAACGCATCGCATGGGGGTTCCGCTATGAACCACCAACGGACACGGAGGTTTTCTTCGCCGACGAGGAGAGCTTCGAAAGCCGAGAGACCCGCTGGACCGTCTTTGCCGAAACAACCCGCTACTTCGGCGGGAAAACACAGCTTGAGTTCCGCAACATCGGCGCACAGGACTTCCCGCGCGAGCGGTTGTTCTTCGATCCGGATCGCAGCGGCACATTCGCAGGCTCAGAAGTGCTCGAGCGTGACCGTGGAATGTTCATCACACTGAACTTCACTTCGCAGTTTTGACCTAGGGTTTCCTACAGATGTGAATGCGCCGCACCTCAGACCGTCGACAGCGCAGCCATCTATAGAACAGGGCGTCCATGGTCGGCCGCACTGCTTGCGTGCGGGCGCTATCTCTAGCCGCCGTAAGGCTATCTTTTCACTGCGACAATTCGCAATATCTTGAGGAGCTTTGACGACCAGCCGGGTGCCTGTATTCCACTACCACGTAGATTTTAATGCGCGCGAACGGCGGCCTAACACTATGTCTTCAGACACATTCAAAGCGTTATTCAACGATCCTGACCACGCTGCTCGGTATGCGGATGGACCGACGCGGTTCATGCCTGGCTACGATTCAGTCCAGCGAATGGCCAGTGTCCTCATCCGTGAACGGACAGGTGAGAATGCCCACGTGCTCGTCCACGGCGCAGGCGGCGGAGCGGAGATTGGTACATTCGCTCAACTCAATCCTCGGTGGACCTTCACTGGTGTCGAGCCCGCACGGGCAATGCTTGACCAAGCGATAGCATTCCTCGGTCCACTGAAAGACCGCGTCGCGATGCACCATGGCTATATCGATGATGCGCCCGATGGGCCTTTTGATGCAGCGACAAGCCTCCTCACCCTCCATTTCATTGAAGAAGAAGCTCGCAGTGAGACGGTTTCTCAAATCATCCGAAGGCTAAAACCCGGTGCTCCGTTTGTAACTGTACACTGCAGCTTCCCTCAAATTGGTCCGCTCCGTGATGAATGGCTGCTGAGGCATCGTGCATTCACTATCACGGGCGGAACGCCTGCAGAAGTCGCTGAGAAGGGAAGAGCGGATCTCGACGAGCGGATACCCGTCCTGAACCCCAGCACCGACGAAGCCATCCTTCGCAACGCTGGCCTCACTGAAGTGACTGAATTCTTTTCAGCATTCACATGGCGCGGCTGGGTCGGTTACGCGCCTTAGGCAAGGTCATATCCAGCATGCCACGGTGCTCCGCTTCCGTTTTAATTTCGAATGAGTTGCCCGGATGAGAAAGCCGGGAACGCGCAAGCCACATGCCATCGAGGCGTGTCTCTCTTCGTATCGTGAATACTGGTTCTCCGTCTGAGAGGTTTAGAAACTTGGCGTCATCCTCGGTTGGCGTTTCAGCGCGCAGACTGGTATCCGCACTTGAAAACAGCTGATGTTCCAACAGCCACTCGTTAGGGCTGACCCGTTTAAAGTCTGCATTACTCGCCGAAGGGATTGCTTCAAGATTGATCAGTCTACGCTCGAGTTGATATGGTCGACCATCGCAAAGATGCAAGCAGAGTGCGCGGAGTTCGAGCTTGGACGTCGCTCGCTTCAGCAGCTGATAGCGATACACGCCGCCCCGCTGCTCCACCTCCTGCCTTATGAACGGAATCCGCAGCTTCGAGTCGTAGAGCTTTGGATAAGTGACCCGCGTCCCAGCCTTACGCTTTTTGTCGAGGAGGCCTGCCTCGACAAGGCTTGAAAGCGCTTGACGGATGGTTCCCCTCGCGACGGCAAACTCCGTTGCTAGATCATCTTCGTGCGGAATGGTTTCACCCGCTGCCCAGACCTGCGTGTTGATGCGTTGGATAAGCTCTGCACGGATCTTTTCATACTTGTGCACCTGAAGAGAGCTCCGGAAAGCGGCGACTGCGCACAAAGTCTTGTGAGTCGCGCAGCATTATGTCTATACATATTCCATGAGCGCCACAAGCCACCCAACGCTTGTTCTACACAACGCCCACATTGCGACTATCGCAGGTGATATCGGCTATGGCATTGTTTCCAATGGGTATATTGCTATCTCCGATGGAACCATTTTGGAGGTTGGCCATTCCAGCGAGCTGGAGGACCAAGCGCCTGAGGCTCAAGTGATCGACTTGAAAGGGCGGCTGGTGACGCCGGGACTGATCGATTGCCACACCCACCTGGTTTACGCAGGTTCGCGTGCGCAGGAGTTCGATATGCGACTCCGCGGCGCGAGCTATGAGGACATTTCACGCGCAGGCGGCGGCATCATCTCCACCGTCGCCGCCACGCGACATGCAACCGAGTCCGAGTTGGTGGAATCTGCCCTTCAGCGAGTTGATCGCCTGATCGCCGAAGGCGTGACAAGTATCGAAATCAAATCTGGGTACGGACTTGATCTCGATACGGAGCGAAAGATGCTCCGTACTGCTCGGCGACTAGGTGTCGAACGACCAATCCGTGTTCGAACGACATTCCTAGGCGCCCACGCTGTACCTGACAGCAGCAACGCCGATGCCTATATCGATGATGTCTGTATCCCAACAATGATCGAACTCGCGGGTGAAGGGCTCATCGACGCAGTCGACGGTTTCTGTGAATCGATCGGTTTCTCACCCGCCCAGATTGAACGGTTATTTGAAAAGGCACGCACTCTTGGCCTTCCAGTCAAGCTTCATGCTGAGCAACTGAGTGCGCTCGGCGGTTCGTTCCTCGCCGCTCGATTTAAGGCTCTGTCTGCTGATCATCTGGAGTACGCAACGGATGACGACATCCGAGCCTTGAAGGAAGCTGGCACCGTCGCCACGCTTCTTCCGGGTGCGTTCTATTTTCTCAAAGAAACGAAGAAGCCGCCCGTCGAAGCGCTTCGCCGCGCCGGGGTTCCGATGGCAGTTGCCACGGATAGCAACCCGGGCTCTTCGCCAATGACGTCGATCCTTTTGGCTATGAACATGGCCGCCACCCTCTTCGATCTGACACCAGAGGAAGCTTTACGCGGCGTCACAGTCAATGCAGCGCAAGCGCTAAGCCTTATTCATTGCGGTCGAATTCAAAGCGGCTTCGCTGCAGATCTTGCAGTGTGGGACACCGACGACCCTGCGGAATTGACATACAGAATTGGCGATGCATCGCTCTTTATGCGGATCTTTGAGGGGAAACCATGCTAACTCTCACTCCCGGCTCGGTTCAGCTTAGTGAGCTAGAAAGCATCTGGCGCTCAAGAGAGCCCGTTCGCCTCAATGATAGCTGTCGCTCAGCGATTAGCACCTCAGCCAAAAAGGTTGCCGAGGCAGCAGCAGGTGATGGCCCTGTTTACGGGATCAACACCGGCTTTGGGAAACTCGCATCCGTCCGAATTGCGCCGCAGCATACGGAGGAACTTCAGCGCAATCTCGTGCTGTCGCACTGCTGCGGTGTTGGTGACCCTTCGCCTGCCTCCATTGTCCGTCTGATGATGGCGCTCAAACTGATTTCACTTGGCCGCGGTGCATCAGGGGTGAGACCAGAATTGATTGCCCTTCTCGAAGGGATGTTAGCCAACGATATGGTGCCCGTGGTCCCATCGCAAGGGTCCGTCGGCGCATCCGGCGACCTCGCACCGCTTGCCCATCTGGCGGCTGTGATGATTGGCGAAGGCGAGGCGATCTATGCGGGCAATTCTGCTCCGGGTGCTGAAGCTCTGGCAGCTGCCGGTCTTGAGCCCATCACCCTGGCGGCGAAAGAAGGCCTTGCACTGATCAATGGGACACAGTTCTCAACCGCCAACGCTCTGGCTGGACTGTTCAATGCCCATCGCGCTGCGCTCACATCCCTGGTAACTTGTAGTCTCTCGATCGATGCTGCGATGGCATCAACAGCGCCATTGCTTAATGAAATTCATACACTTCGCGGCCATCCAGGACAGATCAAGACCGCTCAACTGATGCGTACACTGCTTCAAGGAAGTGAAATCAGAGATTCGCACCGCGATGACGACACCCGAGTCCAAGACCCCTACTGCATGCGATGCCAGCCGCAGGTGGTCGGCGCAGCAGTGGACATGATCGGTTTTGCTGCAACAACACTCGTTAGAGAAGCAAATGCCGCCACGGACAATCCTCTTGTTCTGAGTACAGAGGATCGGATCGTATCAGGCGGCAATTTTCACGCTGAGCCTGTCGCGTTCGCAGCGGACATGATAGCCCTCGCCATGGCAGAGATTGGTGCGATTTCTCAGCGTCGCGTTGCTCTTCTCGTCGATCCGACACTGAGCTTTGACTTACCTGCGTTTCTAGCGAAGGACCCGGGATTGAACTCAGGCTTTATGATAGCTGAGGTCACAAGCGCCGCATTGATGTGTGAAAACAAGCATCTCGCTAATCCGTGCTCGACGGATTCCACGCCGACGTCTGCCAACCAAGAGGATCATGTGAGCATGGCGGCCC
>JBCCTF010000190.1:0-6049 GCA_039198765.1 Pseudomonadota bacterium
CCCTTCTCGTGGCCGAAGAGGATCGACTCGACGAGGTTCTCGGGGATTGCACCGCAGTTCACGGTGACGAACGGTGCGCCGGCACGGTCTGAGCTGCCTTGGATCGAACGGGCGATCATCTCCTTACCAACGCCGCTCTCACCGGTGATGAGGATCGGTATGGTCGAGGCTGCCGCACGCTCGGCCAGTTTCAGGCATGCGCGGAAAGCAGGGGAGGAGCCGACGACATCGTCGAAGGTCATTTCGCCCTGGCCCTTGCGCTGGAGGCGCGAGACCTCCGTGCGCAGGTTCTGAACGTTCAGCGCGTTGGCGATGCCGACGGTGACCCGCTCCGGCGAGACCGGCTTCACGAAAAAGTCAACGGCGCCCGCTTTCATCGCCTTCACGACGGTTTCGACACCGCCTTGGGCTGTCAGCATGATCACCGGGAGGTCGGGGCGTAGGGTTTTCAATTCTGCAAGCACATCCATGCCATCAACGTTCGGCATGATGAGGTCGAGCATCATCAAATCGACGCCAGCGCCACGGTCGCTGCGCAGCAAATCCAAAGCTTCTTCGCCGCCTTCCGCCTGTTTGACGAAATAGCCTGCGCGCTCACAAACCGCCTGCATAAGGCGGCGTTGTGTCGGATCATCATCTACCAGCAGTACAGTCTTTGGCATCCTACTCGCCCTCGGGCACGCGCGTCCCGCCCCAATTTCTGACAGGGGGTGTACCGTTATGATGTAAAGATCGGGTTCACCGAGCCGGTCGGATGCACCGCGGCGGTTTGACTTTTGTCTGCCCAAGCCACTTCACGAAGCAGGGCGAGCGTTCTAGGGGCTCGCTCCCGTATTGAGAATAAAACGAGAGGTGTTGGTCGATGAAGCTTGCCGGCGTGAATGCTGCCTCGGAGAAACGCTCCCCGATCACTCCTGAGACCGTGAAGAAATACAAAGGCCTCGGCTACGATGTTTCCGTCGAACCCGGTGTTGGGTCTGGCGCAGGCATTGCGGACGACGCTTTTGCTGAGGCGGGCGCTACGGTTGCTGAAGATGCGGCTTCGGGCGCGGACCTTGTCCTCTCTGCTGGAATTCTGGCCGAGGGCAAGACGGGCTCACTCGCTCGCGGCACCCGTCTGATCGGCGTTCTTGATCCTTATGATCATCAGGATGCGATCACCGGTTTCGCCAACGCAGGCGTTGATGCCTTTGCGATGGAACTCATGCCGCGGATCACCCGGGCGCAGTCCATGGACGTCTTGTCGAGCCAGGCAAACCTCGCAGGCTACAAAGCCGTGATTGATGCTTCGTCGGCCTACGCGCGGGCGTTCCCGATGATGATGACCGCCGCGGGCACAGTTCCTCCCGCGAAGGTTTTCGTGATGGGCGCGGGCGTCGCTGGTCTGCAGGCCATTGCAACCGCGCGCCGCCTCGGTGCTATCGTTTCCGCCACCGACGTCCGCGCCGCCGCTGGCGAGCAGGTCGAGTCGTTGGGCGGCACCTTCATCTTCGTGAAAGAGGCAATGGAGGAGGGCGAAGGCACTGGCGGCTACGCGAAAGAGCTGACACCGGAACAGCAGAAAGCGCAGCAAGAGCTGGTCGCTGAGCACCTCAAGAAAATGGATGTTGTGATCACCACCGCGCTGATCCCAGGCCGTCCCGCGCCGAAGCTCATCACCTCCGACATGCTCAAAGGCATGAAGCCGGGCAGCGTGATCGTTGACCTCGCAGCGCCCCGCGGCGGCAATGTCGATGGCAAGTCCAAAGGCGTGAAGATCATCAAGCCGAGCAACATTCTCGATGGTCTCGCTGGCGAAGCGTCCAATCTGCTCGCGAAAAACTTCCTGAGCTTCGTGACGCTGATCACGGATAAAGACGCAGGCCAGGTGAAGGTCAATCCTGAGGATGAAATCATCCAGGGCATCCAGCTCACCCGCGACGGCGACATCGTCCACGAACGTTTCCAAGCGGCCGCCTAAGCAGCCGTCCCACCAATGACCCCCATCGCGCTAACACGCGCGGCGTAAGGAGACCGGAATGACTTCAGAGGAAACCAGCCCGGAACAGACGGCCGAGGAGCTTGAAGCCACGGCGGAAGAGCTTCGTCAGGCGTCGGAGCAACTGGCCGCCGCGTCGGAGCAGGCTGAGGCCGCTGCGAACCAGGCCGAAGGCTTGGTGGGTGCACTGACGAACCTCGCTCACGGCGGTGGTCCGAGCGAGTTCATCTACCTCGCCGCTATCTTCGCCCTGGCGTGCTTCGTTGGCTACTATGTCGTCTGGTCGGTGACCCCGGCGCTGCACACACCGCTAATGTCGGTGACCAACGCGGTCTCCTCTGTGGTGATCGTTGGTGCACTGATCGCTGTGGGTGCTGACGTGGCCCAAAGCCCAAATGGCGGGCTCAGTCGATGGCTTGGGGTCTTTGCCGTAGCCTTGGCGAGCGTGAACATCTTTGGCGGCTTCATGGTCACCAACAGGATGCTGGCCATGTACAAGAAGAAAGAGGGATGAGGCCTCGATGGTCCAACCCTTCGCCTTTCACGCTGTGAAGACGATCCGCTTCGAGCCTGGCGCGACCGCGCGCCTTGCCGACCATCTCGGCGGTATGCTCGGCGAGCGGATTTTGGTCGTCACCGACCCTGGGCTCGCCGAGCTCGGGCTGCCTAATCCTGCCATCGACAGTCTACGGACGAATGGCGCGGACGTTCAGGTGTACTCTAGCGTTGAGGCGGACCCTTCACGAAAGACGGTCGAAGACGCGACTGCATTGGCCGCGGATATGGGCGCCACAGGCGTGCTCGGTTTTGGCGGCGGCTCGTCCCTGGATGTGGCGAAGCTTGCGGCCCTCCTCGCTGGATCAGGCGAAGACCTTGATGATGCCTGGGGTGTGGGCAATGCCAAGGGGCCACGCCTTCCGTTGGCGGCGGTGCCCACCACGGCGGGGACAGGTTCCGAAGTGACCCCGGTGGCGATCGTCACGCTGCCCGGCGATGAAAAGCGCGGCGTCAGCTCGCCGCTGCTGATCCCCGACGCCGCGATCCTCGACCCCAACCTGACCATTGGCTTGCCAGGCCCGATCACGGCGGCGACCGGCATCGATGCTATGGTACACGCGATTGAGGCCTTCGCGTCCAAGAGCGCGAACAACAATCCGATCAGCCAGGCGTCCGCCGTTGAAGCGCTCGCACTCCTTGGCCAGAACATCGAGACCGCAGTGCGCGAGCCCGAGAATGTTGAGGCCCGCAGCGCTATGCTCCTCGGCGCTATGCTCGCAGGTCAGGCGTTTGCTAACGCGCCCGTTGCAGCGGTCCACGCGCTGGCCTATCCCATCGGCGGGAAATTCCACGTGCCCCACGGCCTTTCCAACGCACTCGTCCTGCCGCACGTCCTGCGGTTCAATGCGGCGGGTACGGAAGGTGCGCGCGAGATCTACGCCGCGCTGGCGCCCCACGCTTTTCCAGGCCTTCCGGCTACGGACGGAACGCAGGCAACCTGCGCCGCCTTCATCGACCGCCTCGCCAAGCTGTCCGACGACCTTGGCCTCGAGACACAGCTTCGGCAGGTTGGTATCAGCGAAGGCGATTTGCCTGAGCTGGCGTCCGAAGCGATGAAGCAAACGCGCCTCCTCGTGAACAATCCGCGCGAGGTGACGGAAGCGGACGCGCTCAAGATTTATGAGGCGGCTTACTGATGGCGGCCAGACCTCAACCCTCCACCCGCGACGCATACAAAGCGTTCCGCACCCTGACGACGCGCTGGTCGGATAACGACGTCTACGGACATATGAACAACGTCGTGCACTACGCCTTGTTCGACAGCGCCGTAAACGCCCACCTGATCGATGAAGGCGCGCTTGATCTCAAATCCAGCGAGCAGATCGGCCTCGTGGTCGAAACGCGCTGCAGCTACTTTGCCGAAATGGCGTACCCGGACGTTGTGCATGCTGGCCTCCGGGCAGACCGCGTCGGCAACAGCTCCGTCACCTACGGCATAGGCCTTTTCCGAAACGACGAAGATACGGCGTCTGCAGAAGGTCAGTTCACCCACGTCTACGTGAACCGTGACACCCGCAGGCCAGAATCCCTGCACCCCGCCCTCCGCCAAGTTGTGGAGGCGATCGCCGCATGATCCTCGCTACCCTCATGATGCTATCCCTATCGGCGCAGCCCACGCAGCTGTTTGATGATGTGGTGGGTGTCACCCTCACTGAAGGAGATCGCTTGGTGCGTTGTCCCAGGGGGGCGGCCACCATCCGTGTGATGCGCCGCGAGTTTTCAAGCCACATCTGCTTGAAACCGGGCGAAGATGGATCGCGAGGCGCACTCGATAGCTACACAAGCCAGTTCATTGAAGCTGGCTTTGTTGAAACAGGCCGCGAGGGAACTCCGGATACGATCGTTTCTTTGTGCGGCGAGGGTTCGCTGGTGATCATCTTCCGCGACTTGCTAGCCACTACAAAGCGTCTGGGCCCCGGAAAGACCCTTGACGAGTACGAAGCCGCCGCGGCGGACGCCACAATTTTCATTGGGAAGCGAGCTGACTCAACTTGCGCTCCCAATCTGTCTTCGGAGAACCGCTGATGAGCACTAACTTCACCGCACTCCTCTACATTGCCGCTGGCATCTTGTTCATCCTCGCGCTGCGCGGGTTGAGCAGTCCGGCCACGTCGCGGGCGGGGAACCGGAACGGCATCATCGGGATGAGCCTCGCGGTGGCCGCGACGTTGTTCTCGGAACAGTTCCTGTCGAGCGCGGGCGGCAGCGCATGGCTCCTGGTCATCATCGCGGTCGGCGTCGGCGGTGCGGTGGGCGGACGGATCGCCCAGAAGGTCGCCATGACGGACATGCCCCAGCTGGTGGCGGCGTTCCACGCGCTGGTCGGCCTGTCCGCGGTCCTGATCGCCTGGTCCGCGTTCCTCGCGCCGAGCGCCTACGGCATCGGTGAGCCCGGCGCGATTGAGGCGCAGGCCATCATCGAGATGTCGATCGGTGTTTTCGTCGGTGCGGTGACGTTCTCGGGCTCGGTGATCGCGTTCTTGAAGCTGTCTGGCAAAATGTCGGGCAAGCCGATCCTTCTTCCCGCGCGGCACGTCATCAACATCGCCATGGCCGTCGCGACCCTGGTTATGATTTTCCTGCTGTGCACCGGCGTGCAGAGCCCGGCACTGTTCCTGTTCATCACGCTGATTGCGTTCGCCATGGGCGTGACGTTGATCATTCCCATCGGCGGCGGCGACATGCCCGTCGTGGTGTCGATGCTCAACTCCTACTCCGGCTGGGCGGCAGCGGGCATTGGCTTCACGCTGCAGAACATGGCGCTGATCATCACGGGCGCGCTGGTTGGTGCGTCGGGCGCGATCCTCAGCTACATCATGTGTAAGGGCATGAACCGGAACTTCTTCGAGGTGATCCTCGGCGGCTTCGGCGGCGATGACGCAGCGGCTGCCTCCGGTGACGTTGAGGAGCGGCCGATCAAGCAAGGCTCCGCCGAAGACGCGGCCTTCATCATGGGTAACGCAGGCAAGGTCATCATCGTCCCCGGCTACGGCATGGCCGTCGCCCAGGCGCAGCACGCCCTGCGCGAGATGTGCGACAACCTCAAATCTGCCGGTGTGGAAGTGAAATATGCCATCCACCCCGTCGCGGGCCGGATGCCAGGCCACATGAACGTCCTGCTGGCTGAAGCGAACGTGCCTTACGACGAGGTCTTCGAGCTTGAGGATATCAACTCAGAATTCAGCCAGGCAGACGTGGCGTTCGTCATTGGTGCGAACGATGTGACCAACCCGTCGGCCAAGACGGATACGGCTTCGCCCATCTATGGCATGCCCATCCTCGACGTGGAGAACGCGGGCACCGTCCTGTTCGTGAAGCGCGGCATGTCCGCAGGCTACGCAGGCGTGCAGAACGAGCTGTTCTTCCGCGACAACACGATGATGCTGTTCGGCGACGCCAAGAAGATGTGCGAGGAAATCGTCAAGTCGATGGACTAATGCTCGGATGGAGAGGCCGTCGCTGTGAAACGCGCGTTCACGAACATCCTCTGCGATGACCCAAGTAAGGTCGCTC
>JBCCTF010000191.1:0-6009 GCA_039198765.1 Pseudomonadota bacterium
CCCGTAAGTTGAACAATGCCCTTATTACGAGTGATTTACCTTAAGAACAACCTACTTGAGAACACGCTTCGTTGACACAGGGTGCGCTGCTCACCAATTTGCCCCGGAAACGCCCCACCCTTTCAGCCCTAAGTCTGAGGTCCGTAACTGCATGCAGGTCGTCATTGTCGAGTCGCCATCGAAGGCCAAAACGATCGGCAAATATCTCGGTTCGGATTATGAAGTGCTCGCCAGCTACGGGCACATTCGCGATCTTCCGTCTAAGGACGGTTCGGTTGATCCCGAGGAAGACTTCAAAATGATCTGGGACATGGACGCCAAGTCCAAGGCCCGGGTGAAGGAGATCACCGACGCGGTGAAGGCCGCGGACGGCGTGATCCTCGCCACGGACCCCGACCGCGAGGGCGAGGCCATCTCGTGGCACCTTTACGATGTGCTCGAGACGAAGAAGGCGCTGAAGGACAAGCGGGTGCAGCGGGTCGCGTTCAACGCTGTCACCAAGAAGGCCGTGCAGGAAGCGATCAGCAATCCGCGCGATATCGACCAGGACCTCGTCGATGCCTATCTCGCGCGCCGTGCCCTCGACTATCTCGTGGGCTTCTCCCTCTCGCCGATCCTGTGGCGGAAGTTGCCTGGCAGCCGCTCGGCTGGCCGTGTGCAGTCCGTCGCGTTGCGCCTGATCTGCGAGCGTGAACTGGAGATCGAGCAATTTGTTGCCGAGGAGTTCTGGACCGTTGAGGCGCAGGTCAGCGCGGACAGCGATCCGTTCACGGCACGTCTCACCCACCTCGATGGCGAGAAGCTGGGCAAGTTCTCCCTGACCACCGAAGCCGATGGTCAGCGTGCGAAGGATTTGATCGAAGCCGCCACCTTCTCCATCGGCTCGGTCGAGGCGAAGCCGACCAAGCGGAACCCCGCCGCCCCCTTCACCACCTCAACCATGCAGCAAGAGGCGTCGCGCAAGATCGGCTTCACCGCCAAACGCACCATGCAGGCAGCGCAGCGGCTCTATGAGGCGGGCCTCATAACCTACATGCGGACCGACGGCATCGACATGGCGCCGGAGGCCGTGATGGCCTGCCGCGACGAGATCAAGACGCGCTACGGCGACCGCTTCGTTCCGCCCTCGCCGCGGATGTACAAGTCGAAGCAGAAGAACGCCCAGGAAGCGCACGAATGTATTCGGCCTACGGACTTTTCCAAGCACCCTGACAGCGCCAAGCTGGCTGAGGACGAAGCGAAGCTCTACCGCCTGATCTGGCGCCGGGCTGTCGCCTGCCAGATGGCCTCGGCAGAGCTTGAGCAGACGACGATCGAAGTTCAGTCTGCTGATGAGCGGATCAAATTCCGGGCCACCGGCTCCGTCATCACCTTTGAAGGCTTCATCGCCGTCTATACCGAAGGCAAGGACGATGAGGAAGACGAGGAGAACTCAGGCCGCCTCCCCAAAGTGACAGCGGGCGCATCAGCGGACATCTCGAAAGTCCTGCCCGAGCAGCACTTTACCCAGCCTCCGCCGCGCTTCACCGAAGCGAGCCTTGTGAAGGCATTGGAAGAGAACGGCATCGGACGTCCGTCGACCTACGCGTCGATCATCAGCACACTACAGGACCGCAACTACGTCCGGATGGACCAGAAACGGTTCATCCCTGAGGACCGCGGTCGTCTTGTGACGGCGTTCCTTGAGAACTTCTTCGGCAAGTACGTGGAGTACGACTTCACCGCGCAGCTCGAGGACACGCTCGACGAGATTTCGGGTGGCCGAGAGAACTGGCGCGCGTTCCTCCACCGGTTTTGGGACGAGTTCCACGCCAAGATTGATGGAATGAGCGGTCTACGGATCACTGAGGTCCTCGACACCCTTAACGAGGTTCTGGGTCCACACATTTTCCCGGCGAAGGAAGACGGCAGCGATCCACGCGTTTGCTCAACCTGCGATGACGGCCAACTCTCACTCAAAGTTGGCCTCTTCGGCGCATTTGTAGGGTGCTCTCAGTACCCTGATTGCAAGTACACGAGACAGCTCGGCAAGGACGCCCAAGAAGCGCCTGAGGACAAAGTCCTCGGCATTGATCCGGACACGTCCACCGAAGTCGCCCTCAAGTCAGGCCGCTTCGGCCCCTACGTTGAGCGTGCCGCGGCGGGCGAAGATGAGAAGCCGAAGCGTGCATCGATCCCCAAAGGTTGGGAAGTGGCGGCGATCGACTTTGACAAGGCGATGATGCTTCTCTCTCTGCCCCGCGACGTTGGTCCGCACCCTGAGGATGGCCAGACAATCGAGGCGGGCATCGGGCGATACGGGCCGTTTGTGAAGCACGGCAAGACCTATGCGAACCTCGAGAGTGTCGAGGATGTCTGGGAAATCGGCATCAACCGCGCGGTGACCGTGATCGCTGAAAAAATTGCCAACCCCCGCGGGCGTGGCCGAACCGCGGCGAAGCCAAAGCGCGAGCTTGGACCTCATCCGGATACGGAGGAAGTGATCGGCGTTTTCGAAGGCCGCTACGGGCCCTACGTCAAGCACCAGAAGACCAACGCAACGATCCCGAAGGACATCAACCCTGATGAGATCACGCTGGAGCAAGCGCTCGAGCTGATCACAGCGCGGGAGGCGAAGAAGCCCACGAAGAAGAAAAAAGCCGCCAAGAAAAAGGCTGCTAAGAAGAAGGCCACGAAGAAAAAAGCGGCCAAGAAAACCACCAAGAAGGCAGCGAAAAAAGCCGCGCCTGACGAGGGCTAACCCTCGCCAGACGCTGTGCGTTTAGTCCGTGAATGCCGGAGCGAGCACGACACTGTTGGCAATCAACAGCTGAAGACCGTTTTGGTAAGCGCGGACCGTGGGATCTTGCGCGAAACCGATGACCATACCGTCGCCAACATTCCGTGCCATGACGAAGGGCTTGCGCGCCAGCTGCTTCCGGACATCGTCCCAGAGGTAGCCTGACGCCAACAGCTCTTCAGCATCCTTGTAACGGAAGACATTGATACCCTCGCTATCCATCAGTGGGCTGTAGATCGTGGAACCACGGAACAGACTGATGCTCTCCGTGTACCCCGCCGAGAGCCAATGATCCGGGTTGGCCGTCGCGCGCAGGAGCACACCAGGCACTGTGTCCGGGCGCTGACCGCCATCGCGGACAGCTGCATTGTAGTCATCCTCGGACCAAAGCTCCGTTCCCGGAACAGTGCTCTCGTCGGAAGCGTTCGAGCCATTGTCGCCGACCTTACGCTCGCGCTTCGCCGGGAGGAGATCCAGGTCACCGCCGGCCAGCGCACCCACGGCTGAGCCGAAGCCGACCACAACGCCACCTTCGCGCACGAACTCGACCACAGCATCAGCGCCGCCGCCGAGGGCTTGGCCAAAGCCAAAGCCGGTTTCCGGCAACACGAGGACATCGAAGCCAGAAAGATCAGCATACCCCATATGGATCGTCCGAATAGGTGTCACCGGCAATCCGAGCTGGCGCTCCAGAACATAGCGCGAGGCACCCGCCGACAAGGGCGACGTACCCATGCCCCAGACCATGGCGATCTTCGGCAACCGCGCCTGCGAGAAGGACCCAGAGCCGAGATTGGGGCCTTCATCAACCCAACTCGTCTGCATCGGGACGATCTCGCCGCCATGCTCCTTCAAAAGCGCATCCAGAGTGCTCTTCAGACCGTCGCCATTCTCCGCGACCGAGAAAATCGCTGAGCCCTTGGAGAACTTGCGGCCATCTTGGACAAATGCATCACGTGTCACATTGGCCTTAAGCCCACTTCGCATGGCAGCGATCAGAAGCCGGGCCTGACCTGCATCGTCCCACGGTAGCGCATAGCCCAAGGCCGCATCAGCGAGAGCCGCAGGCGCGGGCGCGCCCGCATAGGGCTTGGCTTCGGCTGCATCTGCGCGCGCGCATGTCTTTGCACTCAGCCCGTCCATGAGGGGTACGGACCATCCAACGACATCGTAGATCTCGTGCCGCTGTCCATTTGCACGGCGTTCCTCTTGGCCCTTCATGTACTCTTTGTTGAGGGGTGTATCGCGATCGAGCAGTGTGCTGATCAACCTCCCATTAGGACGTGCACGGTCGATGATCAGAGCGCCCTCAGCGTAGGCAGTGCCGCAAATCCGAGAGCCAGGCCCGGCCACATCCACGGGGATACCTTGGGCGACCATACGCTCAGCAAAATCATGAGCCTGGGCCGTACGAACCGAGAGATCGACGATGGTGTAGCGATTGGGCGAAGCCTCTCCCTCTTGCACAGCTGAGGCACGCCGCGCGGCATAGCCTGCCAGCATGTCATCCTTGTTTTCCGCCACTGTGGCCGCTGTCGTCAGGGTCGCGAGAAAGTGATTGGCGACACCATCAGCATACAGAAGAGCAGATCCGTCAGGTCGGTTATAGCGAAGGCCCCGCGCCGATCCCTGCTCATAGGTCATACCCAGCGCACCGTTTAGCCCAGGCCAGGTCTCGCCATAGCCGGGGTAGAACATGTCAAAAATCTCGCGGGTGAAATACCGGACGCCCGCCTTATCGAACGCCGCTGCGTTGGCACGGCCGATGATATCGTGCCCTGCCCTTTGGTCTTCCGTTATCTGAGGATTGAACGGCGCTGCCGCCGGAGCGAAGAAATAGGTGCTGTTGCTCCCCATCTCGTGGGCATCCACGGTGGCGACGGGGTTCCACTCTGCGATCACCTTCACCCGGCCGCGGGTTTCGGGCTGGGTCAGGCTGAACCAATCGCGGTTCATGTCGAACAGCGCGTGGTTCAAACGCCCGCCAGGCCATGGCTCGTTCCGTTCCGCCGCATACGAATGACCTTGCGGCTCAAGACCGCGCGCACTTTCAAAGTGGTGGAGGAACCGCTCGCGACCATCGGGGTTTTGGTTGGGATCAATCAGGACGATCGTCTCGCTCAAGATCTTATCGACCTGGGGATCATTCTTCGCCGCGACCAAGTGGTAGGCGACGGCCAGAGCGGCGTCGACCACGCTGATCTCATTCCCGTGCACCCCATAGCCGAGCCATGTCACCGCCGGAAGCTGTTTGGCCAAAGCATCGCGCTCCGCCCCGGTGACCGAGCGACCGTCGGAGAGACGCGCGATGTCAGCCTTCACCTTGTCGAGATTGGCCATCGTCTCTTTTGACGAGATCACGACGTAGACGAGCTGGCGACCCTGCCAGCTCTCAGCATACGGAATGACTTTGACTCGATCCGGCGCAGCCTCGGCGAGGCGCTCGAGGTACCGTACGGCCTCGGCGGACGTGGTCATCTCCTCACCAGGCGTATGGCCAACAACGGCTTCGAGCGTAGGGATATCAATCGCGTACTCGGTGTCCGTGAACGGCAAGCTCGCCCAGGCTTGGGATAAGGCGAAGGCAAAGGCGGCGAGGGCCGGAAGAAGGCGCATGAAGGGCTCCGATGAGGGGCTCCAGCCCTTAGGCACGCCTTGGCGGGGCGGTTTTTCATCGCCCTCTTGCTCTCCACGCTGCACGTAAGGGCCGAAGCGGCCTTTGAAGACGCGAATTTCGTCGCCCGCATCGTGGCCCAAGAGCTTGCCCTCAGGCGGGATGACGTTTTTCGCTTCTTCTTCGGAAAGGGGCGGGCCGAAGGGGCGGGTGTAGCGGCATTCAGGGTAATTCGAACAGCCGATAAAGGCGCCGCCCGACCGCGCCGTCCGCATCGAAAGGCGACCGGTGCCGCAATTCGGGCAAAGGCGGGGATCACCGCCGCCTGGAAGGGGCGGGAAGAGGTGCGGCGCGAGCTCTTCGTTGATCTTTTCGAGGACCTCGGTGATCGACTGATCCATGGCCTCGCCGATGGCGGCGGAGAAGTCGTCCCAGAAGCGCGCGAGGACATCTTTCCACTCGCGCGAGCCTGCGCTTACATCGTCGAGCTCTTCCTCGAGATTTCCGGTGAATTCGTAGTCCACATATTTTCGGAAGAAGTTCGTCAGGAAGGCCGTGACGAGGCGCCCTTTGTCCTCAGGGAAAAGCCGCCCCTTGTCTTTGCGCACATATTCAC
>JBCCTF010000192.1:0-6005 GCA_039198765.1 Pseudomonadota bacterium
CTGGTTGGCCGCGGCGAGCACCTCATCGAACATCGCAGCGATCGCGAAGTCCGGGAGGCGCACCTTGCGCTCGTTGTTGCCATTGACGAGGTCCGAGAGGCCGCCGACCGGCCCGTATTCTTCCTCCAACGAGTTGATCACTGCGGTTAGGTCCTGAACCTGGCGCCGCACGTCCTGTCGGTTGTCGAGCTGTCCTTTGAGACGGGATCTGTCGTCACGGCTCTTCTCGAGGGCGCTTTGCGCCTCGTCTCGCGCCGCTTGCAGCGCTGGCAAATCAGGCTCGCTACGATCGCCGATCTCCCCCTCGAGGCCTCTCAGCCGTTCGGCATTCGCCGCTACTCTCCTGTCATATCCGCTGATCTGATCCTCGAGCTCGGACTGTCGGTCGGCATCTACCTTCGCGTCCCGGAAGGTCTCCTCGTCCAGCCCGGCCCGCTCGAGCTGATTTGCGAATTCGCGTTGGGCGGCGGAAAGTACTTCGGTCGCCTTAGCGAGCTGATCCTTGGCGATCGCTGCCCCTCGCTCGGCCGCGGCGAGGGTTACCGCTGCACCTTTTTCGCCTTCGATGGCGGCATCGTGCTCCGCGGCGAGCGTGTTACGCTCATGGACCGCGGCCCGCAGCGCCCCGGAAAGGGCTTCAGCGTCTCTCAACGCTTCCGGAACATCCTTGAGCGTCGTGTCGTACGCGGTCTGAGCGCTGAGTTCGGCGGCCTTGGCCGCCGACAGAGCCTCCTTCGCGGCTTCGAAAGTGGCAGAGGCCTCCCGTGCGGCGGTTTCGGCTGAGGTCAGTTTGGCGTCGAGATCGGCGAACTTGGTATCTGCCCGGAACCGCGCTGCGGTCTCTCGGGCTTCGGCGAGCAACGGTGCCAGAGCCGGGCGATCGCGCTCGGGTCGTGTAAGCGCATCAACTTCGGCCTGTCGTTCTTCGAGCGTGGCACCTGCTGCCGCCAAAGAGGTCCGTGCGGCGAGTTCGTCGTCTTCGACGGATCGCAAGGCCGCGCCAGCTCGCTCGAACTCATCATGGCGCCCTCGACGCTCGGGGTCACCAGTGGCGGGGTCCGGGTGTTCACGCGAGCCGCAGGCCGGACAGGGCTCGCCAGGCGTGAGCGTGCGTGCCACATGCAACGCTTGAATCTCGGTCAGGTCCCGTTCGGCATTCGCGAATGTGGATCTCGCCGAGATAAGACGGTCCTTGGACGTCGCGTGAATTCCGGCCAACCGTTTGATCTCCTCGGCTTGCCGATCCCGCCGGGTGACGGCCGCCTCGAACCGGCCCAGGGCTTCTTCCTCGCGTTCGAGCGTGGAGAGGACTGCTGTGGCGTTCTGCAAGGCCTGGACATGTTGCGGGTGCTGACGCTGCAAATCCCGTAAGGTCGATAGAGCGCCGTCCGTCTCAGCGTTCTTGCCGGCCGCGACGGTCGCAGCCTCTTCGGCCGCCCTCGTCGTAGCCCGCGCGGAAGTCAATTCGTCCAAAAGGGATGCGGACCGGTCATGGATTTCCTTCAGGCGCTGCAGTTCAGACGCCCTAGCGTGGGCGGCCTCGCGTTCTGCATGTTTCCCAGCGGTTCGCTTCAACGTCTCCTGGGCAAGCTCGACCGCTGAGACAGCGGCGTTGAAACTGTCTTGCGCCTCCCGGTCCCGGTCGCTGGCGCCAGCGCGCTCCCGACGCGCGGCTCGCAGCGCGGCCTCTGAGACGAGAACGTCCTGGGCGGCACGCGCGCGCTTGAGCCGGGCGCGGAGAGTGTCCACCGCATCGCCCTCGACGCGCAACGCGTCAGAGTCGCTTCGGGCTGACAAGAGGGCGTCGAACCGTTCGGCCAGCGCCTCGCCGCCTGAGAAGGCTTTATGGTGTTCTTTCGATGTCTTGGTCTGGGTCTCGATCGTCCCATCGAGCGTTATTATCTCGTCGGTCATTAAGCGGATGGTCTCATCCAGTTGCGCTTCGGTCTCGTCGCCGAGCAGGGTCGATCTCCGGATCATTTCGTCACTGATCCGTCGGGCGAGCGTTGCCGCCCTCGTCTTCATCTGGGCAACGAAGGTCTCATAAAGTCCGACGTCGAATAGCTGCTTAAGGATGGGCGAACGTTCGTCGGAGCTGGCCGTCAGGATGCGACGGAAATCGCCCTGTGGGAGAAGGATGATCTGACGGAACTGTCTTGCGTTGTATCCAAGGAGCTCCTCGATCCTCGCATCGACCGCACCGACCTTCTTCTCAGCGAGTACCTCGCCCGCGTTGTCCTCGGTGATGTCCTCGAGCGCCATGCCGGTCGCGCGGAACAGATAGGCCTCATGCAATTGGGTCGTCGTGCCGGACCCGCGGCGCGCGGCCCGCTGTTGGGGCGGGATGCGCCAAACGACATAGCGTTCGGAACCCAGATCGAAGACGAGTTCGACCCGTGTGAGATCAGTGGCATGTGCGTGATGGCAGACCAAGTCCTCGGGAGTCCGTTCCGCTCCGGAGGATTGACCGAAAAGCGCGAAAGAGATGCCATCGAAGATCGTCGTCTTGCCCGCGCCGGTCTCGCCATAGATCCCGAAAATGCTCGCCTCGAGCGCGGAGAAATCGACAATCTCGGTCCCGGCGTAGGGTCCGAACGCGGTCATGGTCAGGCGGATCGGCTTCATTCGACCTCCTCCATGACGGGTCCGTCGAGCACGGCTTTGGTCACACCAAGCTCCGTATCCGACGCGCCCTCCCCGCGCACGTATTCGAGGAACTCCCCGATCACACCGATTGGATCATCCAGCTTGGACGTTGCTCGTCCGGCGCTCGTCATCACCAACTCGCGGGTGGTCTCCCGCAACGTCTGCAAGATATTCGGGAAATGCGGTCGTAGCTGCGCGGCAGGTTCGATCAGAGCGCCCTCATCGAGCAAGATGGCACGGATGTAATCCTCGCTCGGATGCGCCTCGGCCTCGGCGACAAGGTCTGCCAGATACCCTCGCACCTCGCGCACCTGTCGTAACGGATGGAAGGCTATGGGCTTCAGATCCTGGACACGCCCTTCCGCATCCAGGTCGAAGAGGGTCATGGACTTTGTGGTGCCCGCTTCGTCGAAGCCGAAGGCGAGCGGCGCACCACTATATCGGATCGTGTCGCTTCCTGCGCTCTGGGGGCGGTGCAAATGCCCGAGCGCCGCATAGTCGGCCCCGTCAAAGATGCTCGCCGGCACGGTTTCGACTGTACCGACCGACAATGTGCGTTCGCTGTCCGTCGGCTGGCAGTCGGTGACGAAGGCGTGCGCGACGATGATCCAGCGCGCGCCTTCGGGAACCTGAGCGCGTGCCGCGCCAATCTGCGCGCGCAACACATCCTCGGGCGAGCGAATGGCCTCGTCTGCGAAGGCGCGGCGCGCCGCATAGATTTCGGCGTATGGCAAAGCTGAGATCGCGACCGGACCTGCCCCGTCATCAAGGATGAGCGGAGGCTCGTCGCTCGAGACCGGCCCCCTGACGAGAATGCGTTTTGGATCGAAGAGACGTGAGGCGGTGCCTAGCCTTTGGGCGGAATCGTGGTTTCCAGCAATCACGACGATCGCTGTGTCGGCGTCCCGATAAACCCGTTCCAAGAAATCACTGTACAGTTTGACCGCGGCCTCTGAGGGGGAGGCCTTGTCGTAAATGTCTCCGGCGACGATCAGGAGATCTACCCCTTCTGCGACGACGGTTTGGAAGATCTGATCGAGGACGTGGGCCTGATCCTCGTGAAGCGATAGGCCTCGCAAGGTCTTTCCGAGATGCCAGTCGGCTGTGTGAAGTACCCTCATTTATGCACCATTAGTTTTTATACGTATATTTTTTAGATGGACATTTTTTAGGAGTCAAGGTAGAACTGACCATGGCCTTTGAAGACCTCAAACACGCCCAGCGGGAGCGCCTCGAATACCTTGATCGTCTGCTGTTCTGGGACGGAGCGGCGACACGTGCCTCGCTCATTGACCGGTTCGGTATCTCGAATCCGCAGGCGGCGCTGGACTTCAAGGTCTACCTGGAAGCGTCTGGCGCGGAGGCGTTGCGTTACGACCCGTCCTCGAAAAGGTATCTCACCACGGAGGGGTTCACCCGCTTGTGCGGCCAGGCTTCCACGGACGAGCTCGAGGAGCTCCTCGGCGTACGAGACCAGGCGTTGATCGAGACGCTTCCAGACCTTCAGCGCAAGCAGACGGTAAAGACGTTCAAGCCACTCTACCGTGCTCTGTTGGCGGGTGAAGCCATCGAGATCGTCTATCAATCGATGCGAGATCCGAACCCCGAAACTCGGTGGATCGCCCCACTACGCTTTGCCTCAGACGGTGTGCGGCTTCACGTGCGAGCTTGGTGCTACACGCGCCAGGACTTCCGAGATTTCATCCCCTCACGCATCGATCCGTCCAAGTCCTTCGTCAACCGCCGGGCGGCGTCGGACGTCCCCGAGGACGAGGATTGGAACACCTGCGCGATCCTAAGACTGCGGCCGCATCGCGATCTGACGGAGCAACAAAGGCGGGTTGTGCGCATCGAGTTCGGATTCGAGGGAGAGTGCCTCGAGCTTCGCGTGCGAAAGGCCCTCGAATTCTACACGGCGCGGCGATGGGGACTCGATCAGGAGAACCCGCGCCTCGAATGTGTATCCCGAGACTATCAGGCGATGACCGTGGGAGGGCACCATGCGGATTGACCTTGCGCGGACCGATCCTGACGTAAACATGGATCGTTTCTATCACGTCGAGCTGACGGCCGGGCTGTTCGACGTGGCGGGAGTCGAGCGCGTCTGGGGCCGTCGCGGTACGCGCGGCCGGCATCGGGTGGATTGGTACAGGACACGGATCGAGGCAATCTCCGCGATGTCGGCCCTCGTTACGGAAAAGAAAGCCCGAGGCTATGTCGAGATTGGCGCGACAATCGATCAGGCTTTGCCAACGCATCGGCGCGCTAAGTGCCTAGGCAGACATAAATGAAACACGCGGCCCCACTATAGTTACCGGGAAAAACCTTCTTTGGCCAATACCGATGACTTATGAATGCCTCGTCCGGTGCCCTTGGCAAGACTCCCGCAGGTTGGCCAAACAAGTCAGGTCCGCAGGCTTTTATCCTCCAGATTTTCAAGAAACGTAGGAAACCCCAATGGGCAAAATGAGCGAGCTTCAAATTGAACTACATCAGGAGCAAGCTGTCATTCACAGCAGATGGAATGAAATTCTGACTGATCTCATTCGAGCATCGGGATACTCCCTCGTGGAAGCAAATGAACCGCCGGATGGGTACGACGAAGATGAGTGGGCAATGTACGATCAAATGCCCTACTTTACGCTGCGTACAGCTGACGGACGGCATGCCGCGGTGGAGTTGAAAATCTACCGCTGGCAGAGTGATTGGAAAAACCACCTTAAAAACGCCATTGATCATATAGCAACTATCATCAAGGCCAAGCCCTACGATGAAGGAATTCTGATCGTAACGTGGGACATCGATTCCCCTCAATTCAAAACCGCAGATCTAAGGCTTCCAACCAATATCAAGCTCTGGGATCTCGGAGACTTGCGCAAGCTTTCCGAAAGGGAAGCAGGCTTGCAACAAGCGCTTAACGATCTGATCGACGAAACAGTTATGCACGCGGATTTTGTCGAGCGCGTAACCGTTTCGATACCAAGACAAAACAGCTCAGAACTAGAAGGCTCAATTCAGTCAAAGTGGCCTCCTGACAGGATGTCATGGAGAAGACGGGCGAGTTCTTCGACGCATTGGTGCTCAATGAGGTTCATGCTCGGCTCCACAAGCTCGATAGCGGTGCCGCAAACATGCTCTCCCCAAATGGGACGACTTTGTCGTGGTCATAAAGAAGGATGCCTTGCCGGAACTTCTCGCCGCACGCTTCAGCCAGTTTTCGCATACCCGAAAAGTCGGCTGTTGATGCAGTAGCTGATGATTTGACCTCGATTCCGACGACTTCACCGCGTCGGTTCTCCAGTACGATATCAACCTCGTTCTTGTCCTTGTCGCGGAAATGAGCAAATGAGCATCTTTGC
>JBCCTF010000193.1:0-5964 GCA_039198765.1 Pseudomonadota bacterium
AAGGTGCTCAACGAAGACGATGTGCTGCCGGTGCTGGCGATCCACGACCTCCTCATCGTGATGAAGCTCGGCCGCCACCGGAAAGATCGGCTCCTGATCACGCCGGAAGGACGCCGGCTTGCCGATCGGCCGGGCGCGCTCTTCACGGCCCTCACGCCCACCTGGCTCTTTCGCTACAACCATGCCCGACTCTCCCGCTTCGAGGAGACCGCACCGGGCAATTGGGACGTCTTTCTCAATGTGATCAATGTCGAAGCCGAGAGCGCGATCAGCCGCTCTGCTCTGACGAAGATCCTCTACGGCCCCGCGGACCCCACTGTCGCGCTCGACCGGACCCATGCCGGCTACGAGACCTTCCTCTTCACCCATGTCCTGAGACCACTGAGCTGGCTCGGGCTGCTCGACGAGACGCGCGATGGTCCGGGCCTCCTCGCGGAGCGCTCTTACACGAAGTCGCCGCTCTGGCGGGCCTGCCTTGTTTGCCGACCGACGGCGATGTGCGCGCACCGATTCTGAACTGAGCCGCGCCACCACTCACGCCCCTTGTTATGGTCGCGCCCCCGCGGCCCAAGCACGAATGGGCGTGCGAGAACGACGCCCTTAAGAGAGCTGCTCGGACCAGCCTCTACGCCTCGCGCTTGAAGCGCATCTTGACGACCCGACTGCTCGCGCCCGTCTCTTCTCGGTCACGGGGCGTCGCAGAGAGTTCGATCCCGTCCCGTGCCTCCTGCAGCGCTCGCTCGATCCGCGCATGCGCAGATGTCACCTTTACCTCGAGTTCATCGAGTCGTTCTTCCGCCTTGGCGACCGTCTCGTGTTCCGCCGGCAAGCCGTCGAAGACGGGCGACGCTACTTCTATGGTCGCAGAGGCCGCATCCCAGTACGAGGGATGTGTATCGCACAGTTTCTTCAAATCACCGCGTCGCTTCTCCATGCATTTCTCATGGACATGTCGAATCCGCTTGATATCGCCACCCAGAGCGCGCGCGGCGTGTTCTGACTCGTCGATTGACGACTTGTACTGCGTCACGGCGGCCCTGACACTTGCCAGTGAGTGGTCGAGCCGGGCATGGCCGTCCTCAGCACCCATCTGCAACTGACTTGGTGCGGCCGTATCGAGAGCGTCAACCGAGGCTAGGATCTCTTGAAGATCACGGTGGGCGCGCTCGTACTCCGGTATAGGGTCATGCAGCGTGGAGAACTTGAGGGCTGCAACAATGGACACGCCAACGCCGATCATGAAGAGGCCAAGCGCTTCGAGGTTCTGAGGTAGCAGGCTGCCAAGCCAGAACGCGGAGATACCGGTAGACAGATCGGCGATTCCATAAGCCCGAACATAACTGACGGCGAGATTCACAATGAGGACCGCTAGAATGGCAATGCTGCCGAGCAAAACCGCCAGCCGCCGTCGCCACGGTGGCGCAATCTCCGTCCCCCAAAGCCTGGGAAGATAGAGCCCCGATACGCCACCGATGAGAACGTTCACGAAGCTGATCAACGCGGCAAGGGACCAGCCACCGATGAGACCGCCTTCGACCACCTCGGCGAGCAGGGCTCCGTTGACGTAGGTCTCACCGAGGACAAAGGCCGCGGCGACCCCCCAGACGACGATAGGGTAGCGAGCGTAAGAGGGCTCCCGCGTGATATCGTAACGGACCCTGATACGACGAAGCTTTCGCTCCGCTGACCTTAACTTCGATCCAAGGCTCTCACGCTCTTCACGGAAGTTGGTTTGCCGCCCCTTGAGATCGGTCTCGGTCTGAAGGGCCACCGTTTCGGG
Organism: Pseudomonadota bacterium; assembly: GCA_039198765.1. Taxonomy (GTDB): domain Bacteria; phylum Pseudomonadota; class Alphaproteobacteria; order Caulobacterales; family Parvularculaceae; genus Parvularcula. The sequence continues at coordinate 1,781 of JBCCTF010000193.1, forward strand.
GAACGCGAAGTCGAGATGAATGCCTGCCCGAAGCTCGCGTCGGCCTCCTTCGGCGCTTATGTAGTTGCTGGCGATGCTTTCGATCGCATCCATGGCGTTGAGTTCTATGACCCTCTCACCATCGTCTTCGGCACGTGTGCTGGGTACCGAATCTGGATCGTTGTTCCAGATTTCGGACTTCTCCCAGACATCCTTGTGACACCCAAGATCACGATAGAGCGCGTCACTATTCTGAAAGCTGTAGCTGAGTTTCTTTCTCATCGCTTCACCATCCCTGGCTGACTACGCTTGCGCCGAGCGCTTGAAGAGAACGGACCCAGTAATCTCTCAACTCCTCCGTCTGCGCCCAATGATCGCGAAAGATCGGTACGAGAACGATTTCGACGCCGGTGAGATTGGCCTTGCACTCGCGCGGCCACCGCGATTGGAACGACGCGTCTGCGGAGTAGACAGTAGGTCCGGCACCTGGCGAATTCTGCAGGAAATCGCTGACAACGACGAGACGCGGCTCCTCCGCACGCGAGAGCTCGGTTTCGCGGATGATCGCTGAGATCGCCTCGCAGATCGGACTGAAGTCTTTCTCCTGTGGCTCGACGAGCCGAGCTGCTGATGCATTCGCTTCCTCAACGAACGCGTCGTAGCGGTGCTGAACTGAGTTCAGGTTGGTGTAGAGTTCGCTATGCTCCGATCGATCCCCGGGGTTGCAGCCCCTAAACGCAGCGTCAATCGGGTCGCTGCTGCTTTCTGTCAGACCAAAGACGCCCAACCATTCATCACGCTTGCCCGATCTCACAAAGCGTTCAACTGACAGTCTGATGCGCCGCGCCTCGTCATCGGATTCCAGCTTGTCGGATACGTCGATCAGAATGGACCGTGCGAAATTTGCGCCAAAGTCAGGGTCGCACACCAAATCGTCTTTAAGACTCTTAGCATTGAGGACGTGTGCCTTACCGGGGACAACGGGGCCGGCAGATCCGAGCTCCTGTCCCATCGCCAGAGGCTCTGGATCAGCGCTCTGATGATCAATCCCGTGAGGCGGCCGGTCCCGTTCTCCAGAGGGCCAGAGGGAGTTCGGCTTGACTTCTGTGTATTCGAGAACTGCGACGGCGGCGAGTACGGCTGTTGCGACCGCGACCACAGACCCCGCACTGAAGTACCACAAACGCATTCCGCGTGAACTTGAGCGCCCGCGGCTCGGTGCCTTGGCAAAGCCGGCCCTAGTCGGTCTTCGAGCCTCGGAACGGCGCCAAATCGTCTCGATCCTGTAAGACATCCCGTGCGACCTCCCATAATCGGGCGGCGCGCGTCAGTGTTCCTCGAAATCGACGCGAGCAAACCCGGAGGTACGTCGTGGGGCACGGCGCTCGGCGGATCTCAGCCAATCATGCAGGCAATGCACCGAGCAGAATGCAACACGAGTGACCCTAGCGGCAGGGTACTCTATTCCAGTGGTTCACACAAGCTATGCGGGAGGACGAAATACTTCTGCGTGTGGCTCTCAGCCGTTGTCTAGACACTGCGGGTCCTTCTGAGGGCGGGGTGTCGAGACCACCCTGTCGAGGGTCACCGGCTCGATCGAACTGCACTCGCGTCGTGAGTAGGAGACATAACTGTTGATAGCACGATAGAGACGAGGGTCGCTCTGGCGAAGCACGGGGGCTGACAGGACCCCAGCTGCAATCGCATCTCCCCACTCGTCGGTTAGAAAATCGACACAGAGGTAATCCTCGTTCTTTCCTCTTCGCGGCAAATGACCGTGTGCCTTGCGAAAAGCGTTTCGGTAGCGCGCACGACGGGCCTCGAAACCGTCTTCCGGATGATCGAACGCCGTCCGCTGCCGCGCAACGTCAATGGCCGCTGTGCTGAAAGCCGAAAGATCGACACCCTGAAATGAGCGCTCCCGAGGCGTCGTCCACGGTCTCAGGAAGAGGGCATCGACCGTCTCGATCGGATCGTCCGGGAAGAACTTGTTGTGCCGGCGCCGATAGCTCGCCAGCGCATCGTAAAGAGCGAGGTCGGTCCCAGAGAGCTCTGCAACGGAAAGCGCTCTCAACCGTTCCGCCGGTCCCCAAATCTCAAAGAGAAAATCGACCGGGGTGTAGTCATCGCTCGACAATGACGCAGGCTCTCGCCCGAAACACTGCCTAAACAATCGATAGTGCGTTTCTTTCCGGTGTGCGAAGCCGCGCTCCGCGTCCTTGAAGAAAACAACGGGCTTACCAACAAAAAACGCTTGACGATCCGAGGACCAATCAGGCGCAGAAAACTCTGGTGACTTCCACTTCTCGATCTCGTTCAGGATATACCGTAACGCCTCCTGTTTCTCCTCGTCACTTCCTGGCAGCGGTTCAATCGCGCGGCGACAAACATCAGAGAGTTCGCGCATACGTCGCTCAATCGAGACAGTGCTTTGATCATCTTTCGTATTTTCCTTATCCATAACTTTCAATATTATCAAATAAACAAAGGTATAATAGTTAAAAAAATCCTTTAGTCTATCTTTTTCTGTTAAGTAAATCGTCACGGCATTTTCTTTCGCTGCAGTCTTTATGTGGATTACTTCGGCACCACTTGCCGCAGCGATCTCGCTGCTGGTCGGTGTGGATTTCGCGGTTTGAGAGTTGTCACAGGGCACGGCATGGAGTGAGGCACGGCAATAGCATTCTGGACCGATCTTTTCCCGCAGCTTTCCAGAAAGCCACTCTCGCTCGTTAACTGTTTCAAGTACCACCAAGATAGCGCCAGATTTCTCGGTATCTTCTTCGATTGCGCGCAGCGTTGCCTCGAGCACCTCTGCGTTTGTGGATTTTCGCTCCGGCGTACCCTCGAACCCCGCTAGCAAGTCGGTCTCGCTGCCAACGCTCCGTTCAACCTCAGGAAGGGTCATCGAGAATGCCTCTGGTCCGCCTTGGCCTCGGAGTCTACGGCCGGGCACAATTCGCTACGCTTCTATTGCTCACGGCCAGCGAGGATAAGGGGCCAGCGCTAATGTGCAAGATCCGTGACGATACGTATGTCCGCATCGGCGCCGGTGTTGCCCCAACGTGAGACCCGTCGTACGCGCAGATCAATTGCACCGCGCTACCGCTCACGTCCCTTGTCCTGATCGCGCCCCCGCCGTGTGAACGCCCGCCGTGGTGACTCTCGCTCCCCATGCTGTTCCCGCCTCGGCGTTGTGGACCCGCGGCCCCTCTCACCATCACGCGTCTCGGCGTGGATTTGGTCGCCCCGCGCTGCCTGCTCAAAATCCTTCTGCAGCTTGCCCGGGGCCTGAGGCTTCTCGGGGATGGGACGGCGCTTGGCCATCGCCATCTCACGGGCGAGCGGATTCGTATGCCGATGCATGGCCTTTGCGGGTGCCGCACGACGGCCCGGTGGGGCCATCTCAAGCCCGAGCGAGGGCATCCGGCGCTGTCCGCCACGCTGGCGTACCCGCGCCTCCTGCAGGAAGGATTTTTCCAAGGACCGCCGCTCGCGCGCCTCGGTCTCCTTCAGCGCCTGGCGCTTTCGTTCCATATCGAGCGACCGCATGGTCTGGCGCCGATCGAGCTCGGCACGCGCCGCCTCCTGCCGCTCAGCGATCGCACGCTGCTCCTCGAGATGAGCGGCCGCGCGCTTGGCATCCTGATGGGCATGAAGCTTGTCTCTGAGATAGGCGACACCGCTGACGCGTGCGAGGAAGCCCGCGAGACCCGTCGGCCGCGCCGCCTCGCGCTGATCGCGAATGAGGGCAACTCTCCTGTCGTAGCGCGCGGCGTGGTCGGCCATCTCCGCACGATGCGCCTCAGCCGCCTCTTGGCGTGCCGCTTCCTGCTGGACCTTCAACGTCTCAGCCTCGCGCTCGAGCTCGGCGCGCCGCGTCTCCTGCCGTGCCTTCAGCGCATCTAGTCGGTCGGCATGGTCTTCGGCCTGCCGGTGCTCCTTCAACGCCAACCGATGCCGGGCGGCGAGCGTCTTCGCCTCCTCGACCGTCGGCAGGTTTTCGGCAGCTCCTGCTTCACCGAGGAAGGATCGGATTGCCTGCGTGGTGGCGGCCTTGTCGTCGATGAGCTTCGGCAGCGCGTTCGTGTGGCCATAGATATCGACCAGCACGAAGGGCCGCTTGCCCTGCGCCAGCAGATAGCCGTGATGCTCGAGTGAGGCGAGGAAGCTCTGGGGCGTGTCTCGGCGGTGCCAGAGATCGG
>JBCCTF010000194.1:0-5902 GCA_039198765.1 Pseudomonadota bacterium
CACGGCGACTCCGCGATACCCGCCGATCCGCACAAGGTCGGCGCGCCCGCGCGCGTCGTTCTCGTCGCTTTTGTTCATTCTAACCGAAAGCGCGGCATGCGCATGCCGCGCATCGACGCAGACGACGGGCAGGCCGACCCGGCTGAGCTCGTGCCAGAGCCAGCTCGACATGGCTCCGGTCTCGAAGCCAATACGCTCCGCCTGAGGAGCCCTTCGCGCAATGAGGGCCGCCAACGTGCCGGGGTCAGACTTCGCCCGCCCCTCGAATAGAACCTTTCCCGCTTCATCGACAACGCAGACTGCTGTCTCCTTCTGCGCGAGGTCCAGTTCGACATAGTGCTTCATGGTGATGCTCCTCGACAGGCCAATCCCCGTCATCGTGATCACTCCGGCAGTCATGGGAAGCACCGGCAGCAATTACGTCAGCGTGTCGAATGTTGGCTCTGGCTCAATCTCGGTGCGGCCTGTAGGGCAGGTTGATACCCCTAGTGCAAGATGTTGCGATAGGGAGTTGCTCATGCCCGAAGCTCGGGAGACTGCCAGGCTCTTGCCTTCCGGCCTTGTCGTGGATGACGTTGCGATAGGGCCTGATGAGGTGGTCATAGCGGCCCATGCCCTCGTTCACAGTGCCGAATGTCCGGGCTGTGATCGGCTTTCCCGGCGGGTCCATAGCCGGTACGAGCACGTCAGTCAGTTGACTTCGAAGTCCCATGAATCTATTCGAACATGAATTAATCCATAACGGGATAAATTCATGCACGAGAGAAAGAGTGAGCGCGGCACGCTGAAACGCAAGCTTGAAGCTGGGCGGAACATTCACATGCCGGCCCCCCGTCGCATCGGGAAGACCTGGACGATTAACAGGCTGGCGGAGGACATGCGGAAGGAGGACTGGCTGATCGTCGAGTTGGACGTTCAGGGCATGTCCGCTCCGGACAAGTTTGCGCGGCGTCTGTGCCAGAAGATCCAAGATCAGTTGCCCAAGACCTCTGGCCTGCATGCAGCCTTCAAGAGCCGGCTCGACGCATTGATCGGAGGAGATTGGGGCACCAACCCGATCGACGCGATCGGCCCAGTCGATCCCGTGGCGTTTCTGGAAGAGCTTTTGGCAGCACTAGAGAGGGAAGAGAAGCAATCGGCGATCTTCGTGGATGAGATCGCCTATTTCGTTCTCGGCTTTGCGGAAACAAACAAGGACGACGCCAAGGACTTCTTCCATGAGCTGAGGAGACTGCAGCACGAATACTCGAACATTCGGTGGCTCTTCACTGGCTCGATCGGCCTGAACGTAGTGGCCGACCGGTTCGGCCTTGGCGGCGCCTTCGTCGACCTGGACACCTTCACTCTCGAGCCGTTCGACGCAAGAGAGGCCCGCTCCTTTCTGCGCGACCCGGCCACGCAAATTGCGTTCAACCATTCATTCAACGCAAGCGACGACGACCTTAGGGTATTGTTTGATGAACTTGGCTGGCTTGCGCCCTATTACCTCAAACTGGTCGGGAATGAGGTCCGCCCCTCGGGTGAGGCGCAAGGCGGCGTACTAACCGCAACGCGCGACGACCTGGATGCCGCCATGGAGAAACTGCTAGAGCCGAGTCGCAAACTCGAGTTTGCCGTGTGGCGGGATCACATCGATAAGAACCTGCCCAAGACCGACAGGGGTCTAGTCCGCAAAGTGCTCAATTACTTGTCGGCCAGCACCGACGGTGAGGTTCTAAGCACGCTTCAATCCGCCATGGAACCTGATAAGCCGAAAGCAGTGCGGGACATCCTGGGCATTCTTCAAAGTGACGGTTTGGTGGATTGCGTAGAGGGTCGGTACCGGTTCCGATCTGGCCTGGTCCGCCGCTACTGGCAGCTATATGAGGCGGATTGAGCGTGATCCCGCAGCCGACGCTCTACAATCAGACCATCCTCGATGACGATGATTTCGTCGCCAGCTTCGTGGCGCGTCGCGACACGCTCGAGACGATGTGCCGCCGCTTAAAGTCAGTCGGACCGGAGGACGACGGGCAACATCAGATCCTGATCGGCACGCGGGGTATGGGCAAGACCTCCCTGCTGCGCCGCCTCGCGATTGAGACCAAACGCGATCACGACTTGTCGGATTGTTTTGTCCCGCTGATGTTCCGCGAAGAGCAGTACAACGTGCTGCGGCTGCGGGATTTCTGGCGCAACTGCGGAGAGTCCCTCGCTGAATGGGCAGAAAGCCAAGGGCGCGACGACTTGGCGGAACATCTTGACCACGTGGTCTTCTCAAGCAGTTGGGACAGCGACGACGGCGCCGCAGAGCAGTTCGAGGCGGCGATGCAGGCGCTTAGCAAACGGGCAGTTCTTCTGATCGACAATCTCGACCTGATCCTGGATGCGCTCAAGGACGAGGACCGCTGGATCCTGCGCGCCAACCTGCAGGCGCGGGGCGGGCCAATCCTCATCGGCGCCGCAACCCAGTCGCTGAAGGAAGGCGCGGACCGCGACGCAGCCTTCTACGAGTTCTTCCAACCCCATTACCTCGAGCCCCTCAAGTTGCAGGAAACCGAGACCTGCATGCGAGCTCTCGCAAACCAGCGCGGCGAGGTCGGGCGCCGCGTCCTCCGTGTGATGCACACGGATCCCGCACGGCTCCGCGTCCTTCACCGGTTGACCGGTGGCAACCCTCGGGTCCTGGCCCTGACATATCGCCTTCTCGAGACTGAGGATTCCCACAGCGCGATGGCCGATCTCGAGCGGTTGCTGGACGAGGTCACGCCCTATTACAAGGCCCGCGTCGAGGAATATCAGACCCCCTTGCAACGGGCGATCATCGATGCCATCGCGCTGCATTGGGACCCGGTCACCACCGGACACCTGTCCGACATAACCGGCGTCCCGACCACGACGCTGTCGCCGCAGCTGACCCGGCTGCGCAGGGACGGTCTGATCGAAAGGATCGAAACCTCGGGGTCCTACGCGGGCCACCAGGTCGTCGAACGGTTCCTCAATATCTGGTACCTGATGCGGCACGGAACGCGGCGCACCCGGCAGCGGATGCGCTGGCTCGTCGCGTTCCTGTCGAGCTTCTACTGCAAGGACGAGTTGGAAGAAATCGGCCGGAGCGCACGCACATCGGGCCGCTTCGATCTCTGGACCCGCGACTACGTGCACGCGTTCGAACAGGCGACGCAGATCGCACCAGCACGCGAACGTCTCGGCCTTAAGTCGACGGGTCCCCGCCACGACGACATGATGGCAGCAGATTATCCGGCTTCACCCGAAGCCAAAGAGGCGAAGGAGATGGGCGACAAGGGCGTATCCCTCGGCAGAGACGGAGAGGATGCGGCCGCGCTCGAGACCTACGAGGCGCTCATCGCCCGCTATGGCGACAGCGACGCCCTCCCGCTGCAGGAGCAGGTCGCGAGGGCCATGGTCAATAAGGGGATCACGCTGGGCCAGGCCGGCGATCCTGCGGCAGAGATCGAGGCCTACGAGGCGCTCATCGCCCGCTATGGCGACAGCGATGTTCTCCCGCTGCAGGAGCAGGTCGCGCGGGCCATGGCCAATAAGGGGATCACGCTGGGCCAGGCCGGCGATCCTGCGGCCGCGCTCGAGACCTACGAGGCGCTCATCGCCCGCTATGGCGACAGCGACGCCCTCCCGCTGCAGGAGCAGGTCGCGAGGGCGAAGGTCTCTCTGGCCAATCGGCTGATCGACACTGGCGCCGAGGCGGACCGCGCCGAATTGCTCTTGAAGAGCGTGACGGAAAGCCACAAAGCCCTAGCCTACGGGAACTTGTTCTGGCTGTATGTTGCGTCGAGAGAGTTTTCCAAGGCGCGAGAGACACTGCCCCATCTTGAAGACATGCCGACTGAGGGGCGTGCGTTGATGGATGCAGCGCTTGCCGTGCAGGCAGAGAACTTCGGAGACGCCACGGAGCATCTGGACAAGGCCCTGCAAGGAAGCCTGGTGCAGGAGAGCTGGAACTTCACCGATGACCTGGAACGTTTGCTGCGCCTCTCCGTCGCGGCAGGATTTGGCGAGCGTTTTGTCGACTGGTTCGAAGAGACTCGTCTGGCTGATCGTTATGCCCCGATCCATGCCGCGCTGAAGGCTGCCGTTCATGGCGAGGCACGCTTGCTCGACGTGAATCCGGAAACCCGTCACGCCGCAGGCCTCATCCTGCCACGCTTGCTACCTTCTTCGAAGCTTCGGAAAAGCAAGTAACACTACTTGGACTTGCTCCAGTTTTTTGAGGACTTTTAGTTCACTTCGGTGGCCTTTCGCTTGAATGCGATCGGGCTCTGAAAGTCGAGCGATGAATCCTGCGCTCTGTTGCAGCAGCCGATTCGTGACAGAAACCGCCCCCAACGATGTCTATGACATCGCATATCTGATCAAAACCAACGAGCTAACCGATGAGGATCGACGTAGCATTTTGGAGAAGCTGATCGAGAAGTGTCGTGCGCGCGGAATTGAACCCTGTCAACGCTGTGCCGGTTTTGCCAGAAGTTGGATTGCGCCCTTGGGGCTGGGCAGATTGCGTAGGCTCGAATTGGCCGGGGCCGGGCTTTCCGAGTAAGGAAGCCGATGCCGAGACGCCATCGCAGCCACAGCACCGAGTTCAAGCGCCAGGTCGTCGCCGAGTACCATGCTGGCGAGACCCTTGATGCCCTTTCGCGCCGCCACGACCTTTCGCGGAACCTGATCCGCGTCTGGGTCGAGAAGGCAGAGGCGGGCGCTTTCGACGAAGACGAGGCGGCGGCCGAGCTGCTCACCGCCTATGGGGCCCGGATCGCCGCGCTCGAGCGGCTGGTCGGACGCCAGACGCTCGAGATCGAGTTCTTAAAAAGGGCCGCACGCTCCGGAACCTCGCAGAGAAGCGCGCCTACATCCGTGACCATCGGCCCAGCGGCCTCTCGGTCAGACGGGGTGCGGGCTGATGGGTGTAGCGCGATCCAGCTTCTATGCCGAGCCCGAGAGCAGGCCACGTGACGGAGTGATCGTCGCGGCAACCCCTATGACAATCCGCTGGCCGAGAGCTTCATGAAAACCCTCAAGGTGGAGGACGTCTATCTGATGGAGTACGAAACCTTCGATTACGTCGCCGCAGGCGTGCCCCGATTCATCGAGACGTACAACGAACGACGCCTGCATTCCGCCATGGGGTATCTCAGGCCCGCCCAGTTCGAGGTCCGTAATGCCCGTAGCCCTGTCAAAACCGCCGCCTGATCGTGTCCATCCGCAGGGGCGCATTCCACTTTCGCGAGGAAATTTTCGCTGCGCGCAGATCCAAAACCGAAACCGGCCAGTCCACGAGCAGCCTAAACCGGCCCTACATTTTTGCCCTGGCGAACGTCGGCGCATAGCCCGACGTGTGTCCGCCGCTTTCCCGTTGTCTCCGGCCGTCCGGGAATGCAGGATTAGTCCCCAGACGCATGGTGCGTTGCCTCCTGCGAGGGATTGAGCCGAGATTGGACGGTCGAAAAGCCGTTTGAAGTCAGGATCTTGAGCCGCCGGTAGGCGGATCGCACGTTGCGAAGCAATGTGACTATTGTGTGCCCCAAATCTTGAGGGGACCCGGCCTCGCAGAGGACGGGAGTTGTCGTCACGTCTTTTCTGCCGGTCGGGCTCGATGCCGAATCGGGAGGTCGCGGCCGACCCGGAACAGCAAGCGCATGGCCGACCCGTCTCCGGATGATTACCGTTACATTGGCGGAATGCGCGAGTGCTGCTCTGAGACGATCTCAGAGGTGGCCAAGCCGCGGTGTTGCGCCTGCGGGAAGATCTGAAGCAATGACGATGTAGCGGATTGATACGCGAAGCGAGCACCGTATCTGGACAGAGGGAGCAGCCTCCGGCGCGCGCTCCCGGCCCCTCCTTCCAAGCGCGGAGAGTCAGCCTTGTCCAACCCCCTGATCGAGCTCTG
>JBCCTF010000195.1:0-5892 GCA_039198765.1 Pseudomonadota bacterium
CGGGCAAAGACGCCGAAGTCGATGTGTCCCCAGCCCTCGCGAAGGATCTCGAGGACGTCGGTGTCGCGCTTGCCGGTCTCGGGGTTCGCCATCGTGGCAGTGCACCGGTCTATTCGGTCCTCGACGGCGAACTCAGCGTCTCCGATGCGGATGCGCTTGTCGACCCACTCAAACTCCTCCCATGGGCCAAGACCCTCTATCCATAGATTGCCGCGAAACCGCATGGGCGAAAGCTCGCGCCCTGCTTTCTGGCTCAGCGTGCGGAGAGAGGAAAGCCCAAGGATGCTGAGATACGGAGCCGGGTTGTCCGTAAGGCCCTGGCCCTTGGCTGCAGAGGCCGCGCGAATAACGCGTGCGGACGCCCGCCCCGTGTTTGGCATGATCGGTGTGGCCCACTCCACGATGCGTGCCCCGTCAATATCGGGGTTCACGCTGAGGCTCGGCAAGTCCGGATGCGTGAGCTCCAGAGTACCGGTCGCCTCATCGAACGCGCAGCTCACCGCCATTAGCGAAGGGGAAGAGGCCCCGCGCGAGAAATTCCCACACCGCGCCCATTCGGCCCCGTCTGCATCGGAACGCTCATGGGCCACGGCCCACACCCGATCCCACGGCATGGTGGCATTGGCGGCGAGTTCTACCGACGACAACTCCTCAAAGCCGTGAGCCTTGATCGGGTGTCGAAAGATGCGGGCGAGTTCGCCCATCTACTTCGCGTCGCCCTTCGACACCTTCTTGAAGCCCGCTCGGATGTTGCCAAAGACATCCGGCTTCACACCTTGGCTCCGCATGATGATGTACTGCTGGGCAAAGGTGATGACGTTGTTCGCGATCCAGTAAACGATTAGGCCAGACGCAAACGTCCCGAGCATGAACATGAAGACCCACGGCATCCAGGCAAAGATCATGGCCTGCGTCGGGTCGGTCGGCGCGGGGTTCAGTTTTTGCTGAAGCCACATCGAGATCCCCAGGAAGAGCGGCAGCACCCCGAGGAAGAGCAGCGCGAGGATCGTGCCCGGCTCAGGCCCGGCGAAGGGCAACAGGCCAAAGAGGTTCATGATTGAGGTGGGATCGGGCGCTGACAGGTCCTGGAAGACGCCGAACCACGCCGCGTGGCGAAGCTCCAGCGTCACGAAAATCACCTTGTAGAGCGAAAAGAAAATCGGGATTTGCAGAAGGATCGGCAAACACCCCGCGGCCGGGTTCACCTTGTTCTTCTTGTAGAGCTCCATCATGCCCTTTTGCATCTTCTCGCGATCGTCGCCGGCTTGCTCCTTGAGCTTTTCCATCTCCGGCTGCAGCTCCTTCATCTTGGCCATGGAGGCGTAGGAGCGGTATGCGAGCGGGAAAAGCACGGCTTTGATGATCACGGTGAGGGCAATAATGGCCCAGCCCATGTTGCCGATGACGGCGTTGAGCCAGTGGAGAACGGCGAAGATGGGCTTCGTGAGGAAGAAGAACCAACCCCAATCAATTGAGTCGAGGAAGCGGTCGATGCCGGCCTCCCGCTCATAATTCCGGATGGCTTCCCACTCTTTGGCCCCGGCAAAGAACTGCGCGCTTGCCGTCTCGGTCGAGCCCGCTGCGAGGTCTCGCGTGGGGTAAAGCGTGAGGGCCTGCATGATGCCGGTGGTGGTGCTGTGTTGCGCGGTGGACGTGAATGCCGTGCCCGGCGCAGGCACGAGCGTTGTCATCCAGTAGTGGTCCGTAAAGCCGATCCAACCGTTTTCAGCGACACGCATCGTGCGGGCGGAGGCCCGATTTTCATCGCCCGCTTCAAGGTCAGCGATATCGTCGTAGTTGACCTCGCCGAGCTCTCCGTCGGTCATCCGGATAAGGCCCTCATGAAGGATGAAGAAGCCCTTCAGATCGTCTGGGATCCCATGACGCCGGATAAGGCCGTAGGGCGCTAGGCGCACGTCCGCGTCGCTGGTATTCGTGACCGACTGCGCAATGGTGAACATGTAGTCGGCGTCGACCGAAATCGTCTTTTCAAAGGTTAGGCCTGCGGGGCTTTGCCATGTCAGCGTGACCGGCGTGTCCTGGGTGAGGGTGGCGCCCTCCGGCGCACTCCACACGGTTTCCGGGCCAGGCACATCGTCTGCATCAAGGCCACTGCCTTGAGCCCAACCATGGGCCGCGTAGTATGGGTTCTCGGCGCCCTCGGGAGACAGGAGCGTGACGATTGGCGCTCCTTCATCGAGGCTTTCGCGGTAGTCCTTCAGGCGCAGATCGTCGATGCGACCGCCCAAGAGAGACAAGGAGCCCTCGAGGCGTTCCGTTTCAATCGCAACGCGTGGAGCATCCGCGATTGCCGTCGGTGCCGAACCGGGCGGAGCAACCCCCGTGCCCTGTGTCGTCTGCGTATCTTGAGCAGTTGGAAGCGTCGTCGCGGTGCTCGTTGCAGAAGCGCTTTGCTGTGTGCTTGTTGCGCCTTGCTCTGGCGGCTCAGGCGCAAAAAACAGCATCCAAAGCAGGAGGACGAGAAAGCTCAATCCCGTGGCAAGAAGAAGGTTCTTGTTCTGCTCGTCCATGGCTGTCGTGTCACCCTTGTCTGTCGCTGCGCAAGTCTGGCGGGGCCGGCAGCATAGAAACGCTGCTCCACTCGCCGGGCGTCGCGTTTTTCAACATCTCGGGGGCGTTGAGGTCAAGCAGAAAGCCCCGGCAATGCGGGGCTATCTACAGGGATCTGCTGGGCCTTGAGGGCCGTTCGAGACGGCCCACACCTAGCAGACTATCGAAAGTGCTGAGCTATCGGGCGGCGCTTCGGGCAGCCTTGTTGGCCCCGGCGAGCTTTTGTTCATGTCGGTCCATCCAGCTCGTGGTGTCCGCAAAGGGCATGGGACGCGCGATGCCGTAGCCTTGTACATGTCCGCAGCCGAGCTGTGACAGAACAGCGTGCTCCCCGTGGCTTTCAACACCTTCAGCGAGGGTCTCGAGGCCAAGGCGCTCTGCCATCATGAGAATAGCTGCAATCATCCGCTGCTGCTCCGGGTCCTCATCGACTTTCATAACGAAAGAGCGATCGATCTTGATCCGGCTGACAGAGAAGCGGCGGATCGATGAGATGGACGCATGGCCCGTGCCGAAGTCATCGAGATCGATTTTGCAGCCAAGCTCCGCGAGGCCAGCAATGTTGCGTGTGACAATGTCGTCGTCGGAATTGGCAACCACACTTTCGAGAACCTCCACGGACAAACGGCCTGCCTCAATTCCAAAGCGATCGAGCTCCCACTCCACCTTGTCCACGAGTTTGGGGTTCCGGAGTTCGTCTGGCGAGAAATTCACGCCGACGCATGGCACCTTCATCTCTGCTTCGTCCCAAGCCTTCAGCGCCGTGAGGGCGTGATAGAGCATGGCTTCGCCAAGTCTTTCCATCATTCCGGCCTGCTCGATCGCGGGCAGGAACTCGGCCGGCGAGACAAGCCCGCGTTCCGCGTGTTTCCATCGGGCGAGAGCCTCAAAACCCGTGACGCGCCCGGTTTCGGTCGAGATTTGTGGCTGAAACCACGGATGAATGTCGCCTGAGTCGAGCGCTGAGGCCACTTCTTCGATCAGGGAGTGGCGTGCCTCGATGCGGGCGCTCATTTCGGTCGTGAACGCACGGATTGCTGAGGGGCCATTGCGACGCGCTTCCACCATGGCCACGAGCGCCGCGTCGAGCATGCTTTCGCCCGTGTTTGCTGGAGCCCTCGTGGAGAGGCAAAACCCGATGGACGAAGAAATATATACCGTTGAGGCATCGACCGATATGGGGACTTCGATCGCTTCCTGGAGCCGGCCAGCAAGCTGGATCGCCACTTCAAGATCGCATTGACGCATTGGGCACATCGCAACAGCGAAGGTGGCGGGGTCCACGCGCGCAATCACATCGTAGTCGCGCAGGCTGTCAGCGATACGTTCAGCCGTCTTGGCGAGGATTTCGTCGCCGGCCTTACGGCCATACCGCTCTTCAATGGTTTTGAAATCGTCGAGCTCCACAGCAAGACAAACTGACGTCCTTGCCTTTGACGCGCCCGCATTGAGCGCACCGTTCAGCGCCTCGATCAGCTGCTCGCGCATGGTGACGTCGCCCAGAACGCGCGTCCCGTCCACGGGCGCACGTTTGTTGATGTCCACGATGCCCAACAAGGCGGTCACAAACGGGACCGCGAGCGCCGTACAGATCAGTGCCAGTTCGCCACCGATCCAGTAGCTCGCAAGCGAGACAGCTGGCAGAAACGCTAGCGCCTGGGGACCCGTCAGGAGTTTGTGCAGGGATGCTGCGGAGCGACGAAGGGCATAAAGCCCGCCTTTGGCGCGCGCGATCATGAGGCATACTCTCCTTCTGTGCGCTGCAAGCTGGCAATCGACTCGCCTCCACAGCCCTCGCTGCACAATCGCGACTGCGAGTTAACAAATGGTGGTGACGCGAGAATTACGACTCGTGGTCGCTTTTTCCGTGCGGGGAGGCGGCCTGTAGTCCCGCAAAATCAAAGAGATCGGGATCGAGCAAATGGGATGGTCGCGCATTCATTAATGCGCGAAACATCTTTTGGCGGCGGCCCGGATGGTTTGCCTCCCATCCGTCGATAAGCGCCTTCACCTGTTGGCGCTGTAGCCCGTCCTGGCTGCCGCAGAGGTCGCAGGGAATGATTGGGTAGTTCATCGCCTTGGCGAACGCGTCGCAATCGGCCTCTGCCACATGGGCCAGCGGGCGATAAACAAAGATATCGCCTTCTTCGTTGAGAAGCTTCGGAGGCATCGTTGCGAGACGTGACCCGTGGAACAGGTTCATGAAGAACGTCTCGAGGATGTCATCGCGATGATGACCGAGCACCACGACCGAACAACTTTCTTCCCGGGCAATCCTGTAGAGATTTCCACGGCGGAGCCGGGAGCACAGCGCGCAATAAGTCCGGCCCGCAGGGACCTTGTCCATCACGATCGAAAAAGTGTCCTGAAACTCGATGCGATGCGGCACGCCCATCCGTTCGAGAAACTCCGGCAGCACGGTGGCAGGAAATCCAGGCTGCCCCTGATCGAGATTGCACGCCAGCAGATCAACAGGAAGAAGCCCGCGCCATTGGAGCTCGGTCAGCGCAGCAAGGAGCGTGTAGCTGTCCTTGCCGCCTGAGAGGCACACGAGCCAGCGGGGTTTCGTTCCCGAAGAGCGGTCAACCATGGCGTATTGATCGATCGCCTCGCGGGTCTCGCGCACGATGCGCTTGCGGAGTTTCTTGAACTCCGTCGTCTTGGGCGCGCCATGAAAGAGCGGATGGATGTCGTTGGCATCATCGAGCATAGGCCGGGTATGCCAGAGCCACCCGAGCGAGCCAAGCGCGCGACGATCCAATGACGCGGGTGCCGCGTATAGGAGACATGCGTATCATCCTCCTCGCCGCCATCACCTTCCTCGCTGCCTGCACGTTCAAGCCAAGTCTTGAGGACCCGAAGCTCTCGGATCGCCAGCTGAACCTCGAAGAGTTCTTCGATGGGCGCCTCATTGCATACGGTCAGTTCCAAGACGTGCTGGGGACGGTTCGTCGTCGTTTCGAAGTGGTGATCGATGGATCGTGGGATGGGGAGACGCTCCGCCTTGTCGAGGACTTCGTTTACGAAGATGGAGCAACCGAGCAGCGGATCTGGACACTGACCAAAACCGGGCCTGACACCTGGCAAGGCACCGCGCCCGGTGTGACCGGGATCGCTGTGGGGGAAGAGCGCGGGGACACGTTTAACTGGCGCTATACGATCGACCTGCCCATCGTCAGCGCCGGTGGCGAAACAGAGACCCTGAGGGTGAGTTTTGATGACTGGATGTGGCTTCTATCTGACGACCGTCTGCTCAACATCGCATATATGAAGCGCTACGGCCTCGATATCGGGGCCGTCACCATCACATTCGAAAAGCAG
>JBCCTF010000196.1:0-5692 GCA_039198765.1 Pseudomonadota bacterium
GAAGGCAACGAGATCGACGTCGAGATTAGCGATACGAAAATTTCGATCTTCGATTGGGATGTCGGTGACGACTACGAGTTTCCCGCGTCTTTGATCAGTCAGAAAATGGTCCGATATGAGCTGAACGACTTTGTTGATCGTGTCACAGGCTTGGAAGCGGCATGGCAAGAAGAGCACGTGGCTTTCTCCAAAGCTCAAAGGAAGCTGGATCATATCGCGAAAGTAGCGCAGGAAGTTATTCGACGAGCTGAGATAAAAGCATCGTCTTCTGATGACCGCGCAGATAAGCAGCAAGAAGCGATAAAGGTTCTAAACCGCGTATTGGCAGAACTCGAATTAAGCGATTGAATGGCCATCTCAATAGAGCGCGGCTTCGTCGCGAGCCTTTGTTTTTGCCTCGCTCTGGGGGCGTCTCGTCCGACTCATATGGGCGGTCGGGCGCAGGCCCAATCCGGCGCAGCGCTCAACCCCCGATGACGTTGCTAAATTGCTGAACCACTGACCATTCAAAGTGGTTGCAGCATTGGCGTTTAACGAGGCGGCATGATGCCCACAGCTTCCTGGGCTACCTCCCAAAAAGCTTCGTGAAAAAGCCGCCCTTCTTTTTCTCTGGGTGCATTGCGATGAGCGGCCAGCCCCACTGTTCCGATGCTAGGTAATTGTCGTCAAAGACCGGAAGGCGTTTTCCTAGGAAGGACGTCATCATGCGCTCGCTGAGCCCGTTGATTACGTAGCCCGGAACGATCTCTTGTTCGATGAATACGGTTTTTCCGTCATCGACAACGATCAAGTCTGCCAGAATCTCTTGGCGTGCTTCGCCGTTTTCGTAGATGTGCGCGATAACACGGTCGTGGTGTCGGCGTTCGTCGATTTTCTCGTCGCGCTGTTCGATGGCCGCCATCAAAGTGATCTCTCCACCGTCAGCGGTAGCAACAGCATCGATCAGTTCGTCGCTACTGATACAGGTGAAGCACGGGGCACCCGCCGCCCTACTCAGCAGTTTCGCGCTGTACGCAAGGTCCGCGAGCAGTTCGCTGGGTTCCTCATGGAGATCTGGGAGGTCAGCGACGGCCGGCGTACCCCTTGGCGCGAGAAACGCCGTTGCGTCCCAGAAATTGGGACCTGGGTCTTTCGGGCCGGAGCCGAAGTCGAGAAGCCAAGCGCTTTGGTCAGGCGCGCCGTAGACGCGCCACTTGCCACCACTCATCGCGTCCCGCAGGCCCGCAATGTCCGGCTCGGACGAAAAAGCGGTCACCCCAAGATTGAACCCCATAAGACTCCACCAAAGATCGTCGGCAGGAGGGTACAGTGATTTTTCTGCTTGCCTAGAGTGGTTTGGCTTCTGAGCATTCAATCCACGGCATACAAAATTCACCAATAATCGCGGTTAAGCATAACATGGGTATACTTTGATAGGCATCATTTTTCTCCGAACTCTCTTAGAAATTTACTTAACATTAGGACCTTGAGTCGAAATCGAAAGCCGGCCGGGGGGCTTCCATGGTGGAAGGACAATTGGGGAATGACAGGCCTCCTCGGTGATCTGCAGGCGAAGTCCGCACTGCTCCAAATTCAAACGTCGCGTATTGGCCAGAACCGTTTCGGCAATGTTGTGGGTGGTGCGCGTGACGCTGGCGCCCCTGCTCCACGCGGTGATGTCTTCTTTTCGGTTTCCAGTGGTGTGAAGACGGAGACCTCTATCTTCAGCACGCTGAACGAGAGCCTCGGTAAGGCCCGCGGTTCGGTGGCTTTGGCTCGGGTTGGAACCCAGGGCATCAATAAGGTGCTGGATGGCGCCGAGAAGATCATTGGTGCGGTGGAAGCTGGTGCACCGGGTTCGGCTTTCAAAGGCGCACTAGAGAGGCTCGAGACGGGCGCCGCCCAGGCGGTGAACCTGGCGGGGCGTCTGGGAACAAACCTTCTTGTGGAAGGTGAGACGCTCAACGTCACCCTAGGCGTACAGGCTGGCAGCAATGGTTTTGACTTCCGCCAGCAGTCGATCACGGCGCTGGGTCTTCAGGCTACGGATGGTGCGCGCGGCGCTGCCACGACCGTGACGGAGACGGTCACCGAAACTGTCGAGGTGAATGTCACGCGTGCTGATCGCATCAACGAGCGGATCGACAACCTCAACACCCGCGTGACGCGGCTTGATGAGCGTGTGGTTCGCATTGAAGGCCGGATTGATCAGATCTCGGAGCGTCAGGTGAGCCTCGGCGAGCGAATTACGCGGCTAGAAGGTGTTGAGGATCGCCTGAACACCCGCCTCGAAGATGTTGGCGCGCGACCGACCGATGCCACCTCGCAGCGTTTCCTCGATATTGCCACGCGTATTGATGACTTTGCTGATGTGCTGCGTGATCGCGGCAGCACAGGCCTAGCCGACTTTGTCGATGCCGTTGCTGATCGGTATGCGGAGCGTGCGGGTTTGACCATCTCGCTCGACAAGCTTGATCGACTCGAAAGCCGGTTGGAGCGCGTTGGTGATCGTATCGAAAGCACCGGCGAGCGGATCACGCAGCTTGAGACGCGTAAGGAGCAACTGGGTGAGCGCATCACCCAAGTCACAGAGCGCCGCGAGCAAACCGTCGAGCGAATCGAACGCTTTGAGGAGCGCCTGACCACCCTCAGCGAGGATCGTCTGAACCAAGTCGTGGGTACCCGGACGGAAACGGTTGAGCGTGAAGTGACACGGACGATCGAAAGCCCCCTCGCCGGCTCGTTCGGAGATGTGCTCCAAGACCTTTCTGACAAAATCCGGTCAGGCGATACGGACGGTGCCCGTGCGATCGTGGCTGAACTTCGCGAGCGCACGGCGAACGTGAACACTCAGCTGGACCAGATCTCTGGCGCGCTTGACCGTCGCAGCGGTTTCTTCAGCGCCCTGACAGATCGCCTCGAAAGTTCCATCAAATCGAAGATCGAGCCTCTGTCGGAGGAGGACGCAGCGCGCGCCGCTGCCGATGCGGTCTCCAAGAGCGAGCGTACCCAGCGCCTCTTCAGCAGCGAGGGCGTGCGTCCTGGTATTCTCGAGCTTTTCCAAGGCACTCAGCCTCAAGAGCCTGCTGAAGTGACCCCCGAGGAGACGGACACCTCCGTCGCCGAAACCGAGGCCGCGTAACGGTCTCGCCTGTTCCATTGTCTGCCCCTTGAGACTTGACCCGGAGCCTCTGGCTCCGGGTTTTTTCTTTGTCATCGCGCCCGGGTTGCTCGCGGCTGCCCAACTGTGCGATGCCTGAGCCCCTGACGAGAGAGGAGTTCCGCTATGGCGGACAACGGGTCAGCGGGTCTTTCTGAGAGCGACGCGGGTGCTCAGCGCCACCAGCTCTTACAGCGGTTCCTCCGGGTGCGGAGCGCTACGGAGCGGCTGGTCCGTGATCTCGAGCCTGAGGATTTTGTTCTCCAAGCCATGCCTGACGCAAGTCCCGTGCGTTGGCACCTTGCCCACACAAGCTGGTTTTTCGAGACGTTTGTCCTCGGGGAGCATATTCCTGGCTATGAAGTTTTTGATCCGCAGTACTGCTTTCTCTTCAACAGCTACTATGAAGCGGTTGGCGAACGTTGGGCTAGGCCCGATCGCGGTCTTCTATCTCGTCCGACCGTGCGCGAAATCATGGCCTACCGCGAGGCGATCACTGAGCAGACAGCGGCTCTGTTCGATAGCCTTGGTTCAGAGCAGTGGGACGTTGTTCGCCCGCTGATTGAGCTCGGTATCAACCACGAAGAGCAGCACCAAGAGCTTCTGTGTACGGATTTGAAGGCTGCATTCGGTCTTAACCCGGTCTATCCCGTAGCCATGCCTCTCCCCGCCGACCATGCGATGATGACGGCATCTTCGGGCGCCGCAGCGAACGAGCGTTGGATCACCTTCGAAGGCGGGCTCCATCAGATCGGTGTCGAGCCCGAGAGCGGCTTCAGCTTCGATAACGAACAGCCTCGGCACAAGGTATGGCTCGAAGACTTCGCGCTCCACGGCACGCCGGTGACGGCAGGCGGGTTCCTTGATTTTATCGAGGACGGCGGATACGAGACCCCTTCCCTCTGGCTGTCCGATGGTTGGGATTGGGTCCAGCGCGAGACCATCCGTGCACCCCTCTACTGGCACCAGATCGATGGCGCATGGTTTGAATTCACGCTCCACGGCCTCATCCCGCTTCAACGTGACCGCATCCTCGCGCATATCTCGGCCTACGAAGCGTTCGCCTATGCCGCCTGGGCCAAAGCGCGTTTACCTTACGAAGGCGAGCTTGAGCTTGCCCTCAGCCAGCTCGACCCCTCCAGCGGCCAATGGCTGGACCCAGTCGGTTTCATACACCCCCGCCTCGCGGGCCGCGACCAAGGCCTCGGCTCGGCCTACGGCTCGGTCTGGGATTGGACCCAAAGTGCGTATACCGCCTATCCCGGCTACCGCGCTGCGGAAGGCGCCATCGGCGAGTACAACGGCAAATTCATGTCGTCTCAGCTGGTCCTCAAAGGCGGCAGCTGCGCCACGCCAGCCGGGCACGTGAGGCCCTCCTACCGCAACTTCTTCCCACCCCATGCGCGCTGGCAATTCACCGGGCTACGCCTCGCCCGCGACGTGTGAGCCCAATGCCGCATGGCATCCGCCCACTTTGCATCGCATATTAGCGACATGGCTGAAGTCACTGTATTCTTCGATGGGGCCTGCCCCCTCTGCGTCCGAGAGATCGCACTTCTCCGGCGGCTCGATCGACGAGACCGCCTCGCTTTCGAAGACGTCTCCGACCCCGACGCACCGATTTCGTGCCCCATCGACCGCGGCGAGCTGCTCGCCCGCTTTCACGCCCGTTTACCCGACGGTGAAATCGTCGACGGTGCACGTGCGTTCACAGAGGCTTATGCACGGCTACCCGCACTAGGCTTCGCAGCGGCGCTGGGCCGGTTCCCGCCTTCGCGTGCAGCTCTCAATGCGCTGTACACGGTCTTTCTCAAAGTACGCCCCAGCTTGCAGCGCTTTGCGAGGCGCCTCGATACCAAAGCGTCCTGACCTTCCCCCGTGACCGCGTCGGTCATTTGTGACAGAAGCTGTCCTCAAAAATTGGAGGACACCCCTATGGCCGACGCAATCCTCGCCATTGATCAGGGCACCACATCATCGCGCGCGATCGTCTTCTCGGCGGACGGCGAGGCCCTGGCCACGGCGCAGCAGGAGTTCCCGCAGATCTACCCGGCTGAGGATCGCGTTGAGCACGACCCTGAGGCCATCTGGGACACTGTCCTCGCCACCGCGCAAGAGGCCTACCGCGCCGCGACCGCTGACGGGCACCGGGTCACGGGGATCGGCATCACCAACCAGCGCGAGACGATCATCGTCTGGGATCGTGAGACCGGAAAGCCGATCAACAACGCCATTGTCTGGCAAGACCGACGCACCGCCGATGCTTGCGCTGCGCTGAAGGAGCAAGGTCACGAGGATATGATCCGTGAGCGGACGGGCCTCCTGATCGACCCCTATTTCTCCGCGTCCAAACTCAGCTGGATCCTCGATAACGTCGAAGGTGCGCGCGAGGCGGCGGAAGCAGGGCGTCTTGCGGCAGGTACAGTCGATACGTTCTTGCTCTGGCGACTGACCGGCGGCGCAGCGCATGCAACCGATGCCACCAACGCTTGCCGAACGGGGCTCTTCAATATCGCTGAGCAGTCATGGGATGATGATCTCCTCGCATTGTAC
>JBCCTF010000197.1:0-5645 GCA_039198765.1 Pseudomonadota bacterium
CTTCGGAGATGCCTAAGTTCTTGGCTACCTTTTTCACCATCGAAAAATGGGTACGCTGCGGTGCTAACTGCCGAAGCATTGTCAGGTGTCTCAACCGAGCTTCTTCGAACTCATTGAAAAAGGCCGAAAACTCTGAAACTTCCACATGGAAATGGTAGGCCAGCGCCTTGCGGATAAACATCTCTTCATGGCCCAGCTCTTGAAGACGAAGGCAGTAGTTCCGCTTACTTTCACCAACCTCAGGCGGGAGTATGTCGTATCGTTCAGCACTCATGAAGCGACCATGGCCACGCTAAGCAAACAGGGCAACCTAAAGATGCCGGAACGGCAGCTCCGTCCGCTCAGCAGCCTTCGGGCGCGGAGGCGCCAGCCGGTTTTGAAGATCCAGTAGATGACCCCGAGGCAAAGTGCGGTGAAGCCTGCGATGGCCAGGAGCGAGGCTCACGCCGGTCGGCACCCATCGTCTAATGGCGAGTTACGTCAGGAGCGTCAGGTTGGTTGGTTCTGGCTCCGCCCCCGCACTCGTGAGCATTGCGTGGATCTGGCCGCGGTGGTGGGTCTGATGGTTGAAGAGCTCTGCCACGCAGACGGTCTTTGGTCGCTCGGTCCGCGTTGAGCCGTCGCCTGGGTACCAGACGACCATTCCGTCGAGATCAGCGTCGGTGAGGCAAGCTGCCCAATCCTCGATTTCTTTGTCTCGCTCTGCGCGCCGTGCTTTGAAGTCGTCCCACTCCGACGGACGGGTCAGAGAGTGTGTGACCGTGTCCTCCGGCCGTTGGTTTCCTTGCAAGCGCATCAAGATCAGAGCGTCGGCCCAGTAGAGATGGTTAAGGGTGGCGGCGATTGACTTGAAGAACGCGCCGCGATCCTCGTAACGCGCATGTTCGGTCAGCCCGTCGGCGGCGGTTACCAAAGATGTGTTCTGCCACGTGTTATACCGGGACATGAAACGGCAGTAGTCGGCTGAGATCATCTTCTCAGGCTCCTTTAACTTGTAATGTGGGGCTGAAGGCGGACGCAGTTTGTGACGCGTCTTGTCCAAGGCAGAGTGATGCCCTGCAGGACGCGCATGAGCCTTCGTCATTCCACGTGACACGTCAAGCGCGGCGAAGCGGGGGGTGAGGGCCCAACGTTCGGGATGCTGCGCGTTGTATGCGGCTCCTCTATAGGCTTCTATGAAATCGCACACGGTGGTTGAGGATAGGATCATGCCCGATTGGCCAACATTATGGATTTTCGCGGCAGCGAGCTTTGCGTTGGCTGTTACACCCGGGCCAGACATGCTTCTGGTGGCGGCGAGAAGTGCTGCGCAAGGCCGGATGGCCGGGCTGATGACGCAGGTTGGAATATCGGCTGGCACGTTGGTTCACGCGCTCATTCTGGCGCTCGGACTGTCGCAACTGTTCCTCGCTGTACCTTACGCCTACGATGCCGTGAGGTATCTGGGGGCGGCCTATCTCCTCTTTCTTGCGTGGCAAGCGATCAGAGCGCCCCAGCACAGCAAGGCGAACTCTGCGTCAAACACAGACCTTCCGATCTTTGTGATCTTTCGGCAGGGCCTGATCACTAATCTTCTGAACCCGAAGGTCGCGCTCTTCTTTCTCGCTCTGTTTCCTCAGTTCCTTGATCCGGCAAGTGGGCTCGTCGGTCTGCAGGTCATGGTGCTGGCGACCTTGTTTGTTGTGATTGATTTCGCCGTCCATGGCGTGGTGATCTGGATGGCCGGGAGCGTAAAGTCGCTCCGTCCCGGCCGCTGGAATTTGAGACGTTACTCTGGCTATTTTCTCGGCCTTGTTTTTGCGGCGCTCGCCGCAAGGCTCGTTTTGGACGAGCGGCGGTAGGCGCGGGGCTCAGTTTCAAGGACCGGCGAGAGAACGCGCGCGCCGCCACAGATATTGATCGGCAGCCAGGTCTGTGAGTACGCTCCCCCCAGTTCACCGTTCAAAGGTCGCCCATGGCAGACGAAACACTGGCAGCTGGATTTGTGTCCAGCTTTGCGGATTACGCCTGCGAGCATGGGGCTGAAAGAGACATCTTGCTTGCCGCGAGCGGGCTCACTGAGGCCGACCTGTCGGATCAGGACAATCGCGTCCCACTTCACGCCTATCACGCGCTCGTCGGGTCCGCGATGCAGCAAACCGGCGATACATCGATGCTGCTGCGGCACTCGCTCACGTCGCAGCTGGAGACGATATCCGTGGTGGGCCAGATCGTTCACACCTCCGCATCGCTTCGACACTCAATCGAGCAACTGAACCGGTATGTGCACCTGATGTTCGACATCGACCTCCCCGCGGGCATCGACCGGTTTGAATTGCTCAAGACGGATGACGGCCTTTGGATCGTCGATCATTTGATCTTACCGGATGAGCAGTATCTCGGGACCGAGACGTCCTTTGCGCGGTTCATCAGCGAGTTTCGCAGGTCCTTCCCGGATGCGACGTTCGAAATCGGGATGGAGGTCACGTATCCGCCGCCACCCCATGTCGACCAGTATCCGGAGCTTTTCCGGGTGCCCGCGACATTCAACGCTTCGCGCAATGCGCTACGGCTTGATCCGGTGTGGGACACGCCGGAGACCCAGTATGAGCCGGGCAACGCGTATGCTTTTGGCATCTTCGCGCGCCATGCCGATGACCTGCTCGCCCAGCTTGAGGCGGACACGTCGATCCGGTCGCAGATCGAAGCTCAGATCCTGCCAAAGTTGCACGAAGGGTCAATCTCGATGGACAAGGTCGCCCACGACATCGCGATGAGCCGGCAGACCCTCTACCGACGGCTCAAGGAAGAGGGGATCACCTTTGCCGAGATCCACGATGACCTGAGGCAACGCATGGCAATTGAGTATCTGCGCGGCCTAAAAGTGACCGTGAACGAGACCGCCTATCTGTTGGGCTTCTCGGAGGCGTCGTCTTTCGTGCGCGCCTTCAAGCGGTGGACGGGCCTGAGCCCCACTGCCTACCTCAATAAGCCAGCCTGACGACGCTCTGTTACGAAGTGTCAATTCGTTGATGCCTGCGGTCATGCCCTGACCAGCCCGGCTTGGCTATGTGCTTTCTCGACACTGAAACGAGGAAGGTCAGCCCATGAAACCGCAAGTCCCACTTGGAGCTTCAGGGCCCGTGCACGGGGGCGGGGCAGTGACTGACATTCTCCAGCTGCGCGCGCGTCGGTTTCACGCGCTGCACGCTTTGCTGGCAGGCTTGGCGCGTTGGGTGAGGCCGACGCGGCCGCAACCGCCCGACGACGCGCTGCGGGCGCCGAGAACGGAGATGGCCGGGGAAGGGCACGGCCCGCGACGTCGGCGAGATCACCTTCAACCCACGGGCGCCGAAACACGTGCGACCCGCGTTCACCACCTTTCAAACGAACGGACAAAACTATGACTATGCAAAGAATTGGCGGGATTGCCGCCCTCACCTGTGCTGCCACTTACGTCTTTGGCATCGCGCTCCTTGTGACGGTGATGGCTGAGGCGGGCTTTGGCTCAAATAACCTCAATGCGGCCAATGTGGTGCGCTTCACCATCGAAAATCAGGGGCTCATGATCGTTTGGAACACGGTGATCTACATCGTGAATGCCTTGGCGCTGGCGGTGCTCGTTGTTGCGGTGAGCCGTCGCCTGAGAGCGGCATCGCCGGACTGGGGGAGCATGGCGCTGGCCTTCGGGCTCATCTGGACGACGCTCGTCCTTGGCGCGGGAATGCTGGCCAATGTCACGACGGAACGCGTGGTGGCCCTGGCCGCTGACGATTTTGAGGCGGCCGTCCTGACCTGGGAGGTTCTCCATGTCGTCGAGCTCGGCCTTGGCGGTGGCAATGAGATTGCCGGTGGCGCCTGGATTTTCTGCGTGAGCCTGGCGGGCCTTGTCTACCGGGCTTTTGGGAAGGTCGTGATCGGGCTTGGCCTGCTCACGGGTCTTGCCGGGTTGCTGACGATCCTCCCACCCTTGGGCGATGTCGCCGGCATGGTTTTTGGCCTCAGCGCGATCGCCTGGTTCGTCGCAGTTGGAGTGGCGCTTGTCCTTCAGCGGGATGCGACGCGGCAGCCCGTGCACGCCTAGCGAACCTGCTCTGTTGGAGGATTTCCCCATGAAAAGGGTCTTGCGTGGCGCGGCACAACTGACCGTCGCTCTCATTCTGCTCGGTATCGCTCTGCCTTTCTTGTTGGTGGCGTCTGACTGGCCTGCCAGAGGGGGCGTTGCGTCGGGCGAGACGCTGAAGTTTCACCGCTCGGACTTCACCACGACGTCGGTCGAGCGTGAGACCTGGACCGCCCCTGACGGGGTAGAGCTATCGTTTCGCCGCTATTCCTCGGCAAATCCGAACGCCCCGCTTGTGGTGATGATCCACGGCTCCGGCTTGCACAGTGGGCAGTTGGAGCATCTCGCAACCGCGCTCGCGGCGGACGGCGCCGCTGATGTGCTCGTCCCCGATCTCCGGGGTCATGGGCCCACTCCCGACCGCAGGGGCGACATCGCCTATATCGGCCAGCTCGAGGATGACCTCGCGGCACTCATCGATGCCCATGCGAGACCGGGTCAGGAGGTCGTTCTTCTTGGCCATTCGTCGGGCGGAGGCCTGGTCGCGCGGTTTTCTGGCGGAGCCCATGGCGCGATGGCGGATCGGGCCATCCTGCTGGCACCTTATCTGGGCCACGACGCCCCGACCACGCGACCCAAGGCGGGCGGTTGGGCGCATCCCCTGCTGCGGCGCTACATCGGCCTCGAGATCCTCACCGGGTTTGGAGTGACCGCGTTCAACGGCCTCACCGTGGTGCAACTGAACGTGCCCGAACCTCTGCAAACCGGCCCAGAGGCTGCGGCGATGACCTCGAGCTACTCCTATCGCCTCAACACGTCCTATCATCCGCGCCCTGATCTTGGTGCAGATCTCGCAAGCCTCCCCGACGTGCTCCTCATCGCCGGAGCGCAGGATGAGGCGTTCGTGGCAAACCTCTATCAGCCAACCATGGAGGCCTTCACGACCCGAGGGACGTACCACATCCTCCCAGATGTCGGGCACATGGACGTGGTGGATGCCTCAGCCACGTCAGATCTGATCAAGGAATGGTTGCGGTGACTGAGCCCCAGAGCCAGCACATTGCACCAGCTTCGTTAGCAAAGGTGCCTACCGGTACCCCAATGAGACCCACCGTCCGACGCAAATGACAAACGACGGCTTAGAGCCCAAAGTGACCGCAATTCTCCAATGCCGAGAATGTCCGAGCTTGAGTTCTAGCCGGTGTGGATGTCAGAGTGTCGACCGCTGGAAGAGCGGGTAGTCGTACGGGGACCTAATTCTTGGTCGCGTTGATCAGATCCGCAAGCGTGACACGGTAAATTGAGTCCTGCAGGAGCAGCGCTGCCGTTTCTCCTCTGGTTGCAATGTAGGGCCGTTTGACTGGCTTACCGTCAACTGTCAGTTCGACCAATAGCCCTTTCCCCGATCTTAAATCTAAGAGGTAAACGCTGTCGCCTTCATAGCTCCCGAAAAAGGCGGTATGATTGCCACCAACCAAGATTGCCTTGGCACCTTCGACGGGGCACCTTTCAACGACGACCTCTACAGCGCCACTTGAAATTCGCGCGAGATAAAAGTCTGTATACGGATAGACCCAAATATCACTCTTTAGGTCCAAATGCA
>JBCCTF010000198.1:0-5405 GCA_039198765.1 Pseudomonadota bacterium
AGAAGACGCCGCTGGGCGCTACGCTGTGAAAGGCGCCGGGCTAATGCCTTGCGCCACCTTCACGAAAGAGATTGCTGCGCAATCAGACAAGGCCAGCAATGCCTTAGCGTGGATCGCAGGCTACCTCACCGCGACCAATGCCAATGCGCCTGGCACCTTCGATATCGTCAGTTGGCAGAGCGAAGGCATGGTCGCCCAAGCGCTCAACGCCCGCTGCAACGCCAATCCTGAAGAGCCGCTCGCCCAAGCGATCGCTGCCATGGTCGCCACCATGCAACCTGACGCGATCAGCGCAGAGGAACGCCCTGTGATGGTCAAAGTTGGCCGCCGTGAACGTGCGCTCTATCCATCCGTGGTCACCCGGATGCAAAAAGCCCTCGCTGCGAACAACGAGGGTTTGTCCGTCACCGGATCATTTGATGAGAGCACCGAAGAAGCGCTGCGGGCTTTTCAGAAAGAAGCCAAGTTAGTCGTCACCGGCTTCCCTGACTCGATCACGCTCTACCGCTTGTTTGAGTCCGCGAAGCGCTAGTTCCGGCGAAGGAACGCAGGCACCTCAACATCGTCGTCGTCGTCCGTTAGCGGCTTCGCAGAGGGCTTACGGCGCGGCAGTTCTTCAGCAGCTTCAGCACGGCCTTTGAACGTATCACGGAGAAGGCCCATTGCCGTTTCCAGCGTCGAGCTTTGCTTGCCGCGGAACGGGTTCGCCCGGTCGCCCGATGCAGCGAATTCAGCAGCGCCATCTTCCGTCAGCATACGGCGGATACGGTCGTGCACATCGCCAACCGGGTTCTCATCCTGCGCAGCAACCAGCGGCGGAAGCTCCGGAGCGTCTTCAATCACCGGCGGAAGCTCGCGGCTAACCTCTTGGGTCTTCAGCGGTGTGACAGCAGCCACCGGAGCCGGTTTCTGAGCAACAACAGACTGGCCATCGATCCCCGTCGCCACGACGGACACGCGGATCATGCCTTCAAGCTCTTGGTCGAAGGTAGAGCCAACAATAATGTTCGCATCAGGATCAACTTCCGAGCGAATGGCGTTCGCCGCTTCGTCAACTTCGAAGAGTTTCATGTCCAGGCCGCCGGTGATGTTGATCAGCACACCCTTTGCACCCTTGAGAGACATCTCGTCGAGCAGCGGGTTGGAGATCGCAGCAGCGGCAGCAGCTGAGGCGCGGTTGTCGCCCGTGGCCTCGCCCGTACCCATCATCGCCTTGCCCATCTCACTCATCACGGTCCGGACGTCCGCGAAGTCGAGGTTGATGTGCCCAGGCACGATCATCAGATCGGTGATGCCCTTCACACCTGAGTGGAGCACCTCATCCGCCATCGCAAAGGCATCGGCAAACGTCGTGTTCTCGTCAGCAAGGCGGAACAGGTTTTGATTCGGAATGATCAGCAGCGTGTCGACATGCTTTGAGAGCTCTTCGATGCCCTCTTCAGCGATCCGCATACGGCGTGCGCCTTCAAAGGCGAACGGTTTCGTCACCACACCGACAGTCAGGATGCCGAGGTCTCGCGCCGCTTTCGCGATCACAGGCGCTGCGCCTGTACCGGTGCCTCCGCCCATGCCTGCAGTGATGAACAGCATGTTGGCGCCTTCGAGCGCGGCCATGAGGTCATCCATGCTCTCTTCAGCAGCAGCCTCACCAATTTGAGGCCGCGAGCCCGCGCCCAAGCCTTGGGTCACGCCGGTACCGAGCTGGATTTTGACATCCGCCTTTGAAAGACCAACCGCCTGTGCGTCTGTGTTCGCGCAAACGAACGTCACGCCATCGAGCGCGCTGTTAATCATGTTGTTGACAGCATTGCCGCCGGCACCGCCAACGCCAATCACGACTATGGTCGGCTTCAGCTCAGCCGAGGTCGGAACGGAGAGATTGAGCGGCATATTCGGAGTTCCTTGCAACGCTGACGTGCCCTATTGGTTAAAAGATCAGTCAGGAGAGTTAGCAGCCGGTTAACGCGGACAGCTTTTCAGGCGAAGTTGTCCAGGTTTTGTCAGCTTTTTGGCCCGTGCATTCCCTTCGGCGACCTCATGCGGTTAACCTATGGGGGAATGAGGACCTTATGACTGAACCCAACCACGTGCCGCTCAAAGATCTGGCTCCTGCCCCTCAACTGAGCGAGGAAGAGGCGCTGCATGCGGTCGAGGCCTTTCGCGAGTTGATGGCCACCAGGCATACGATTCGCGACTTCTCCGACGCCGCCGTGGACCGTCGGCTCATCGAAACCGCAATTGAAGCGGCGGGTCGTGCCCCGTCAGGGGCAAACCATCAGCCATGGTTCTTCGCGGTTTGTGAGAGCCAAGACATCAAGCGACGCATCCGCGAGGCGGCCGAGGAAGAGGAACGTGCGTTCTATGCAGGCCGCGCTGGCGAAGAGTGGCTCGACGCCCTCGCGCCGATTGGGACGGATGCGGAGAAGCCGTTTCTCGAGACCGCACCCTATCTCATCGTCTGCTTCGCGCAGAAGCGCGGCGGCGTGGAGGCGGGTGATGACCGGAAGAACTACTACGTCACCGAAAGCGTCGGCCTCGCCTGCGGGATGTTGCTGACGGCGCTCCATACCGCGGGTCTAGCGACGCTGACCCATACCCCCAATCCGATGAAGTTTCTGAACGAGGCACTGGAGCGCCCGGCGACCGAGAAGCCGATGATGATCATCGTCGTCGGCAAACCGGCGGAAGGAGCGACGGTGCCTGAGCACGCGCTTAAGAAGAAAGCGCTGCAAGAAATTATGGGTATCTACTAGGCCCAGCGGGAACAACTCCGCTCAACGCAGCTGCCGGTGTAACTGCGCGCGCGCCTCACCCGAACCACAGAACGTAACGTGATGTTGAGGGGCGCGCTGTGGCCAAACGATCTAAAAATCCGAAACCTATCCGCCTACGGATGTATAAGTGGGAGGGCAGCTGGGGTCCCTTCACGATCACCCTGCCCTGCGGGGAGTGCGCGCTGACCGAAGATGTCATCGAAGAGACGCTGGCGAACGAGCTGTCCCACGTGCCCGTCGATTTCGTTTGCAAGCCGTGGCTTTCCTATTGGTGGGAGCCGCTGTTCTTCTCCGGCGGCTGGCATGCGCCGATCATTCTGGTGGAGAATAAGGTGATCGCCCAGGGCGATGCCCTGAACCGCGGTGTCCTTACAGAGATGGTGGTCCGCGCCTACGCGAAGCGCTTCCCAGTGGAAGGCAACCGCATCTTCGGCAAACCCAATTGTCCGTACTGCACCAAAGCCAAAGAGCTGCTCGACGAGGCAGGTATCGAATACGAATATCTCGACGTCGTGGAGAATCCTGCGGCGATGTATGAAATGCTGGTCCGGGTGAAGCCGGAGATTGGGCATTTCACACCCGTGACCACGCCGCAAATCTGGCTAGACGGAAAGTACGTGGGCGGAGCAGATGAGCTGGGCCAGCTTTTGGACACGACGGTCGAACCAGACCCAAGGCGCGGCCAAGGCTCCATGTCGCCGCCGCGCAAGCTCAAGGGCGATGGCAAAGAATGGCGCGGGCCGAGGACCCGCTACGCCTGACGCCTACTGAAGAACGTCCTGCCACTCAGGATGCTTCTGGATCTGCGCCTTGGCGAAGGGGCAGAGCGGGAGGATCTTCCTGCCTTCCGCCCGCGCATCTTCAACACCGCGTTGGACCAGCGCTTGGCCAACGCCTTTGCCGCGGAGTGCATCGGGCACGCCGGTATGGTCGATGATGATCAACTTCTCGCCAGCGCGTGAGTAGGTCATCTCGGCCTCGTGGCCCTCGACCACGACCCAGTAGCGGCCTTTGCTGTCACCTTCCTGACGCTGAATATCCATCACGTTCCCTCGCCGAGCGATTTCGCGAACACCATCCGATCATCGCGGAAAGACTTGAATTCCAGGGCGTTGCCTGACGGGTCGCGGACGAACATGGTCGCCTGCTCACCGGCCTGCCCCTCAAACCGAATGTAGGGCTCAAGCGCAAACTCGATTTTGTGGTCGATCAAACGGTCGCGAAGGCGCTCCCATTCTGACCATTCCATCAGCAAACCAAAATGTCTGACGGGTACGGACTTTCCGTCCACGGTCCCCGCTTTGACAGCGGCACACTCCTCGGGCGCATAATGCGCCACGATCTGGTGCCCATGCAGATTGAAGTCGATCCAGTGCCCCGGGTCCTCCCTGCCCTCAGGGCAGAGAAGAACCTCACCGTAGAACCGGCGCGCGGCTTCTAGGTCATCGACGGGGAACGCGAGGTGGAAGCGGGGGCGTAAGCTAGTAATCAGGAAACTCCGTACGTGAATCCGACAAAGATCACGATGGCGATAACTACAACCGAGCCGAGGTGCCGGATCGGGTTGAACCTCGTCGAACTGGTAGCAAAGATGGATCCCATCAAGCCGCCGCTGAGCGCGAACCATGATGCAATCACAGCACAGACCTTCAAGGCTGACTCGAATGTTCCGCCAGCGCTAGAGACAGTGATATAGGCGCCAACCAAAACGACGACGGCCCAAATCAACAGGCCTAAGACTATCTCGATGAAGAATGCTCTTAGGCCTGCCGCCATCTCAAAGAGTCCTAGCCGCGCTCCACAATAGGCGTGACCTCGCGCTGGGGTTCGCCGTTGTAGTTGGACAGCGGACGGACCAATTTGTTTGCGCCGAGCTGCTCGATCACGTGAGCTGTCCAGCCGGTGATCCGTGAGCAGACGAACAACGGTGTGAACATCGGGATGGGGAAGCCCATCAGGTAGTAGGACGGGCCAGCCGGGAAATCGAGGTTCGGATAGATGCCCTTCTCGGCCACCATCGTCTCATCGAGGGTGCGGCTGATCTGCCAGTATTTCTTGGCCTCGTCCGTACCCATCACGTCGACCATTTTCTCGTAGGCGTCTGTCATGGTCGGCACGCGGCTGTCGCCTGAGCGGTAGACCCGGTGGCCAAAGCCCATGATCTTCTTCTTGGTCGCCAGGGCGTCGAGCATCCACTCCTTCGCTACTTCAGGAGAGCCCACCTCTGCCAGCATGTGCATGACCGCTTCGTTCGCGCCGCCGTGGAGCGGGCCTTTGAGCGAGCCGATTGCACCGGTCACCGCCGAGTAGATATCGGACAGCGACGATGCAATCGTCCGTGCGGTGAAGGTCGAAGCGTTGAAGCTATGCTCCGCATACAGAGTCATCGAGATGTCGAAGCACTTGACGACTTCAGGCGCGGGAACCTCACCGAAGAACATGTGGAAGATGTTCTCTGACCAACCGAGCGATTTGTCCGAAGGGATCACTGGCTGTCCTGTCCGGCGACGGTGATCGGCGGCGACCATTTCAGGGATCGCGGCGAACATCTTGATCGACTTGTCGTAGAGACCCTCTGGCGAGCTGTCGTTTGCTTCCGGGTCGGCCTGACCCATGAAACTGACGGCGGTC
>JBCCTF010000199.1:0-5338 GCA_039198765.1 Pseudomonadota bacterium
CCAAATCTGAGGCTGGTTCGGCCATGTGTCCATCTTACACATCCAGGCCCGGTGGTCGCTCTGCAGTCATTTTAGAGTTCCGCCTTTGATCGGCAGATGACGTGGACCGACCGGTTTCGGGCGGGGTCTTTTGGCCAGTCATCGACGGGGATTGCTTGTCCGAGGCACCGGCACCAGCTAGTACCCTCCAGCCGAAACGATGTTGGCGGGTCAGATCTCGTCGTCGCCCTCGGCGCGCTCAAAAATCACTCCTCCCTTATGATACTCTCTTTTGGAAGATCATCTTGAGAAACGGTGATTACCTCAAGGATCATTTTGGCCAGAGGAAAGTCAGAGACGATCTCTGTCGCCGCGACGCTCATTCGCTCGATCTCTTCCTCAGTCGGTTCCCGACCGATCACGACACTGACGATGATCACACTGCCGTTCATCACGCAGGTGATCCATCGCATGCTTGGCGTGATCTGGCCAAGGAACGCACGCATCGCTGAGAGTCTCAGATCTGTCATCACTCGATCGTCCTAGCGGCACTATTCCCGTCTATGACGTATACGAACAAAATCTCTCCTACAGCCGGGGGTCAATAGGCTCTGTCTCCATGGCCAGAACGCCGAAGACACACTCGTGGACTTTGGCCAAAGGTTCGCGCTTCACAAACCGCTCAAGGGCTTCGTGGCCAAGGGTGAACTCTCGGATAGCCAGAGATCGCTTTCGTCCGAGGTTACGCTCCTTGAGGCGTTCAAGGTTTTCGGTCTGATCGTAATCGGCGCCGTAAATGATCCTGAGGTAGTTCTTGCCACGCACTTTGACTGCGGGTTGGAGTAGAGTGCGGCCATTTTGGACGATGAAGGACAGAGGTTTCACAACCATGCCTTCGCCCCCCTGGGATGTCAGCTCTTCCCACCATTGTGCCGCGTCGCGGCATCCCGCCTCGTCGCCGAGGTCGACCTTGCGCCAAGCAGTTTGCATGAAGAGTGGATCACCTTGAGCCGCGAGGTCTTCCGCACACGCCATATGCCAAACGTGGTCTTGATCCGTGTGCACCTTTCCTTCGCTGGCGAGAGTGTGAAAGGGAGCAATCCGGAGGTGATCGATCTCGTCCGTCCCCCAGACATAGGGTGCATAGGCCTTGGTAAAGGCCTGGGCTGACGCGAGCCGCTCGCGCTGCTTGGCGAGGAGTGGACCAACATCGGAACCTCTAGCTACAGCCTTTTGAAGAGCACTGACTGCCTGTGTAAGGCCAATTTGCGCTGCACTCCCAACGGGGCCGTATTGCCCGGTGAGGAGACTGCGTGCCTTCTCTGACCATGGCATGATCTCAGCATCGAGGGCGAACCAGTCCGTTGCGAAGCGGTCCCACCAGCCTGCTTTGGTGATCGCTGTTCGCAGGCGTTCGAGAACGGCGTCTTCCCGCTCTCGGGGGAAGAAGGGCCTGCCGGTCCTGGTGGTGATGACGCCTGTTCGGTCTGAAGAGAGGAACCGGCTTTTGGCCGTGTTCTGATCTTTTGCCACAACGATGACCGCGCGGCTGCCCATGTGTTTTTCTTCGCAGATGATGTGGTCAACACCTTGGTTGCGGTAGTGGGCGAAGGCTTCTTCGGGACGCTCGAGCCAGCCGTCTTGGCTGCTCGTCTCAACAGGCGACATGGTGGGCGGAAGGTAGACGAGCCAGCGTGGATCGGCGGCAAAGCGGCTCATGGTTTCAAGAGCGCCAGCGGCGTGGGCCTCGCTGATGCTGACGGTGCCCCCAATTCGAGTTGAGATGATCCGCTTGCCTTGTACATCGTCGAGCTTGATCGCCGTAGGGTCAGCGGTCGTACCGGTCGGCGCGGGCGTGAGCGGTCGGACGGGTTCGCACCACACTTGCTCGGCGGGAACATCCACAAGCTCGCGTTCAGGCCACCGCAGAGCTGTGAGCTTGCCACCAAAGACGCAGCCTTGGTCGATGCAGATCGTGCCGTTGATCCACTCCGCTTCGGGCGTGGGTGTATGTCCGTACACGACCTTTGCACGGCCTCGATAGCCCGCTGCCCAATCGGCTCTCACAGGAAGGCCGAATTCGTCGACCTCGCCGGTCGTATCGCCATACATGGCGAAGCTCCGCACCGCGCCTGACGCGCGATTTTGCATGTCCTCCCGGATACCGGCGTGGGCCACGACCAAGGCACCGTCGTCGAGAACGTAGTGACTGATGAGGCTATCGAGGAAGGTGCGGGCCTCCTGGGCGAACTCAGGTGGTTGCTGTTCCATCTGCTCAACGGTTTCCGCAAGCCCGTGGGTGAGCTTGACGTTCTTTCCGTTCAGCTTACGGACAAACTTATATTCATGGTTGCCAAGGACGCATAGGGCATCGCCAGCTTCCACCATGCTCTTAGCGAGGCGGATGACGTCCGGACTCCTTGGCCCTCGGTCAACGAGATAGCCAAGGAAGATCACTTTGCGCCCAGGGGGAGGGGTGACCCTGTAGGAGCGGTGGCCGGGATCGCCCTCGAACGCCAGACCGTATCCCAGCTTTTGGAGCAGTGCTTCAAGCTCGCCAGCGCATCCGTGAATGTCGCCGATAATGTCAAAAGGTCCGTGCTCGTCTCTTTTGTCGGGCCAGAGCTTGGTCCGCTCAATCGTTTCGACCGCGTCGATGGCTTCGACGGTGTCGAAGACATGGAGCTGGCGGACACCCTCGCGCTTCCTAAGGGATCCAAAGCCTCGCTTCAGTGCCCGCAGCTGGTTCCGCACCACGTGGGGTCCGAAGTTGCGGTCTGGTCGCGAAGCATTGCGGTCTTGGCAGAGCTTCTCATCGAGGAAGAAGACCAAGCCGACGGGTAATGCGTGGTACGTCTTGGCGATGCGTACCAGGCGGGCACGGTCTTCGGGCTTAACACTGGTGGCGTCGATGACCGTCAAGCGCCGGGCTGCGAGCCGTTTTGAGACGAGGAATTCAAGGAGATCAAAGGCGTCGCCTGTTGCGGATTGATCTAGCTCATCGTCCGCCACCAACGCACGGCAGTGATCTGAAGAGACCACTTCTGTCGGCAGGAAGTGTTTCTTAGCGAAAGTCGACTTGCCAGAGCCCGACGGCCCAATCATCAGTACAAGGCAGAATTCGGGGATCGAGATTGTATTCTTCAGTTGGTGCCGGGAACGGGTCTCAGACATCACCAGCCTCCTTCACCAGTGTTCGGAAGAGATCGTTGGCGCGAACACGCAGGTCTGGGGTGATCGGCGCACTGCTATCAAGGAGCCCTCTCGCCTGTTCCATTTCGCTGGTCACGAATGTGTCGATCACCGGGATACGGAGACCATCGCCGAGCTCTTTGGTCCGGCTTTTGAGAACCAAAAGTTCCTTCAGTTTACCGATGAGTTCAGGAGCGAGGTCAATGCCTTCAGCAAGAGCGTCGAAGTTCATCGGCGGCGGCGCACCCGGACGCAGCCGCAGCCAGCGCAGAGCCATCGCCGGCCTGACGCAATAGAAGTATCGCTTTAGGTTGACTTCTGACTGCCCCTCAATGTTTCGGTCCCATTGGCGTTCAGCGAGTCGAAGGTAGTGATGACGGCACTTCGTTCCGTAGGCGGCCAGACCGGCAAGGTCGGTCAGCTGCGTGGCAACCGAGGCGTTCCAGCGGTACTTGATCGGACTTGAGAGCCACTCCAGCAGCACGGGATTTGCTTTCAGCATAAGGCCCAGAGCTTTTTGGACGTCCCATCCATTCACGTCGAGGTCACCGCTGATCGGCAGTTCGATGACATCTCGCCCTGGTTCGATAGAGAGGTACCAATCAAGCGGGCGCCGGTAGACGAAGCGTACGTCATAATCGCTATCGGGCGAGGGGAAGCCCCAAGCGCGACTGCCGCTCTCGATAGCGAAGAGAATTTCCACATCGTGGTCGCGCTCTATGGTGCCGAGGACGGCCTCGATCTCTTGCCGCATAGCCGTGGATACCGGGTTCTTCAGGAGATCATCAGTCATCGGACGGCTCCCTTGTGAAGATGGCCATTTGCGTTGAGCAACCGAGTTCGGAGTGCTCTTCGCCGATGCCTCTAATGGTCACGGTATAGCCGTTGCGCTCAGCCACACCATCCGTCCACGTCTTAAACTGCTCACGGGTCCACTCAAACCGGTGGTCGCTGTGCCTGAAGGCGCCAGCCGTGAGCTTTTCGTAAAGCGCGTTATAGTCTGCATTGGGCGTGGTCACGATGACTGTTGGAGCCTGCGGCTCAGCGAAAACCACACGTTCCACCGCAGTGAGACGCTCCTCATCGATGTGTTCGATGACTTCCACGAGGGTGAGGGCGTCATGGCCTTTCAAGCGGGGGTCATCGTAGACGACCGAGCCGCGGAGCAGCTCGATGCGTGACGCCTGGGTCGGCGACATTCGGTCGATCTTCAGGCGTCTTTCGGCCTTCTCCAGTTCCAACGGTGAGACCTCGACGCCGGTGATCTTCGAAAGCGACTTCTCTTGAAGGAGCCGCCGAAGAAGCTTGCCTTCACCGCAGCCCATGTCGCAGACTGTCCGTGCACCACTCTTTACGACGGCGTCGGTCACAGCCTCATAACGAAGATCGTTGAGCCGCATCGTTGCTTCGGTGACTTCCGTGTCCTCTTCGGCGGCTTCAGTCGATGCCATGCCAAACTGGGCGTCGAGTTCTGCCAGGGCATCATCCGCATACCGCTGACGCCGCAGGTATCGCTTCGCGATGAGATCTCGTTCGGGATGACCCGCAAGCCACTCGCCACCCTTGGCGACGAGTTTGTCGACCTCATCGTCGCCGACCCAATAGTGTTTGGACCCGTCGAGTGCAGGGATGAGAACGTAGAGCTGCGTCAAGGCATCGGAGAGCTTAGCTTCAGTCTTTAGACGAAGTGTTACGTAAGGACTCTCGCCCCAATCAGGGAAGCCTGGATCGAGGAGGTCCCTTTGGATTTCGAGCTCGAAACCGAGAGGTGCAAACAACCGCGTGATGAGCTCATCCGACCGGGCGGGAAGGGGAGCAACCACAAACTCCAGCGGTATCACGCTCTCCGCCAGCTCAGGCCGGTCAGGTGATTTCCCCGCCATAGCGTCCCGGAGGCTGCGCACCAGCGCTACGCTCAGGAAGGATGATGCTGCATACGGACGATCGGTGACATAGTGATCAAAGAGCGACGCCTGACCCTTCACTACTTTCCGACCCCGAACCAGTGCAACGGGATCGACATCGATGATGAGCGACGCCTCGCATCGCTGATCAGTCGCCTCGGGATAGAAAACAACGGCCTTCCCAAAAGGCAGCTTGGTCTCATGCACATTCGCCGGATTCTTGCGCAGCAAGTAACCCAGGTCAGTGGCAGGCTGAGTGGTCG
>JBCCTF010000200.1:0-5312 GCA_039198765.1 Pseudomonadota bacterium
GGACCGTGGACGAACTCGAAGGTGCCGTCATCAACGCCTAAACCCTCAATTCCTCCGGTGATGCCATCGCCAATCGTGCCGTCAAGGTCGTAGACAAGGCCGAAAAGGTCCGCGAATTCCCATGTGGTATCGGCAACGTTGCTGTTGCCGACCAAGCTGGCTTCGAACGCTGTGACCTCACCTGAGAAGGACACGATTTGACCGTCCATGTCCAAATCTGTGGCTTCGAACGTGCCCGTGATCGAGCCGCCTCCGTCAAATCCTCCAACAGAGAAACTGAACGTCATGGCTTGAGCGCTACCAAGCGCTAGGGCGCAAGATGCTGCAAATGCGGCGATTTTCGTTTTCATCGGTCCCCTCCAAAATGGTTTACCAAAATTAACCTATTCGCTAAATTATGTGAGAGCAAGGGACCTGAAGGGTGGTCGCCGTATCAAGAAAGTGTCGGGCGCGATCTACGGTTCGCGCCGGGACGCTAGTCGGAGTGCCTCTTCGAGAACACGATCGCGTCCATCAAGTCGGTCGTTGATCGACGGACGGATCAGAACATCAGGCGTGACTCCTTTTCCTAACGGCGGGTTGGCGACGATTGAGCGTTGCAACTGCCATGGCACACGGACGACGATGCCAGAGTTAGGCAGTTTGAGAGAGTAGAGGATGCCTGCCGTCGGTCCCTCTGCGCTCCCGCCAGTCTTCTCACCGACGAGGGTGGCTGCGCCTTTCTCCTGAAGGGTGGCGAGCATCAGTGCGACGCCTGATGCGTTCGACGCGCTTGTGAGCACGATGAGGTCGCCTTCGAACTGTGGCTCCTTGGGATCGAACGGTTGAAGGCTCAACGGGTCAGCTTGGGGTTTAAGCTCGAACCAGCCGTCGTCCAACCGGTTGAAGTTGCTTGGATCCGGTTTCAAAGCGCGCGGATCCCAGACGTTGATATAGTCAGCATATTCCGTGACATCGATCGTCCGTACACGCTTCCATTGGAACAGTGTTGTGGGTTCGTCGATAAGGTAAGCGAGAAGCCCCAGCATCGCATCGGTCGAGCCGCCCCCATTCTCGCGGGTATCTAGGATGAGCGATGTGATGTTCTCTTCGCGCAGAGTTTCGAAGAGCGGGCGATAGACCGTGTCCGGATCAACCGGCCGCCGGTAATTCACGAACGTGTCGACAGTGAGGACGGCAACGCCGTCTTGGTTGATGTCGAGCTCGACGCTATCCACAAAATCAGGGCGGTACTGGTTCCCGGGCCAGGGCATCGCCCGCCAAGCCTCCCAGGTGATGGGTTGGGCGACCACATCCATCTGTTCACCGCCGCGCGCGATGGTGACCGTCGCTTCTTCCCAGTCGCCGTAGAGGAGGGGGTAGAAATGCTCAAAACCTGAGCCGAGAAATTCCCCGGTGGATTCAAACTGAACAGGTTTGACGTGGTCAGTTTGCCCATCCACCGGGATCAGCGAGAGGACATCGCTGATAACTTGTGAGGCCGGGCGGCCGTCGATGGAGATCAGTTTGTCGCCCTTCTGAAAAGGTGATCCTTCGTCTGTAGAGTAAATGATGGCGGCATCGCCGTCGGTCATCAGGCGGAAGGGGAAGAAGCTCGCGTTCTCTGTCCGTGCACGTTCCATCTCGCGCGGTGTTTCTGCTTTCGTGTGGTCGCAACGGATCAGCGTCAGCACTTCGGACAGGGCGAGATAAAGCGCGCCGGTATCTTCAATCTCACTCGCGTCAGCAAGGCGCACATCCCACGCGGCGTCGAGCGTTCGGGCAGGGGTGTAGCGGTCGTAGCCGGGGTGGACGGTCTCAAGAACCTCTCTGGCGAGGGACAAATCTTCGATCACTTGCGCGGCGGTCAGCGGCGCAGCTGAGGCGACGGTGACATCCCGTTTGTACAGCGGCTCGTCCATCGTGGCGCAGGAAGCTGCCATCCACGCCGTAGCCGCCAACGAAGCTGCACGTGCTGCAGTGCCAGTTCCTTGCAGCATCACTGGGCAGCGCCTTTGCGCTCAAGACGGATTTCGTTGCGAAAGAGGAAGTCATCGTCGGTCTCCGCTTTCACTTCCCGTTCGATGATCAGCGCGTTCTCCGCGATGAGGAGGTTCAGCCGGATGGTGGCGGGCTTTCCGTTGTCGGTGCCTTCGCCGATCGCTTCCGCGCGCCATCCATCATCGCCTTGAGATGCATCTTCGATCGAGAACCGTTCCACTTCGATCGAGTTGCCCGTGGTGCCGCCGATGATGATCGCGTTCTTGGTGATCTGCATCATCTGCGCGCCAAAGACCTGGTAGCCAGGGTCGGTGTAGGCGTTCTCGTGAAGGGCGTATTGGCCATTGGGACCAACATGGATGGTCCGTTCGTGGGGGATCGAGACACGTTCGTTCGAGCTGAAGTCGCGGTAGGTCAGCGCGCCTTCCCAGGTCCCCTCGATGGTCTTCATCACCTCAAAGATCGAGTCCGATGCCTGCGCTGCGGAGAGGGATGCTGTGAGGGCCAAGACGGTCGTAGCGATAGGTCTTGCGTGCATGATGGGTATCTCCTGTGTTTCGCAGCGGGGGTTAGCGCGGGGTGTCGGCAGATGAGCGTAACCCTGAGCGTCGCCTCTCCCTGCGTCGTCTCAGTTCGATCAGATAGATTCTCTGAGCCGCAATTCCCGCGGAGGAATGCCGGTTTGCGACGATTTGAGACGTGTCTGAGACGCAGAGAGCCGCAGCGCGTCTGCACCCTGGCTACGGCCTGCGATGAAAGCTGACACAGGAAGACACCGCTATGCCGCGACGCCTCTCAATTGCCCTTACCGCTGCGTTCACGCTGGGCGCTTGCACGACCGTCGAGGATCCCTTCGGCCCGGAACGAGAGGCGCTGGCTGCGATGGTACCAAGCCTTCTCGCCGAGCACGATGTGCCCGCGGTCGGGTTCGCGGTGGTCACGCCGGAGGGCGTGGTCTTTGCTGCGACCTATGGCGAGGCGCGACCAGGGGTTCCGGCAACAGATGCGACGATGTTCAACGTGGCGTCGGTGACAAAGATGCTCGCCGCGGAAACGGTGCTGCGGCTCGCAGGCACAGGCGCATTTGATCTCGATACACCGATGTTTGACGTATGGGTGGATCAAGACGTTGCCGACGATCCGCGTGCGAGAGCTCTGACCCCGCGTCATGCGCTGGCGCATCAGACGGGCTTTCCCAACTGGCGGTCTATGGCCGAGGACAATCGCCTGGCCTTCAGCTTCGACCCGGGATCGCGTCCTGGCTATTCTGGTGAGGGTTTTCAGTATGTCGCCCGGTTCGCTGAGCGGGTTGCTGGCAGCACGTTCCCAGACTTGGTCCGAGAGACAGTGCTGGAACCTGCCGGAGCCACCGATGTTGCGTTCGGTGCGACCCCGCCTTTCCCGCCTGCTTATGCATGGTCGAAGAACGGTAGCGGTGCGTTTGAGCCTGCAGCAACGTGGCCGAGCTGGTCAGCGGCGGACGATCTTTACGTCACACCGACCGCGTTCGGCCGGGTGATCAGCACCATGATCGAAGGCACATCGTTGCCCGCCGATTTGGAAGCGGACCGGCGGCGCATTCAGTTTGACATGACAGAGCAGTTCTGTGCCCGTGATGTGTTCGCACCGATCTGTCCCGAAGCGATTGGTTTTGGCCTCTCCGGGGTGGTGTTCGCCTACGCGGAGGAGACCGTGCTCTGGCAGGGCGGGGGCGATGAAGGAGAGCGCGCGGTCGCGTTCTACGTGCCTGAGCGGAAGATCGGCATGGTGATCTTCGCCAATGGTGCCAACGGCGCGAAACTCTTTGCTCCGATAGCGGAGCTTTTCTATGATAACCCTGACTACATCGCGTTTCTCAAGCTCCAGGGCGAGCAAGGATAAGCTGGCAGACTTGCGAGCTGGCATCGCGTTCATAGATGCATAGGGCGGTCTGGGTCTGTCCGGGCCGCGTCCAACAAAAGTCGCAAGGGACGCTCGGTTTGGTGCCGACACAACGTACACGTCTGAAAAGGAGCTGCATGCACCGTAAGGTGCTGTGGTGACAGAGCTCTCTTTTCCGACAATTGTGGTTGTGCTCGCACTGGAGGCAGCCTTGCTCGCGGTTCTGCTGCTCATGCTGAAGCGCAGCCAGGAGACCTGGTTCCTTGGTGCGTTCAGCCTGTCTGTCGCTGCCTACGTTGGCTTCGGCTACGGGCTAGACCCTTCTGGGGGAACAGCGCATCTCCGGCTGGCGCCGGTTGTTGCCAATGAGACGTTGCCGGGCTGTTTGCTGCTGGGTTTCGTGTCAGCAGCGTTGTTCGGCAGGCTGACGACCCTCGCCAAATCCGCCTTTTGTTTGCCTGCAGCGGAAGTCCTTGGGGAGTGGCTGGCGCTAGCGACAGGACGATCTTTAGGTGATGCTTTTGTCGCACTCGGTCAGGCCTCGATCTTCCTATTTTCCGCCTACACCCTTTTTCTTCTGATGTTTCATCGCCGGGCGTATTTGGGTGAAACTGCTGAGAACAAGATTCAGTCAGCATACGTCTATATTACGCCCGCGATCAGTGTCTTTGTTCTCAATCTGCTCTTTGTGCTCAATTCCACGCTCCCGTTTCTTGGAACGCAGGGGCAGACTCGGGCGTTGTTCATCGCCACGCTTCTGATCGCTGTTCTGTGGCCCCTCGCTTATCTGGTCACCAAGCATGCTTCATTCCTGCGGGTGGAGCCGCCGCAGCGCCAGCAACCCATTGAGCCGATACCAGCTGGTGGAGAGAGCAGTCAGAGTACGGATAGAGGCTCCGCGACCTGGCAGCGATTGCTCTCAACCCTTGAGGATGACCGTCTGTTCCTTGAGCCCGATCTGACGTTGACGAGCCTTGCGCGATCCGTAGGCACCAACCGCGCGGCATTGTCGAAGCTGATCAACGACCGTGCCGAGGTGAACTTCAACCGGTTCATCAATCGGTACCGAGTATCTTTCGCCCAAGAGCTTCTTCAGCAGACGGATCGATCGGTGCTGGATATCGCCCTTGAAGCTGGTTTTAGCTCTAAGGCGACATTCAACCGCGTGTTCCGCAGTCAGACAGGCCAGACGCCAACGGACTTCCGCCGCGATACGATTGCTGGCGATCACACGGTTGATCATCCGCGTACGGCTATATCAGAGGAAGCATGAAAAAAGGCGGTAGCGTGTGCTACCGCCTCCAAACGCATTTATTGCGTAAAACAGGCTTACGAAGTCCGGCGACGTCGGCGACGTGCCGCCAAAGCCCCAAGACCCGCAAGCATCAGCGGTGCAGCAGCAGGAACGGGCACTGGTGCACCATTCTCAAACGCGATGCCGTCGATGTTCA
>JBCCTF010000201.1:0-5293 GCA_039198765.1 Pseudomonadota bacterium
GCGCAACTATATCGAAGGCCTATTCCTCAGTTCAGGGATCATCCGTTCGCCCGACTACACGATGGAGCAGATCGTCGAGGTCGCCCGCATCCTCCGAGAGGAATACGACTTCCGGGGCTACATGCACCTCAAGACCATTCCCGAGGCCGCACCCGAACTCATCGCCGAGGCGGGGCGGCATGCCGACCGCGTGTCGATCAACGTCGAGCTGCCCACGGCGAACAGCCTGAAGACCCTCGCGCCTGAGAAGGACCGCGAGGACATCGAAGGCGCGATGGCGAAGATGCGTGTACGGATTGAAGAGGCCAAGCGGGACAAGACACGGCGTGCGAAGAAGCCAACCTTCGCCCCTGGTGGACAGTCGACACAAATGATCGTCGGCGCGGATAGCGAGAACGATGCCAGCGTCCTGACCACGGCGACGGATCTTTATGATAAGCACCGCTTGCGCCGGGTCTATTACTCCGCCTACTCCCCAATTCCTGATGCCAAGCCGGGTATGCCCGCGAACAAACCACCGCTGATCCGCGAGCATCGCCTTTACCAGGCCGACTGGCTCACTCGGTTTTACGGGTTCGGGCGTGAAGAGATCATCTCAACGATGATCGAAGGGATGCTCGACCTCACCGCTGACCCCAAGTTAATCTGGGCTCTGAAGAACCAGGGCTTCTTCCCGATTGACGTGAACCGCGCGACGAAGGAGGAGCTGCTCCGCAT
The DNA here is from genome assembly GCA_039198765.1 of Pseudomonadota bacterium. Classification (GTDB taxonomy): domain Bacteria; phylum Pseudomonadota; class Alphaproteobacteria; order Caulobacterales; family Parvularculaceae; genus Parvularcula. Next base: position 718 of record JBCCTF010000201.1, read on the forward strand.
CCCCGGCATTGGAACACGGGGTGTGCAGAAGATTTTGATGGCCCGGCGCTATGGCGCGCTTCGCTATGATGACCTGGCCCGGCTCGCGGCTTCGGTGAAGCGCATCCGCCCCTTCGTGACCACGCCAGACTGGCGGCCGACCGCGCTCCTCGACTCAGGGACGCTCGAGGCGCGGATGAAGAAACCCGCTGAACAACAAGATCTTTTCGCTGCCGCATGACCCTCTTCGCCGCCTCGGCTGAACGGATCGTGACGCTGGACAGCGATGGCGATCTCAAAGGCTTCCGCCGCGAAGCGCGGGCCTTGCTCCGTGCAAAGATCTTACCGGAAAGCGTCGTCTGGCGCGTGGGCGGAGAGAGTGATCTTTTCGCTTCCCCCGAAGGTGGGGTGTCAGCGTCCGATGATGGACAAGCTGTTTCCCTCCCGCGCGAAGCTGTGAAACTGGTCGACACCGCGGTCCACCATAGCGGATCAGACCGCTTCTCCCTGCTCTACCGATTTTTGTTCCGCTCCCAGACAGATCGCTTCCTCCCCGCCAACATGGCAGACCCCGACACCGTCGCCGTCCGGCGTTTGGAGAAAGCCGTCAGGCGCGACGCTCATAAAATGCATGCCTTTGTCCGCTTCCGAAAAGTGGACGAAGCCCGAGGCCGCGAACGCTACGCCGCTTGGTTCGAACCCGACCACCATATCGTCCAGCGCGAGGCACCCTTCTTTATACGGCGCTTTTCCAACATGGACTGGGCCATTGTCACGCCGCGCGAGACAGCCATCTACGAGAACGGCCAAGTCCGCTTCGCACCCGGAGGTTCGCGCGAGGACGTGCCGCCTGACGACGCCTTCGAAGACGCCTGGCGCGCCTACTACGCCAACATCTTCAACCCGGCTCGCATCATGACCGACGCCATGCGCGCCGAGATGCCGAAGAAGTACTGGAAAAACCTGCCCGAAGCGACGCTCATCAACGAACTCCTCGAACAGGCCCCCGCTCGCGTTGCCAAGATGAACGAAGCCGCGCGGTCTTCGTTCGCGCCCGCTGCGCCTTCGATTGTCATGGGCGAGAAGCCAGACCTATCCTCCGTGAACGCAGCCATCGAACAGTTCGCTGGTCCGCTTACGGAGGAAAACGGCACGCAGATCATCCTCGGCGAAGGTCCGGCAAACGCCTCGCTCTTCTTCATTGGCGAGCAACCGGGCGACGAGGAGGACCGGCAAGGCCAGCCGTTCGTCGGACCGGCGGGACAGCTGCTTAACCAACTCCTGGCGGAGAGCGACCTCGATCGCGCGGCCCTCTACCTCACCAATGCCGTGAAGCACTTCCACTATGACCTGCGCGGCAAGCGGCGCATCCACCAGACGCCTAAGCCGCGAACGATTGATGCGTATGCGCTCTATCTTGCGCAGGAACACCGCGCTGTCGCGCCCGAGGTCACGGTCACCCTGGGGGCTAGCGCCCTTCGCGCAGTCCTGGGCAAACCAACGCCGCTCTCCCGCTTGCGCGGTGAGGCGCTCACGATGCCGGCACCTTTCGGCGGGTATCTGGTGCCGACGTTCCATCCATCCTATCTGTTAAGGGTGAAGGACGAAGGACAGCGCCGCGTGGAAACCCGCAAATTCTTGAACGACCTCGCCAAGGCGAAGGCGCTCCTCAGCAACGCTTCATGAGCGACGAGAGCGCGCGGCTGGACAAGTGGCTCTGGTGTGTACGGATTTTCAAGACCCGCGCACTCGCCGCCCAAGTTGTCAGCGGCAAGAACGCGCGGATCACCCGCGCCGGGCAAACCCTCCGCACGGACAAACCAGCGTTCAAACTGCGCCAGGGCGACGCGGTGACGATCATGCGCGGCAAGCAGCTCTTCATGGTCGAAGTGCTCGACCTCCCCGAAAAACGGCTCTCTGCGCCTTTAGCGCAGGCGTGCTACCGCGACCTCAACGATAAGGAGACCAGCGACGATGCTTGACAGTTTGTTCCGCAAATTCAGAGGTGAAGCCGAAACGGAAGAGGCAAAGACAGACCCGCTTCAGCGCGCGGTCGCTGCGCTCCTCGTCGAAGCTGCGCGTGCGGATGAGGATTACACTGAGACCGAGAAAGCGTTGATCGACCGTCTTTTGGCAGGCCAGTTTGCTCTATCTGCTGATCAAACAGCAGCCCTCCGCGCCGAGGCTGAAGCAGCACAAGCGGAAGCCAACGACCTCTACGGCTTCTCACGTGTGGTGAAGGATGAGCTGTCGCGCGAGGGGAAAATGCAGCTGATCGAAGCGATGTGGCGGGTCGTGCTCACCGACGATCACCGTGATCCGCACGAGGAAATGGTGATCAGGCGCCTGGTGGGCCTGATCCACTTGGAAGATCGGGACTCAACCGAAGCCCGCCGCAAGGCTGAGACTTAATTCGTCATCCCGGAATTTTGCAAAGCAAAATATCCGGGATCCATCGTACAAAAGCCTTCAGCGCGCTGAGCATTTTTTTGATGGATCCCGGCTCAAGGCCGGGATGACGATTGGGAAAGTTACGCTTTGCGGAATTCGATGATTTTCGTTGGCGTGGCTGGAGGCTCACCTTTTTGGATGGCGTGGACAGCTTCCATGCCGTCGACCACTTTGCCCCAAACCGTGTACTGATTGTCTAGGAACGTCGCGTCATCAAGGCAGATGAAGAACTGGCTCGACGCCGAATTTGGGTCCTGCGCCCGCGCCATGGAGCAGATGCCTTCCACGTGCGGCTCGTCGTTGAACTCTGCCGGGATGTTCTTCTCATAGCCGCCCATGCCGTTGCCGTCGGGGCAGCCGCCCTGCGCCATGAAGCCGTCGATCACGCGGTGGAACGTGAGGCCATCGTAGAAGCCATCTTCAGCCAGCTTGGTGATCTGCTCGACGTGTTTCGGCGCTTTGTCCTCGAAGGTCTCGATGGTCACATCGCCGGTTTCGAGTTTTAGTTTGAGAGTGCCCATGATGCGATTTCGCCTCCCTTTCGGATGGGTACGTTGACGGAACAGGCATCGACGAAGAATCCGTCTTCGGTCAGCGCTGCGGTTTTCTCGAGCCAAGCTTTGAAGGTTTCGCTTTCGCCCCTCAAGACCTCGAATTTCGTTTGCTCCGCGGGCGGCAAGTCAGCCATGACCCGCGCGCGGAGGATGGGTGTCGGGCGCTCAGGCGGCTCGCCAATGTTGATCCGGCGAACGTTGAAACCGCCGTCGATCACTTTGCCCCAAGCCGTGTACTGTTGATCCAGCGCACGGCGGTTATCACCCAGCATGATAAAGAACTGACTGTTTGCCGAGTTGGGATCACCCGCCCGCGCCATGGACACCACGTTCGGACAGTGAAGCGGCCATGCGGCCACTGTGTCGGTCTTGAGGAACTGCATCATCCCCGGCGGCTGCGATGCGAACATCATTGAACCGAAGAACGAAATCTGTGGCGCGCGATCGTCTCGGCCGACGCCCTCAAACGCGGGCAGCTCGTTCAGCGGTCTGACGAAGCGGCCAGGCATATCCGGGTATTGCGAGCCGCCTGTACCGGTGCCTGTCGGATCACCGCCCTGGGCCATGAAACCGTCGATCACCCGGTGGAAGATCGTGCCGTTGTAGAAGCCATCGCGGGCGAGCGTCTTGATCCGCTCCACGTGCGCTGGCGCGTAGTCGGGGCGCATCTCAACGAAGGCCGGACCGGACGGCAGATCGATGATGAGAATGTTCTCCGGGTCGATCTCAACCCAGATGTCCTCCGGCGCATTCTGAAGAAGCTCGGCCGGGGTCGGGCCCTCAGGTTCAGCAGGCTGGCCGCGGCGTTGAGCCGAAGCTTCAGTCATGGTCAGGGCCGCAAGGGCCAGGATCGTGAAAATTGAACGCATAAGATGCTCGGTAACGGAAGATCGCCAGGTTCGCCAGCTTTTGCGGGCTTAAAGCCGGTTTAGGCTGAGAGCTTTTCGCGCAGAGGCTGGACGACCGCGTCGGGGACAAAGTGCTCGAAGGTACCGCCGAGCATAGCGATCTCCTTCACCAGCCGGCTGGCGATCGACTGGTAGCGGGCATCGGCCATCAAGAACACCGTTTCGATCTCATCGTTCAGCGCAGCGTTCATGCCAACCATCTGAAATTCGTACTCAAAGTCCGAGACCGCGCGGAGGCCACGGATAATCACCTGCGCACTAATCTTCTCAGCGTAGTGCATGAGAAGGCCATCAAACGGCACCACCTTGATCGTCCCACGCTGTCCCTCGTCCATATCGGCAATGGAAGCTTTCACCAGCTCCTGCCGCTCTTCGAGGTTGAAGACAGGGTTCTTGCCTGAGTGCTTGGCCACGCCGATGACCAGTTCGTCGCACAGCTTCACCGCTCGTTTGATGATGTCCACGTGACCCAAAGTGATGGGATCAAACGTGCCGGGGTACAGCCCGATCAATGGTTTGGTCATGGCGTTCCCTCGTAGCTGAAGCCATTCGCTGCGAGCTGGCGCCACCGCGATTGCCGGTGACGGTAGAAAATCCGCGCAAAGAGGGCAACGAATGGCGTCAGGAGCCCTGCGTCGAGGTGCAATCGGTCCTCGTAGCGCGTGCCGTCGCCCTCTGGCTCAA
>JBCCTF010000202.1:0-5120 GCA_039198765.1 Pseudomonadota bacterium
CTCTCATAGGTCGCGCGATGCGTAGCCGGCAAAGACGATGGGACCCAGCATCGCCGAAGGGATCCTTGGCTCCTGACAATTTAGATGCGCTGTGCGGGACAAGTCAGGCATTCGTTTCGCACTGCTCGAATGCCTCGCCCGGTTCAACATACTCGTGGTACTGAAGCGTCGATTGCTCCAATATCCTGGCTGATCTTATCCCCAGCCTTGCGATACGCATCCGCATCACTGATATTGGGAATATAAGTAGGAGCCTCATTATGCCCACCTCCTCGCGCTTTGCCGTCGCTACCCATGCTCTGGTGGTCATTGCATCGGACCCTTCGCGCGCGCACCGCTCCGAGGATTTGGCCGCGGGCGCGCGCACGAGCCCCACCGTTATTCGGCGCCTTCTATCCTCACTCGCAAAGGCCAAGATCACCGGCTCTAAACTGGGCGTGGGCGGCGGCGCCGTGCTCGCGCGGGAGGCCGAAGCGATCACGCTGGCAGACGTGTACGACGCCGTGGAGGAAGGGACGCTCTTCGCGATGCCGCGCTGCGCTCCCGACGAGGGATGTGTAATTGGGGCCAATATCGGTCCCTTGGTACGGGATGTGACGGGCCGGGCTGAGGCTGCCCTAAGAGCGGAGCTGTCGGCGACGACGATCGCGGACCTCCTGGCGGCGATGCCGCGCAGTGCGCGGGTGGCGCAGACCGTGACGGCCTGACCGGCGGTCGAGAGCGTCATTCTCCCTTGACCCGCGGTCGAATGTGTGCGTGTGATGGGCACACAGTCACTCTCTTTTCTCAAAAGGCCAACAGCAATGTTTGATCTTTACACCCACGCTACGCCCAATGGCTACAAACCTACAATGGCCTTGGAAACCCTCGGCTTGACCTACGAGACCCACACGATCGACAGCCGCGGCGGCATCACCGACCCCACTCTGTTGGCGATGAACCCCAACGCCAAGATCCCCATCCTCTTCGATCGAGAGCGTCAAATCTCCGTCTATGAATCGGGCGCGATCCTGCTCTATCTCGCGAAGATCAGCGGCGCTCTTTTCCCACCCGAAGAAGACCTCGCTGCCCATGCCGATGGTCTGCAGAAGCTCTTCTTCGCCTCCGCTTGGCTGGGCCCGATGTTCGGCCAGCGCATGCAGTACGCCTTCTTCGAGGAGGGTGTGCAGGCTCACGGCATCCGCCGTTACGAGCGTGAGGGGCATCGCACCACACATGTCGCACAGGACATGCTCGGCGAGGCCGAGTGGTTCTTACCAATGGGTTTTTCGATCGTTGACATCGCCATCTTCGCTTGGCTGCACACCGCGAACCTTGTCGGCTACGTGCCCGAAGACGCGTTTCCTACCCTGCGTGCCTGGATGGCGCGTGTCGAGACGCGGCCCGCAATCGCCAAGGCTTTGACGATCCCGATGGACCGGCGCGATCTGCCGATGCCGCCGCGCAAGGTCGTTGAGAGCGTGGCGTGAGCGAGGACGCATCTGATCGGCGCACGGCCGTCGTCACAGGCGCGACCGGTGGTATCGGCGGTGCCCTCTCCGCGCGGCTCGCGCGCGAGGGGTGGGACGTCGTTTTGATCGGCCGCGACACAGCCGCGCTTGAGGCGGCCTGTGAGCGCATCGCTGCCATGGGGCCGGGCACCGTTATAACCGTGCGCGCCGACCTTGCGCGCGCCGCCGAAGCTATCACCGGTGCCTATCCCAAACTGCACGCACTGATGAACGTGGCCGGCGTTCTGACCCCCGCGCCCCGCCCGGGCCTTCAGGGTGTAGACTTGGAGCTCGAGGTGAACGTTCTCGCGCCCCTCGCACTGATCCGTGCACTCGAGGCTTCGCTCGCCGCTGGAGCCGCCGCCAGTGGCCCGGCGGTTGTCGTGAATGCGTCCTCGAACGCCGCCGGGCTGTCCGGTCCGCTGAATGTCGGGCGGCTGGTGGCCCCAACAAAGCCCGGAGTGTTCGGATCCTATGGGCAGACCAAACTCGCGCTGACAGCAGCCACAGCGGCGATGGCCCCCGCGCTCGCTGCTAAGGGCATCAAGACCTACGCGGTGGATCCGGGTGGCAACCGCACTGGCATGACAGCTGGTCGCGGTGCACCGTTCTTCGTACGATGGATGCATCGGCTCCTGCCCGGGCCAGAGACAGGCGCCGCCCGTCTCGCCGCACCGCTGGCTGCGGGCTGGGATGCTCCGCCTGGTGCCTTCGTCACCGGCGGAAAGGCGAAGCCCATACCGAAGAAAGCGGACGCCTCCGACACCCTTGCCGCGCTATTAACCCAGATCCGGAAAGAGCTGGGATGGAAGGTTTGGTAGGCATACCTACGCGGTGCTCCGGGGCACATGCTCGGACACTATAAGGCGGGCGTGGATCAATGAACCCTGACAAGCGCGCATTTTGCTTTGGTGACCGGTAGTGGTGCTCCCGTCCCAAAGCTTCCCGGTCTGCGAGGTGGCGTCGATGATCCGGCGACGATCGACCTAATCCGGCACGGGACCTCCGACAGGGGCGACGCCGATCTGCCGGCGCATGGACGATGGTTGCCGAGGACGAAAGGTTTGGGCTGTTCGGTTTCAACAGCGCTCCGTCAACCGATGAATTGGTGCAGATCAGCTAAGGTGTAACCAGAGATCATCGCGTCGGGCGTATGTGTCAATCTGCCTCAAATACTCGGAAGCGGACCTGGAAATATCCAACAAACTCACTGATTTTTTGGCACCCTTTGTTCCCGTGCCGTCCTCTATAGTGCCAGACCGTCGGTTCTTTGGATAACTTTCTCTATCAGGGCTGCGCGACACCTATAACGATCTGTCCCACAAAGCTTTTCCGGCCAAGGCCTTCCATAACAGTCAGTGGAGATACTGCAATCAAGGGTACAAAACTGCCCAAGACGCTTTCAGCCTGCAGGGTCTGATTGGTTCGGGTACACTGACAGTAAGCCGGTTCACTAACGCTATTGCTCGGCGATGTTACCGGAACTTCAAAGTTGGAACTGAACTCCGGATCATCCGCATACACCGCCCTCACACCTTGGTTGTCTCGACCGCTCTTGTGCCGCCTGACGCCGCGAGCGGTTCTCACAAGGGTACGCGTCAATCACGCCGTGAAACCAGCCGCATCACAACGGGAAAATGGTCACTCACACCACGCCCTGTCACAGGATCAAAACGTCGAGGTTCGATAAACCCACGATCGTCTTCGTCGACTATGATCTGCTCGGACGTTACAATCGCGGAGCTAAAGCTGCCCAGATCGGCAAACCAGTCTTTGTCACTCGGCCGGGATGGGCTCAGTGTCGACGAGACCAGGATCATGTCGAGGAACGACCATGTGTTCCAGTTGTTGATACGGCGATCTACAAATTTGCTCGAACCTGGTGCATCGCATCCTGAGCGGACCAACGGCGATGCGTGCCAGTTGCCGATCCGCAGGAGCCTTGCAAAGCTGTCTGTCGGACCCTCGTTGCAGTTGACGTTGAAGTCGCCGGCCGCGACCGACAAAGAGCCTTCCGGAAGGTCCGCCACTACGGCGTTCAGGTTGCTCATCGCGCGGACACGGCAGCGATAAGGATTGCCTCCTGACGGAAAGTGCACGCCAAACACATGCAGCGTTTCCCCGTCGGGGAGCTCCAGCGGAACTTGCAGGATGTCACGTGTCTTGCCGCAGGTTTCTTCGTCGCGATCAAAATCGACGACATGGGCTGTTGGCGTGCCGGCGGCGGGCAATGTCGTCAGCAGACCAACATCGATCCCACGGCTGTCCGGCTCATCACTCGTATCCAGTTGCACCACACGATAGCCGGAAGCTGGAAGGTCTTGGCCCACCAAGTCTTCCAATACCTGCGCGTTTTCAGTTTCCGGGACTACGATCACTTCTGGAAGAGCGCCCAAGGCGAGGATGGTCTCGCCCAGGCGAGCAAGCTTTTGATCATAAACGGCATCGCTCCAATCGAGAGTCTTGCATTGATCTGAGAAAAAACCGCTGGGTCCGTTCCAAGTTTCACAGTTCGCATCATGCGTGGCTTGATCCGCCTGCTTGACCTCCAGTGGCAGATAGGTGTCGTCGCGAGGGTTGTCAGGATCATCAACCGTATCGAACAAGTTCTCGACGTTGAATGCCACGATCGTGACCACGTCTGAAGCAGCCGGTGTAGCAAACATACCCAATGCAATGAGAAGAGATGAAAAGCGCATGGAGAATCCTCAAATAGCGAAATCAATTGCAGGTAGAATAGCACCAACCAGTCAAGGGACGAACCCTTAAGGATGTAAAGCCGGCTCCAAGAGACATCCGTCCTTCCATTTGAGGCCTTCGGTGCCAATGCCTCAACTAAGGCGGAGGACTAACTCAACTTGACGCCTCATTGAGCACTGACGATGGCAGCCGTGTCGGCGGCCTTCACGACCAAGCCGAATGAGTTGTCCGAGGCTGTAGTATAGATCGCCACAGTCGTCGCAATCGCGTACCCGAACGACGTTTCCCCAGCTTACAGTGCAAGCTGTCTTCAATCTGAAGCACTGCAGCACAAGTGTGTCTAACGTCTTCCCTGCCACGGCCTGAAAGCAGGGAAGGTGCCGGGTGGTCTTGGGTCTCGTGAGGGGGCTTTTGTTCCGTGGCATGGATCCAAGCTCCGTTTGCTCTGAAGGAGGGTCCGACGCCCGCAGCGCCAGTACAGTCCGCTCCTGTCACCGTTTCAGCGGCTCTCTGACCCTTCGGCCTAATCCTCTCAACATGTGCGCAATTCCCGATGCAGATTGTTCCCAAGCGGGCCGAGAGGTGAGGTGGCCAGGTCCCTCAGGCCCGCCTCCTTTGGCCTGTCGTTTCTGAAGGGATGGGACGTGGCAGAGAACCTCGCCCGGCAAAATCACTAAACAGCTGCGCTGCTCCGGGCCCACCCGTGTCCTCGGCCCAATCACTGCGTTCAGGCCTGCGGGCCGCGCCAGTGCGCCCTGCGGTGTTTCACCGGCCGAGAACCGTCTGCCTTGGCACGACCCATCGAAACGAAACACCAAAGGAGACAGTCATGATCAACGCAGCAACCTTCCAAATCATCGGCCGCATCGGAAACCTCAACACCCTCGAAAAAGTCACCCATGTCTCAATCGCCTCAGACCGCTCCGTCAA
>JBCCTF010000203.1:0-4982 GCA_039198765.1 Pseudomonadota bacterium
CCGGATATTGGCATTGCCAATTCCGGGATGACGGGGAGTTAGTTGGCGCTTGCGCTTGCTCCGGCCCTAAGCTCCTTGTCCATTTTCTTCATGGCTTTTTGGAGTTTCTCAAAAGCGCGGACTTCGATTTGACGGATGCGTTCTCGGCTGACGCCGTATTCCGTGGACAGCTCTTCGAGGGTCTTGGGCTCTTCCGTCAGCCGACGTTCCGTGAGGATGTGCTGCTCACGCTCGTTGAGGTCGCCCATGGCTTGCTGGAGGAGCTGCATGCGCGTGTCGAATTCGTCCGACTGCGCCAGTTCCGCCTCAGCGTTCACCGCGTTCTCGTCGACGAGCCAGTCTTGCCACTCGGCGGTGCCCTCGCCATCGCCGCGCATGGGGGAGTTGAGGGAGTTGTCGCCCCCCGCCATGCGGCGGTTCATGGAGATGACGTCGTCCTCGCTCACGCCCAGCTTGGTGGCGATGTGCTCGACTTCCTCGGGCTTGAGGTCGCCCTCTTCCACGGCGTCGATCTGGCCCTTCAGCTTGCGCAGGTTGAAGAACAGCTTCTTCTGCGCGGCGGTGGTGCCGATCTTCACGAGGGACCAGGAGCGGAGGATGTATTCCTGGATCGCGGCGCGAATCCACCACATGGCGTAGGTGGAGAGGCGGAAGCCTTTTTCGGGGTCGAATTTCTTGACCGCTTGCATCAGGCCGACATTTCCTTCGGAGATCACCTCGCCCGTGGGCAGGCCATAGCCGCGGTAGCCCATGGCGATTTTCGCCACGAGGCGCAGGTGGCTGGTGATCAGCCGTTTGGCGGCGCCGGGGTCATCATGCTCCAGGAAACGCTTGGCGAGCATGTACTCTTCGTCCTTTTCCAGCATGGGAAACTTACGAATTTCAGACAGATAGCGTGAAAGGCCGCCCTCAGGTGTGAGGGGCGCACCGCTGGTGGTGGTCAGGTTCGTGCTGGCCATAGCTTCAGTCCTCGCGAGGTTTGGGTGGCAACGACGGGCAGGGGAGTGCGTACCCCCATTCCTTCGCTACAGAGTGTCATTTGGTGACGCATGGGACGTTTGTGAAGGGGTCACGGTTTCATCCGCTTGTCAGGTCGGAGGTTTCGACGCCCCATCGGCGGTTCAGCTCGTCCGCAATCTTGGGCAGGAAGCGTTTGTAGCGTTCCAGAAGCTCGCGATGCGCTTGGAGGCGCTCGAGGGTGACGTAGCTGATGGCTGAGACGCCGTTGGCGATGCGCGGATCCGCGCACATCGCCTCGAGGTCGTAGGCAATGCCGCCGCGGTGGCCCGGGATGAAGGCGTCGGGGAAGGCGACTTCGAGCGTGTAGCGCAGGTGCGCTTCGATGTGGTGGCGGTGGCTTTCGATGATCAGGACGACCTGCGCGTGGCTGTCGGCACGCCACTCCGCATGGGCGACAATGCTGGCCAGCTCATCGGCTAGGGCGGTGTTCTGGATGATATCCGTCCGGCCGGATGCCGCAATCTCATCGATCGTCCGGCGGTAGAGGCGCGGGCGGTTGATGAACCCCAGGGTGACAACCCCGCGCTGAAAGGTTTCGTCAGCCTCCGGAGCAACCTTGCAGGCATCGAGCGCGCTGATGACCGCTTGCTGATCCGCGAGCTGCTGATCAAGAAAACGCAAGTCACGATCGAGCCCCGTAATGCTCTGCTGAAAGTCAGCATACAGTCGGACCAGCGTATCTCGTTCGATCACACGCTCGAGACGCGCTGCGTTCCAGTTGGAGACTTGGATACCGATGAAGACACCAACCACAACGATGCAGAAGTCCAGTGCTACCGCGAACCAGTTCTGTGTACGGACATGTTCTGTCAGACGGCGGAGGATCATGGGGTGTTCTCAATGGCGGTTTGGACGAGGGCCGCTGTTGCCTCAGAACGCTGGGCGACAGTGGGGTAATTGAACATCGCTACGATGTTTTGGTTGATCCAGTAGCGGAGCATACCCCTCAGTCGAGGGTCGTTTTTCATGTCGCGAAGCATCGCTGCGGAGTCGATCTGAGACAGCTCGCCCAAGCAATCTTGGCTCAGCGTTTCTATCCCTTCGGCGATATCAACTTCCCAACAACCGCTCCAGAGGATGCGCGCTGCGTCGGGGGTGAAGTGTTCGCGAACCCTCTCGCGGAACGGAGGCGACGTTTGGTTGATCAGTCCGAAAGCGTCCGTGAGGTCATAGGCGAGAAAAAGCTCCTCACGCAGAGCATTGTCTGACGGAAATCCAAGCTCAATCGCCTCACGAAAGGCGGTTTGGTCAAACGACATAGCCCAAAGCTGCGACGCGTGGAAGAAATCGATCAGAAGCTCCTCACAACCCGACTCGCAATCCTCTTCGCCTTCCAGGTAGGCGAGGCCACGCTCCGCCGCGGCGGTCACCGTCTCGTAGTACGCAAGCAGGCGCTCTGACCTATCACCGTTCTGGACCAGCTCTTCGTGGACCAAAATCAGGTACGACTGTTCCTGCGCCCGGCGTCCGCGTTCTTCATTCCAGTTGCCGAGCTGGATACCCATGTAGACACCGATCACAACGATCACGAAGTCCAGCGCAACCGCGAACCAATTCTGTGTACGGACATGTTCTGTCAGTCGGCGGAGGATCATTGTTGAGCCTCCTCTAGCCGTTCCAGAATGGCATCGACCCGTTCGTCTATGCGCAGGCGCCACATGGTGTAGTAGTTGTGGAGTCGGTAGAACTCCTCCGCCGCGTTCTCGAACTCCGGGTCTTCGACCATCGCTTCAAAATCAATCTTCGCTATACCCGGGTCTGCCACACTTAAATCCGCGATGCTTTCAGTCAGCGTCCAATTCAAATCGATCGAGTGGTGGCGAGAAAAAAGCACCTGGATCTCGTTGCTCTCGCCGACGAAGAAGTCGCGAACCACGGCAAAGCGCTCGAGAAAGTCCTGATATTCAACGAGTTGATCGAGAAGCTGCTTGTCCTGAAGCAAGTTGGCACGGCCCGACGAGATCAGCTCAGTGAACGTGCCAGAGTGGTCGGCGCTGGTCTGAAAAGCGTCCCCGAAAGCGAGGGCCCGCTTGACTGCTGGAAGGTCCTCTTCGGCGAGCGAGCCTATACGTACCGAATTGATCAGTGTTCTGAAGTCAGCGACCATCGACTCGTGGAAGCGACGGCTGCGCTCGCCATCTTCACCAATGCGCTTGAAGTCGACGCGCAGCCGTTCGATGAGCGCTGCCTCCTCAACCCGCTGCTGACGCGTTTCGTTCCAGTTGGAGACCTGGATACCGATAAAGACACCGACCACGACGATGACGAAGTCAAGTGCAACGGCAAACCAATTCTGTGTACGGACATGTTCTGTCAAGCGACGGAGGATCATTGTGTTGCGCTCTCCAGTGCGGTGATCAGCTCTTCTGTGATGGCGCTCAATTCGTGGACGAAGTTCAGTTGCTGTTGGGCCGTGGCTTGTCTGATCGCAATGGCGTTATCGAGCCCAACGTTCATTCTGATCTTGTCGAGGTCAAAGGCAAAGCGATCCGTGTACGTAAAGTCGGGAAAGCGCTCGTCGGTACGGAAGCCGTTGCCGAGCACAAAGGCTTCGTTGAAGACGGGGACGACCGCGACGGCGCGAAACTGTTCGACGCTTTCGTCACTGCTGTGAATTCTCGCGAGAAGATTATCCCAGCGGAGCAACAGGCTCCGCAATTCGCTGTCATCGATCAGGCTCATCGCGCCTGAAGCTGAAAGCTCGTCAAAGCTCGAATAAGGAATGTCCAACGAGCCGCTCCGCAGAGTTGAAAACGCAAGTCGGTTGAACTCGTCTTCTGTGAGTTCGCTGGTTTCTAAAGCGAGCTGTAACCGGAGCTCCTTGGCGTCATCCACCCGATCGCTATAGTATTCTATTCGTTCGTTGATATAGTCTCGTGATAGAACAAGCTCCGTGTACACGCTGCTTAGCTGTGCGGTCACACGCGCTCGCTCGGCGCGGGCACTGCTCCACTCCTGGACCTGCAGACCGATAAACACGCCGAGGACGACGATCAGGAAATCGAGCGTCACGGCGAACCAGTTCTGTGTACGGACGTGTTCTGTCAGGCGACGGAGGATCATGGCTGCTGTTTCGTGTCTTCTGGCTCGAGGAGTTCGTCGAGGCGGGTGTGCACGCGGTTGATGGCGGCGCGCCAGGGGGTGACGACATCGCGGACAAAGGCGTCGTATCGGTCCACCGCGTTGGCTGTTGTATTGAGGAACGCTTGCGAGCCTTTCATGCCCGCAGTGTCGCAGGTGGCAATGGTGCCCACTTCACGTCGGCCATTTGTCCCTTCGGCAACAACACCGGTGGTCTGTACGAACTCCGGAAAATCAACCGCGAGCGCGGTCTGGCCTTGTGAGATCTGGCGGCTAGCGCGATCGGCTGCTGCCACCACTTGTTTGAGTTGGATGAGGGATGCCCGCAGCTCATCATCGCGCAGCACGTCGAGCCGTCCCGACGAGACAAGCTCGTCAAAGGATGAAAGCTCAGTAAACGGAAGAACGATAGCACGGGTCGCCATGAGCGCTCGGCATTCGCTCTCAGAAAGCTCCTCGCGGTCCGAGCGGTCGAACAAGACATCGAGCGCGTTGACGGCCTCATCCAGAACGGTGATGCGGGCCTCCGCTGTTCTCTCTGCAAGACCCTTTGCTGCGATAACGTCATCACGCAATTGGCGGAGGATGCGCGCCTCATCTCGCCGGTCGGAACGTTCGTCGTTCCAATTCCCCAGCTGGATGCCGATAAAAACGCCAACCACCACGATGAAAAAGTCGAGGCCTACCGCAAACCAGTTCTGTGTGCGGACATTCTCTGTCAGACTTCTAAGGATCATGGGGTTTCTGCCGGTCCAAGCATGCGTTCAAGTTCTTCCAGGATAGCGCGCGCGTCTGCTGTCTGCGCAGCGGTCAGCTTCGCCATGTCTGAGTGGCTTTGGTAGTGAACGTAGAGGGTGGGGAGGGTGTCTTCGTCCGCGCGC
>JBCCTF010000204.1:0-4970 GCA_039198765.1 Pseudomonadota bacterium
CTCGCCGCCGCGGTGGTGGTGGGATTCTTCGGTGTGCTGGCCACGATGCTGGCCGTGGACGTGCCGACTGGGGCGGAGACCGAGTTCTCCATCATGCTTGGTGCTCTCGCGACCATGGCGGCGTCGGTGATGAACTACTATTTCGGCTCCTCAGCAGGCAGCAAGGAGAAGACCCTTCTCCTCGGGCTGCGTGAGGGTGAGGAGCGCTAGACAGGGCACCTGCGCGGGGCTAGCGCGGCGGCTGTTATGGGTTTCGATGTCGCGATTGTAGGCGCCGGCGTGATTGGCGCGAGTGCTGCCTTCCACCTGGCTGAACGCGGGTTTCGCGTCGCCCTGATCAGCGACGGCAAGCCTGGCGCGAGCGCTGCAGCGGCAGGGATGCTCAGCCCCTCATTTGAGATCGGCCACGACGCCGCTGACCCAGCCTATGCCGCGATGATGCAGGAAGGCCTCTCCGTGTGGGGAGCGTTTGCTGAGCGGTTATCCAGCGATCCGTACAAAGACTTTGGCTATCATCGGAGAGGTGTCTACGGCATCGGCTACCACGCGGTCCCTCAAGGTGCAGAGCCTGTCACGACGTCGCCGCTAGGATCGTTCGCCCGTCAGCCCTCCGCATTCTCGCCCCATGAGGGCTGCGTCGAGCCGCTCGATTTCATCCGCCATCTGATGAAGGCAGCGGAAGAGCATGGAGCAGACATCCAGACTGGGACCGCTGAGCTGTCGGGAGACGAACTCTCTGTCGGCGGAACAAAAGTTGATGCGGAGCATATCGTCCTGGCCGCCGGGGCAGGGGCTCAAGGCGCAGCGAAGGGGATGCAAGCCGTCCGCGGCGCTGCGTTCGTCGTGCAACTGCCAGGTGGAGCCAAGGCGCATGTACCCACAGTTGTCCGTTCACCGACGGTTTACTTCGCGCCGCGTCGTGATGGGCGGCTCTACATCGGTGCGACAGAGGAGTGGCCGGGCGCTATTGCTGGCACAGCTGATGAGCTGTGGCGCGATGCGGTGCGGCTGTTACCCGTTCTTCACGATGCTGATGATGTTCACGAGGTATCAGGCTTACGCCCGTTCCTTCGACGCGGTGGGCCGCTGATCCAGCGTGACCGTGAGCGCTTCCGCCTCGTCCGCGCCCAGGGCCACCATCGCAACGGTGTTCTCCTCGCCCCGCTCACCGCTAATCGTCTCGAGCAGATCATTCTTGGGCATGGCTGACACACGCAGGGCGCGGTTGTCCATGAACTCGAGGTAGGCGCGCTTCCAAGGCTTCGGCCAGAAGTGCGTCACGCGCAATTTGTACTTACGCTGAAGGAAATTCTTTTTCGTCCGCGGTTCCGCGCGCAGTTTGCTGGCCAGCTCAAGCAGCTCGTCATGCACCGGCGATGCGCCGGGCGTCACCGTTAGATCGCTTTCATCGAGCGGCGGCAGCTTCGCTACCTCTGCATCGAGGCGATCCTCTGCGCTTTGTTCCTCTGCAAGCGGATCATCGTCCGTCGCGCGTTCATCGAGTTCTGCAGGCAGCGCGCCCAGGACGTTGGCAATCGCGCCGTCGACCTCTTTCGGCTCAGGCTCTGCGGGCTTCTTCGGCGCGGGGCGCAGGGGGCTGGCGCCATAGCCGAGGGACGCGGCCGCAAGGTCCGTCCGCATCAACAAGCCTGCTTTGCTTTCTGCCTCTTGCACGAGCGCCTCCTGCTGGGCCTCCGCAGTGAGGTCAGCATCTTCCGCCTGTTCTGATTCGTCCATCTCGCCGAAATGGGCCGCTAGCGTGTTTTGGACAGCACGCACGCCTTGCTCGGGATGAAGGGCAGCTTCGCGCTCGTCTTCGATGCGTTTCTCAGCGGCCCGGCGCAACATGTCGCCTTGGGCGCGGCGGCGCTCTTGGAAGAACGCGCTGGCGTTATCGAGGGTGACACCGTCGAGCGGGTCCTCGTCTTCAGCCTTTACTGTATCGAAGCCTAGCATCTCCCTGGCGGCCTCAACCATCCGCTGGTTCACAGCGTCGATGGGCACGGCCGAGGCGAGGACATTGGCCTGCACCTGGTGGAAGCCGACGGTGCGCAGGGCCTGGCAGGCCGCGTCGTCTTCAGCGCCGATCGCAGTGACGATCGCGCCGCGCGCTTCGGAATAGCTGATAAGGTCAGCCGCGCCGGTCAGCGTGCTGGTGTGGTTGTTGCGAGCCGCGCGGAGGAGGCCACGGCCACTGGTTTTGATCTCGTCAAACGGCGCGAGGGAGAAGGCTTCAGCCACATCGGACGGCTGGCGCATCATCTCCGCCGCCAACTTCACGCCGGCGTCTTTCAGCCCGCGGAGGACCGAACGTACGGTCTCATCGCCGATGCTGAGGACAGGGCATTCCAGGGTCAGCTTAGCCGGATCGAGCTGCACTGCGGACAGGACGCTCTTCACCGCCGTCGGCAGGGAAGGGTCCACCAGATCGCGGGCGGAGAGGTTAATCGACAGGCCCGCCGATGACGCCGCCGCCCAGCTCGCAAACTCCGCAGCGGAGCGCTCCAGCACCCGGCGGGTCAGCGCGGGCAGGCGATTCTCGGCTTCAAAAGCGGGGAGGAACACAGCGGGCAGCATGGTGCCCAGGCGCGGATGCTCCCAACGGACCAGCGCTTCAATCCGCGCTAAGCTCCCGTCGTACAAAGAGAAAATTGGCTGATAGGCAAGCTGAATCTGGCCCGATGCGAGGGCCTCATCCATATCCAGCTTCGTCAATGTCAGCGCTTTCGCCGCCATCCGCATTCCCTCAGGCCCAAGACGTGGGCCGACTCACCCGGAATCATTGGCGACAAAGTCTTAACGGCCTTTAAAGAGGCGTTTAGATGTCGGCCGCGGGACACGCGTTGCGGGAAATGGTTGAACTTAGGGACGTATCAACAGCTTCTATAGGTTTCCCTGGCGGTACCAGCGCTCAATTTGGCGAGAGCATTCGGCGTCATCAAGACCATGGGAGGCGGATTCAATCCCAAGAATAACGTCGCCAGCAAGGCACACTTCGAACCGCTCGCCGTCAATGAGCAGGTGGCCAAGATCGCTTCGGTGTTTAAAGCGTTGGACGCGATGCGGAGCGATCATCGCATTCGCATCATCAATTGTTTTCCCGCAGAGCAGGCCGCAAGCGAAACCATCGTACGCATCCATGATTTTCGTGCGTCTCTCGATGTTCCAATGGG
The DNA here is from genome assembly GCA_039198765.1 of Pseudomonadota bacterium. Taxonomy (GTDB): domain Bacteria; phylum Pseudomonadota; class Alphaproteobacteria; order Caulobacterales; family Parvularculaceae; genus Parvularcula. The sequence goes on from JBCCTF010000204.1 coordinate 3,174, forward strand.
CGTAGTAGCCGGAGACGGCGCTTGCAACAAAGAGGTATGCGCTGACGGCGAGCGACAGGGCGAGCAGAACGCTCAGTAGGGCGATGATCTTGTTCTTCGTGATCGCCATTGCTCAGCCTACGCCCTAATCTTCAAACTGCTCGCGCAGGATTCGTTCTTCGAGGCCTGTGCCGTGGTCGAAGAGGATGTTCATGCGCTGGTCGCGGAGGATGCGGCAGGTGACTTGGGTGACGTCGCGGACTTCGACGTTGTCAGCGGTGGCGGAGCACCGGCGGAAGTCGGCGTCGATGACGTCGAACGTCACCTCAGCATCGTATGGGAGGAGCGCACCGCGCCAGCGTCTTGGCCTGAAGGCGGAGATGGGTGTCAGCGCGAGGAGATTTGCGTTGATCGGCAAAATTGGTCCGTGGGCGGAGAGGTTGTAGGCGGTTGAGCCTGCGGGCGTCGCGAGGAGGACGCCGTCGCAGATCAGCTGCTCCATCCGCACGTTGCCGTTCACGGAGATCGCGATGCGTGCCGTCTGCCGTGTCTCACGCAAGAGGGAGATTTCGTTGATTGCCGCCGCGCGGTGCACCTCACCGCCGAGGGTGCGCGCCTCCATCTCCAGCGGATTGATCGCGGCGCGGTCGGCCATCGCGATGCGGGCGGGCAGGTCCTCGATCGCGCCGAGGGGGTTCATGAGGAAACCGACGGTGCCGCAATTGATGCCGTAAACAGGCGCGGCGTGGTTCGAGCTCTCGCGCATGACCTCGAGCATCGTGCCATCACCGCCGAGGGCGACGATGACTTTCGCTTCGTCCATCATGACGTTGCCGAAGTGCGCCGTCAGCTGGGCCAGGGCAGCCTGGGCGTCAGGCCGGTCGCTGGCGACAAAGGCGATCTCGCCCGATTTGGGTGGGTCACGGCGCATGGCTTTGCAGGCTGCGCCGCCCCGGCGCTCTTGTCCAGCGCTCGCTACTCTTGCGCACCCAGCTGCTGAGAGATGTCGTAGCCTTCACCGGCCCAAGGGGTCAGCGGCGGTGTGCTGCGATGGAAGATCATCGCATCGGCCATTTCGCCTGCGGGGCCGTCATATTCGAGGAAGCTGAAAAGTGCGCCGAAGTAGCCGGTGGTCTTCACCAGCTTCTCGCCCTCAAGATAGGGCGAGCGTTCCTCCGCCAACGGAAGAAACAACGCGGTCGCACCGCGCTCATCCATCGCTTTCATGACCGTATCCACGCCGCGAAGGCGCGCCGTATATGGATTGTCGAGGCCCATCGGAAGGTAGGTGTAGTTCTCACCATCAGGTCCTTGGAGCGGCCCGGGCAAAGCCAGTGCTGGCATCATATTGAAGCAAGCGGAAATGCACTGGGTTAGAACAACAGCGACGTTCTCTTCAAGCGCACCGTCCGTGTTCAGACGATAAGCGAGCGGTTTGCTGCCACCAATGGTGACTTTGGACGCGTGGAACAGGCCCCATAGCGCGTAGAACACTTCATCTTCTGCACCGGGAAGGTCCGTGACATCACGGACCGCAGGTAGGATATTCGCGTAGCGGCTGGAATTCTCGCTCCGCTCTAATGCGCTGTCGAGGAGGAGGCCGTTGATCGCGCGAACGCTGTCGAGGCTTCCAAAGCCTGCTTCGACCTGGGCGTTCATGGTCTCCAGCATACGCTCAGCAAACGGACGGTCGTAGACGGTATCCACTCCGACGAAGACCAGTTTCTCTGCATCCGGACGATCAGCGTTGAACGCCGCGATGGCTTTGAGCTTCGCGTAGAATTCTTTGTTGCCCCATTGCGCGTTCTCACGGCCCCA
>JBCCTF010000205.1:0-4889 GCA_039198765.1 Pseudomonadota bacterium
CATGAGCCGAGACGCCAAATCCAATATCGAGCGCATTGCCGCGATCCTGAAAGGGTTCGATGCGCTGAACACTCCGCGCCGAACGCAGGATGTGTTGGAAGATCTCGGTGCCACGCGCTCCACCGGCTTTGGCCTTTTGCGAGCAATGGTGCGCGCGGGCTGGCTTGAGCGGTACGATCATGGCCTTGTGCAGCTCGGCCCCAAGGTGCGCGCCATGGCCTTTGCCCCGCTCGAGGCAATGGAGCCGTCTGATGCCCCGAAGATCCGCGCCACGCCGGGCGGCGTGCGGCACGCACAAGGGACGCCCGATCTCGAATGGGATCCGGATCTCGTGAGAACGGTGGAGACGTCGCGCTACCGGTCCAGGCCACCCTACCGGATCGGGTTTGCGAATGCGTCTGTCTCCAACGACTGGCGCCGGGCCATGCAGGAAAGCCTCGCCTATGCCGAGAAAACGAACCGGCACCAGATCGCGGCGCTCTTGATGGCGGATGCGAAGGACGACCCCAAGCTCCAGAGGCAGCAAATCGACGATCTCGTGAGCGAAGGGATTGATATCCTTCTGATTTCAACAGCTTCTGTGGCGGACTCGGACCTGAGCAACCGACTGAAGGAGCTCGCCGATGAGGGGCTGCCGATCGTTGCTGTGGATCGCCGCCCAAATGATCGCTCCTCACTCACCGCTTTTGTGACGGCGTCTGATCACCGCATCGGTCGTGTCAGCGCGCTGTGGCTCGCTGAGCATCTCGGGGGGCAAGGCCGCGTCTGGATGCTCTCGGGCCTCGAGGGGGCCAGCCCGGCGATCCGCCGCCAGCAAGCCGCGCTGTCTGTTCTGTCGCAGTTTCCCGGCATTCAGGTCGAATTCGTGAGCCACACAGATTGGACGCCTGAGGGCGGGCATCTCACCGTCGGGCGCCTGATGGATGATGCCGGACGGCCACCAGACGGCGTCTGGTGCGACAGCGGGCTCCAAGGCATGGGGTCGGTTCGGCAGTTCCTAGACCGCGGCCTCGACGTCCCCGCCCACACGGGCGGAGATCTCAATGGCATGTACAAGCTTTGCCTTGAGCAAAAGGTCCCAATGGTGGCGCTCGACTATCCGGCCAGCATGGGTGCTCGCGCGCTCGAAGTGGCGCTCGATATCCTCCAGGGGCAGCCTGTCCCCCAACGCGTCGAAGTGCCCGTGCAGATCATCCTGCCCCGCGGTCAGGAAACGCAATCCGTCAAGGCCGACACCTGGGCCGAGCTTCATGTCCAATGGAGCCTCGCCGATGAAGCGATCCTTTCCCAGGGCCCCGCGCTGCAGCCCTCTGAGGGGAGGGTCGCATCATGAGCACGCGGCCCTATGACAAGGCCGTGGAAGGCTTCGAAGCGCTTCTTGAGGCGTCCGCCAACGCCACCCACGCCAAACCCGTGCGCCTGATCGAGGACAGCGGACATCACCTCACATCCGGGTATCGCCACACCGCCGCTCTGGAAGCAGCCGGTTTTCTTCGTCGTGATGAAGGCGGAGTGTATCTCCAGGGCGCAGCCGCTCAGCGGACCGCGCTGAGCGCGTTCGGGTTTGGGCGTCTCGCGCCGGTGATCCCGCTCGTTCTGCGCCGCCTGCGGGAGGAAACACAGCACACAGCCTTCCTCGCCATCCAATCTGGCATCGATGTCCACATGGGCCCGCACTCGCTCGGGCGCGCATCACGGCACGTCGCGCTCGAACAACAGTACCGCCACGACATGCTGCGCAGCCTTGGCGATGGCGAGCCTCTGGAGGTCGGGCTCTCGCCCTGCAGCGGAGAGACAGGAAACCGGATCCAGGCGCTGATGATCGCCATCGCCCAGCGCGGGGAGTTCACAGCGGCGCTTGGCTTTGCATTGAACCCGGGCCGCGCACCAAACCCTGCATTGGCGGAGGCGCTCACTCAGGCCGCGAGGCAGATCGCGCCATGACGCAGAGCTATTGGGACAGTCAGTTTCACTTCCGCAGTTTGCTCCCGGATTTTCAGGCCTGTCTGGACAGTATGGCTGCGCGCAGCGAGGCCGTTCCGCTTGCGTTTGAGGGCATCGTTTACGGCGATCATACCCGGCAGTTCGTCGAACTGTCTGGCAGGCCGGGCGCGATCCTGCCGGTCTTCATTCACGGTGGCTACTGGCGCGCTTTGAGAGTGGAGGATCACCGCTTCGCCCTCCCGCACTTTGCCCAAAAGCACGGCGCTGTCGCAAATCTCGAATACCGACTTCTGCCCGACGTAACGCTCGCAGAAATCGTCGAGGACGCCTTGGCTGGCCTGCGGCGCCTGGCCGACAAAACAGCCGCGCGCCTCTTCATCATTGGGCATTCCGCAGGCGGACACCTCGCCGTCATGGGTGCGCTCAGATGCCCGGACATCGTCGCAGGAGCCGTGAGTATCAGCGGCCTTTACGATCTGACCCCGCTACCCTGGACCTTTCTCAAGGACGAAGTCGGCCTGACCGCGGCTGCTCTGGTTGGCCAAAGCCCCATCGAAGAATGGGATACAGGGCCCGCAGATCAGATCCTAGTCGCAGTGGGCCAGGACGAGACCCCCGAGTTTCACCGACAGGCGCACCTCTTCGCCAGCTCCCACGGCGCGGCTCCTTTCACCATTGAAGGCGCTCACCACATGACGGTGCTCGATGCCCTCGCGGACCCGTCGAGCGCGCTCAACACCGAAATCAGAACCCGCATTCAATCGGCCCAGAGAGGCCTTTCCACGTCTGGTCCATAAAGGAGGGAACCAATGTCGATCAAAACCGAAAGCTACACATCCGTGCCCGCGGGGATGATCCCAAACAGCCGCTTTCCGCTGCTCGTGCACCGCAACGCTGTGCCCGGCGGCGGCTCGGACGCCATCAAGGAGCGCTTTCGCTCAAACGGCTGGTCGAACAATTGGGACTATCCAGGCGTCTACGAATACGCGCACTTCCACTCGACCACGCATGAATGCCTCGGCTGCGCGCAGGGATGGATGGAGTTCAACTTGTCGGTGGGCGACGGGGGCTGGACCAAGGTCCGGATCGAGGCAGGCGATGTCATCGTGATGCCCGCGGGCGTGAGCCACGAAAATGTCGGCACCTCAGAGGACATCCACATGTGCGGCGGCTACCCGCAGGGGCGGGACTGGGACGACATCCAGGAAGAGTTCCTGAGCGAAGAAGACTACAAGCGCGCCTGCAAGCGGATCATGATGCTGCCAATCCCCGATAAGGACCCAGCGACGGGCCTTGCCATGCCTGAATGGCACGCCGCACCATCTTCGGTTGACGGCGGCTGGAACGACTGGCGCCACGCGCTCGACAAGCGCGAGTAAGCGGTTCGCCGTCTATAAAAAGGGTCTCGGAAAATGGAGCCCCATTTTTCTTTCTCTTGATCCCGCCAACAACCGGATTGCGGGGCGAAGACACCCTATGAGACGTCCAAAACAAATGACTGTTGCGAGGGCGGAGCGCACCTTGGGATTACGAGAGACCCTAGCTTGGGCAGCGGTTTACCTCATGCAAACTTTCGTCCCAAAGGCGTTCCGCATCCACGTGCTTTATCAATTTAGAAAGCTCCAAACGCGTAAGAAATTCTATCTCGTCTCCGACAAACTTGAATGCTTTCAGTCCGTGGGCCGCCATATAGAGTGGCACGTAGTTTGGAGGGCCAATCTTGCCTACCAATTCGCACGTATCATTGAAGAACGAGCCAGATCGGTCTTGAAGTTTTTCAGCGGCTTTCCCCATACCTTCTCGCTGCTGCGCAGACATGTTTTGAAACATCTCTGAATTTAATGCGCCAATTGCACTTCCAGCGCTATGGTCCAGCATCCTTGCTTGGTCGTAATACCCATACGCAGAATACACGAAGAAGAGCTGGATAGCTTGCTCGAACCTCCCTCGCTTTGCACATCTCACCACAGCACCTGAAAGGTCTGCAGGAGTATGCACGTTGGACACTTCCTCTAATGGAATACATCCTAATATGTGTGTCTTTGCCAAACTGTCTGGGTGCATAGAACTAGTGGATTGCGACTGAGCTATCGCGCTGGTTCCAAGGGAAAGAAATAGCCAAATAACAGAAGTAGTTAGAATTAAGCGAGCCATCTGGACCCTCCCTCGTTATGATAGTGGTTATAAAACCTCAAAGAGCATTCCCCCTAGACGCGCGCAACAAATAAGCACGTGCAAGTAGAGGACGTACTCCGGCAAAGCGAAAGTCACTTAACCTCAACAGGTCCAAATGAGAGCTCTAATCCACCCTTCATTGCACCGAAGTACCGACGTAACACCGACGCGGCGCTCAAGGGTAAAAAAGCACGCGTTCTTTTGCTCCGCCCCCGACCCAAAAGCCGGAGGCGAAATCAAGACCGGGACGTGGGCGCTGCTCCCGGTGGGAGGTTCTTTCCCTTACTCCGCAGCCATGCGGTAGGGCGCTCCTTCGGCGTAGGGCACGTTGATACCGCCGTAGCGCCGGACGCGAAGGTTGCATTGCTCGGCATGGCCCGCGAAGCCCTCCAGCATGCACAGGCGCGAGCCGTATTCCCCGATGAGCGTCGCCGCTTCATCCGTGGTCACGCGTTGATAACTGTGGGTCTTGATGAATTTGCCGACCCAGAGACCCCCGGTATAACGCCCGGCCTTCTTCGTGGGCAGGGTGTGGTTTGTCCCGATGACCTTGTCTCCGTTCGCAACGTTGGTGCGCGGACCAAGAAACAACGCGCCGTAGCAGGTCATGTTCTCCAGGAACCAGTCATCGCGGTCCGTCATGACCTGCACGTGTTCGGAGGCGATCTCGTCAGCGACAGCCAGCATCTCCTCATAGGTGTCGCAAACGATCACTTCGCCATACTCGTCCCAGGACACCCGCGCCGTATCGGCAGTGGGCAGAATGCTCA
>JBCCTF010000206.1:0-4887 GCA_039198765.1 Pseudomonadota bacterium
GAGGCGCGCGAGCTGATGCCCCAGCTCGCGACCGAACTCGCCCGGAAGGCCTACAGGCTTTGAAGATCAATCGGCGGCGTCTAGTCGCGGCAGGAGCCGCGGGCACTCTCCTCCTTGGCTGCAGAGGGGCCGCCGATCGGCCTCTTTGGTCGGCTGATACCCACCCCGCCGACTATCCGACGGTCCGCGCGGTGGAACATATGGCGGAGGTCCTGAGGGAAAAAAGCGGCGGGAAGTACGAAATCAAGACCTATCCGGGAGGCCAGCTCGGGGCTGAGCGCGATACCCTGGAAATGACGATGTTCGGGGGACTGGACCTCAACCGGGTGAACCTAGCGCCGCTCAATCCAATCGTCCCCGAGACAATCGTCCCAGCGCTGCCCTTCGTTTTCAGGGACATCGCCCACATGCGCGCAGCCATGGACGGAGCACCGGGTCGCAGGATCCTCGACGCCATGCGTCCCCACGGCCTCGTTGGTCTTTGCTTTTACGATTCAGGCGCGCGGTCGGTCTACAATACCAGAGGACCGATCAATGAGCCTCGGGACATGGCAGGGCTGAAGATCCGGGTCCAGAATTCTGACCTGTACGTGGCGATGGTCGAGGCGCTCGGCGCGAATGCGACGCCGATGAGCTTCGGCGAAGTGTACCAGGCCCTTGTGCAGGGGGTTATCGACGGCGCCGAGAACAACTGGCCGTCCTACGACACCACCCGCCACTTCGAGGCCGCTCCTTTCTACAGCCTGACCGAGCATGTCATGGCGCCTGAAGTGCTGGTCATATCGGCCCGGCGCTGGGCCACTCTCTCCGAAGACGACCGGCAGCTCTTCAGTGATGCAGCTGGAGAGAGCGTCACAGTGATGCGGCGGCTGTGGGACGAGCGGGTTGCAGCCTCGCGAACACGGCTTTTGAAGCTTGGCGTTCAGCTGACGGACATTCCAGACAAGAGCCTTTTTCGGGCACGGATGGACCCCATCTACCGGCGCTTCGTCACGCCTCGGTTGAGAGCTCTGGTCGAGGAGGTGCAAAGCGTGGAGGCCGGCCATGTCTCCTGAAGGCATTGGTGGAGCAGCCAGCGAAGCAGCGGCCCAGCAACTCGCTGCGGAGGCAGCGAACCCCTCTGCGAGGAGCTGGATCGCCGCCCTTTCCCGCAGCCTTTCCCTCGCACTCCTTTGGTTTGCCGGATGCGGACTTGTTGTGATCACCCTGATCGTGCTATGGCAGGTCTTCGCGCGGTACGTCCTCAACGCCAGTCCGTCGTGGTCAGAGCAGCTAGCCCTCTTCATTCTCGTCTGGTCCGTCATCGCGGGAGCGGCAGCTGGCGTACGCGAGGGATTTCATATCCGCATCACAGCGGCGCAGGATGCCCTTGCCGGCAAGGGACGGACCGTCGCGCGCATCGTTGCCCACGGGATCACGGCGCTGATCGGCCTCTTCCTCGCGGTCTACGGAACAAGCCTCGTGGCCTCGCTCTGGAGCTATTCCATTCCGACACTGGGCCTCCCCCGGGGATCGGCTTTCCTGCCGCTACCCCTCGCAGGAGTGACCATCGTCTTCTTTTCCGGTGAGCATATTGGCGCTCTTCTCAGCGGCAAGGAGGTCACCCCCCTATGGCGTTGACCGTCCTTCTCCTTGCCCTGACGATCTTTCTCATCCTCGGCGTGCCCGTTGCGTTTGCACTTTTGGGCGCGTCGATCCTGACCTTCTTCTTCCTCGACGTCGCCCCGGTCATCGCGGTTCAAAGGCTGGCGTCAGGGATCAACGTTTTCTCGTTGATGGCGATTCCGTTCTTCGTCTTCGCCGGCGACCTTATGTACCGAGCAGGCATTGCCGAGCGGCTGGTCCGCCTCGCCGACGCAGCGTTTGGCAGGTCGCGCGGCGGCCTCGGGCAGGTGGATGTCGGCGCCTCGATGCTCTTCGGCGCCGTCTCGGGTTCGGCGGTGGCCAGCGTCTCGGCCCTCGGTTCAGCCCTGATGCCGATGATGGAAGAGAAGGGCTATGGCCGAGACTACGCCGTCAACGTGACCTGCACCGCAGCGATCCTTGGGCTGATCATTCCGCCGAGCCACAATATGATTATCTACGCAGCATCGTCGGGAATCGGTATCTCGATCGGGGACCTCTTCCTCGCCGGCATCGTCCCTGGACTGATGGCCGGGGGCCTCCTTGCCACGACGGCCTGGCTCGTCGCCCGCAAGCGGAACTACCCCAAGGGCACCTTTCCCGGCTGGCGCAACCTTGCGCTCGCAGCTGTTGCCGCCTTTCCGGGCCTGCTGACGGCGCTCATCATCATCATCGGCATCCTCGCCGGTATTTTCACCCCTACCGAAAGCGCTGCGGTGGCGGTCGGCTACACCGTATTGGTTGCCGCCCTTGGCTACCGCACCCTCAATCGGGAGACGTTCGGGCTTGCCGTCACGGGCGCTGTCCGAACGACGGCGATGGTCATGCTGATCATCGGCGCAGCCGCCGCCTTTGGATGGCTTCTCGCCCTTCTCGAAGGACCGGCGACCCTTGCAGCGGGGGTGACGGCCATCACAGACCAGCCAGCGCTGATCCTGCTCATCGTGCTCGTCGTGCTGCTCCTCCTCGGCACCTTCATGGATATGGCGCCGCTCATCATCATCACGACACCGATCTTCCTGCCGATGATGGTCGAAATTGGGATGGACCCGGTACATTTCGGAATTGTCCTGATGCTAGCCCTTGGCATTGGCCTCGTGACGCCGCCTGTCGGGTCCGTCCTCTTCGTCGGTGCAGCGATTGGCGGCGTTCGCATCGAAGACACGATCAAGACCATTTGGCCCTTCTACCTCGCGCTCATCGCGGCCCTCCTCCTGACGGCTTACGTTCCAGCGCTTTCACTCTTCCTGCCGGGATTGATCCGATGACCGACCGTTTATCATTGAAGACTCTCGATCGCTTGCCGGGCGAGGTTCGCCGTCCCAGCTACGACATCTCATCCCTCGGCAAAGGCATGGTCCACCTCGGCGTTGGCGCCTTCCACCGGGCTCACCAGGCGGTTTTCACCGACGACGCGATCGAAGCCGCAGGCGGCGACTGGGGCGTGACCGGCATCAGCCTGAGGAGCCCCACGGCGGAGAACCAGCTCGCAGCGCAGGACGGTCTCTTCTCCGTCGGCACCCGTGCGTATACGGATGAAAGCTACCGCATCATCGGCAACATGCGCGAGATTATCACCGCGCCGAACGACCCTGCGAAAGCCCTCAACGCCCTCGTCCAGCGAAATGTCAGCGTCGTCACCCTCACCATCACTGAGAAAGGCTACGGCCTCGACCCCGCTACGGGCGAGCTGTCGGCCGATCACGCGGACATCGCCCACGACCTCAAGATGCCCAAGATGCCCAAGACAGCGCTCGGCTATCTCGCAAAGGCGCTGGAACTGCGCCGCGAGGCAGGCATTACTCCGTTCACCATCGTTTCCTGCGACAACTTACCGTCCAACGGCAAACGCCTCGCCAGCGCCCTCGCGCAGTTCGCACGCGCCGTTTCCTCCGACTTCGGAAAGTTCGTTGCCGGCGAAGTCGCTTGCCCGGAGACGATGATCGACCGCATTGTCCCGGCCACCACCGACGACGACCGCGCTCGCGTCGAAGCCGCGCTTGGCCTCCGCGACGAAGCCTACGTGAAAACCGAACCCTTCATGCAATGGGTCATCGAGGACCGGTTCACCGGCCCCCGCCCGGCATGGGAGGAAGCAGGCGCGATGCTGGTCAGCGAGGTCGCGCCCTACGAGAATGCCAAGCTCCGCCTGCTGAACGGTCCGCACAGCGCCATCGCCTATCTTGGCTACCTGTCAGGCCACGAATTTGTCCACGACGTTATGGCCGATGAGACGCTCGGCGCCTTCGTCGAGAAGCTGATGGACGAGGAGATCGCACCGACGCTGGAGGAACCGGCCGGTATGGCTCTATCGGCCTACGCCGAAGAGCTACGCAGCCGCTTCCGGAACACTGCCCTCCAGCACCGCACCTGGCAGATCGCTATGGACGGTAGCCAGAAACTTCCGCAGCGTCTTCTTCACACCATCCACGACCGGCTCGAGTCCGGTCAACCCTTTACGCGGCTCGCGACCGCCGTTGCGGCGTGGATTGTCTACGCAGGCGGCAAGACACCAGACGATGCAGACATCGACGTCCGTGATCCGCTCTCGGAGCGTTTCGCACAGTTACGGCGCGAAGCGGACGGCGATGCCGACTTTCTCCTCGGCAGCTTCCTCGCGGTGAAAGAGGTGTTCGGTGAGGACCTTGCCGAGAACCCGGACTTCAGGAAGGCCGTCGCCCGGCCGCTCAACACGATCTTGGCCAAGGGCAGCCGCGCTGCTGCGGCCGAGGCGAGTTAACCATGAGCCGCGATACTGAGCTTTTCATTCGTCTTTACCCAGATGACCATGTCGCCGTGGTGCGAGAAGACATCGAAGAAGGACGTTCACTCGCTGACGGCGTGAGCGCGGCTGCCGATATTCCGGCTGGCCACAAGATCGCCCTTCGCCCGGTGGAGCAAGGCGGCGCGGTGCTGAAGTACGGCCAGCCGATTGGCCGGGCCTCGCTACCGATCAGAATCGGGGACCACGTCCACACGCACAACCTAAGCGCTGAGCGGACCAACGGCGGGGCCAGCGCGACTTCAGAGTATCGATCAGTACACGATCCGATCGAGCGCACTTTCATGGGCTTTAGAAGGAAGGCTGGAAGCGTCGGTACAAGGAACTATATCGGCGTCCTGACCACGGTGAACTGCTCGGCCACAGTCGCGCGACGCATCTCAGCCCACTTCAGTGACGAGCACCTCAGCGCCTTCCCCAGGGTGGACGGGATCGTGCCCATCACGCACACGACAGGGTGCGGACAGTCGGCGACCGGCGAC
>JBCCTF010000207.1:0-4852 GCA_039198765.1 Pseudomonadota bacterium
CCGTCGATCGCATCCGCCGTGAACGTGAAGGCAAACGTACCCTCCGCCACGAGGTAGCTGCTGTCATGCGCCAGCACCACAGCCTGCCCAACAGATCCCCCAACCACATGCGGGCCCGACTCAAGCAAAATCAACGCCATAACCTACTCACCGAAAGCTCGTACACAGAGCTGGCACCACCCTCAGCCAACAAGCGCACGGCGCTTCCCGACTAATTTTCAGCCACCCTGCTTCACATTTTCAGACGCGAACCTTGTTTGCAACCGCCGGTTGCTCGTCGCGCTCCGTCCTCGCCCTAAACGGGCTGTGACCGAGCCTTCAGGAGAGAGCGGCACCATAGAAATGGAACGATACGGAACACGCTGTTCCGGGCTTTGCAGTCTCTGTCCCGCCTTCGGGCAGTGGAGACGAGACCAACGCTGGGCATTGCGCCGCCAGACCACACTTCGGGCCTCGTCGGGAGAGAAGCAGACCGCGCCGTTGAGGAGTTCGGCCTTCGGAGGCGGATGCAGCAAGGCGGGGGCTAGTCGGCGCGGGTGTCGAACCCGTTGAACAACTGAACGGCCGAGCCCCTTGTGATCCATTCCTTGAAGGGCGAGCGTGCCGAGATCTTCGGGCGGATCCGTTCAGTGGGGGCGGGCCACGTCCAATAATCTTTTCTCACAGGCCAGGGTGACGGTGCGATGCCTCGGACAGGGTGTTTGGCCCGTTGCGCCAACGAAGCTCCACGCTAGGGGCAAGCCTAATGGTGATCTTGCGGTAGCTGCTCAGCGTGTCGGTGAAGAGGATCCGCCACCGTTCCTATTGCTTCTAGGACTTTCACAGAAGCCGGTGGGCTGATCGGGCATTCAGGCGAGGTCGCACGGGTAGATCGAGGACGTCGCCCTGCGCGTTGGCAGAGCGCCAGACACCATGCTTCACAACGCGGATGCGGACGATGATCTCGTCAACATGCCACTGCTCGGCAGGCCGCGGCGGAATGCGGCGAATGCAGCCGGCGAACTATGGACCGAACTGCGCAACCCATGCTCGGATGGTTTCGTCGCTTACCACGACGCCGCGCCCGGCGAGCACGTCTTCAACGTCCCGCCGGCTGAGATCGCATTGCAGATAGGCCTAGACCGAAAAGAAAATAATGGAACAGGGAAGCGGTGACCCCTCAGTCGGGGCAGATCGGACGTTCTGAAGATGGTCCGCTGCCACGATCCGGGGGTGCCGCCAGCTCTACACCGACCTGGAAAACACTGCGTCTATTCGCGGTTCGGTTCGGATGCGAACCACTCACCGTGATAGAGATCACGCACCGGATTCATGTCAGCGTGCTCCGCAGAGATCGAAGCGACGTCCTGTTCAGTTTTGACGCTTTCGCAGACCGCCCTGAGCGCTGTTTGGAGCGCTTGTTTCGTCTCCTGAACCTGCTGTCGTGTTCGTTCATCCTGCATAAGCCGGGCACCGTCTGCTGCCAGAGAATGATGAGCACTGACCGCGCGATCGCGAATGGCAACCAAGCTTTTGATCTGGTCGTCAGACAGTAAGTTCAAATCGATTGACGCAGCACCGTAGACCAAGAGAACCTCGTGCATGGCATCGGCGGTTTCTTTTAGTGAATGATCAAACTCCGAAAGAGACTTCAATCGTTTCTCGAGATCATACTGACAGCGTGTACGCGGATCTACGAACTGCCGCATCTCTTCCAGCTTGCCCTTTGTGACGGGTTCTAGATGCTTATACACACCGGCGAATTCTTGTTTGAAGCTCAACATGAACTCATCGCCCAAATCGGCTTTGACGGCATCTGCGATCTTCTCCGCTGCGAGGCGTTTCGATATCCCATGCTCCGAAGGAAGAAATCGCGCCGGGGCCGGATCGACGTGATGCCGAGTGAGCTTGTTTTTAACCCAAACGGCTTTGTCATGTGCCCAGATGCGTACATGGTTCAGGGTCAGCCTCAACCGACCCGAACCCCACTTCGTCGCCCCATAGAGTTCGCCGTAGCGACTAGAACCAATGAGTTCTACATCGTTATCGGCGACATGGTTCCGCGCGCTGCGGTAGAGATGACCAAAGTTCGTTGCATCCTCGACTGGCACTGCCCCTCTCCGCTGGCAACTTGCGCTCATAGCTGAGAGGTCACGATACGACGGCACCGCGTGCTGTGGCGATGTGAGTTCGGACGAAGAACGGAGGCCTAGCCACGCACGATATGCGCACCCGGGTCGTTTGAGGCTCGATGTGCGGTCGTGCCGTTACCGAAGCTACTGACAATCCTCCGCCAATGCGTGACGCGCGTTCGGAACCACGCGATGATCTGGTAGAGCGTGTGCGGCGTCTCCCCTTCGAGAGAAATCCTGAAGTGCATGGTCACGCCTTCGTCGCCTCCATCGAGCCCGAACCAGGTACCTTCGTTCAGAGACGTCAGCCCGTTGGTCAGGAGTAGCGTGCGAAAGGCCACGACTTCCTCGCCCTTGGGGATCGATCCGATATCAGCGGAGACGATCAGATACTTCGATGGCGCCTCGGTTTCGATCCGGATGTGGTCATCCTCGAAGTTCAAGAAAAACGATCTGTGGTTCTCACTCGCATCAATGCTCACCGCGTTGAACAGCGGCCCAAGCTCGAGAACCGTCTCCTTCAGATCTGATTCATCCACGGGCCCCTCCATGCGCGAAAAGAACGGTGTCGGCCCGCAAGTCTGCGCGTAGCGCCACTTGCCTGTCCACCTACCCTTCCTGTCTGACGACTGACATGACGGTCTCGATGGGTCGTTAGCCCATGTTGCGGTAGCCCGGATGCGGGCGCTTTGTGTCGTAGCGAACCAGCCAGGTATCGAGTTCGGCCTGCATCGCATCGACACTCTCGTAGAAGGTCTCACGCCTTTTCACGCTGAGGAACTCGTCTAGGACCGTGCCGTTGACGCTCTCGACATAGCCGTTATCCGGCATGATCGTTTCGGTGCCTAGGCTCGGGACCCATTGATCAGGCTGTAAGCTTCTGAGTCAATGTCCGGAAAGCGAGCGGTGACACGAGCAATCCCTTTTGGCTGACGGACGCTCAGATGACGCGTCTCGAGCCCTATTTCACAAACTCCACGGCAGGCCGCGCGTCGACGATCGGCGCGTACTGAGCGGCATAATCTACTTCAACCGCAACAGATTCCAATGTTGCGAGGCGCACAGGGAATACGGACCGCACAAGACGCTCTACAACCGCTGGAAGCGCTGGAGCGAGAAGGGTGTTTTCGCCCGCATCCTGTCGGGACTGTCCGCCGAGGCGCCAGAAGAGAAGACGGCGATGATCGATTCCACGTTTCTCAAGAGGCACCGAACGGCGACCAGCCTGCACCTGAAAACGAGGGATGAGCCATTGAATGCCATTGGTTCGAGAGCAATGCTAAATGGCGCCTGATCGGCCGCAACAAGGGCGGGACGAACACCAAGCCGCACGCCGTCACCGACGGCATAGGGCGTCCGATCCGCTTCTTCATCACGGCCGATCAGGTCAGCGACTATGTCGGCGCGCGGGCGCTATGCGGGTCCCTGCCAGCCGTCGACTGCCTGATTGCCGACCGGGGCTACGACGCCGACTGGTTCCGAGAAGGCCTACAGGACAAGGGGATACGCCCCGTTCAGGGCTGATTTGATCCACCGGATCAAATCCGGACGCCCCTCACCCCCGGCCGGAAACCCCGCGACAAGCCCGTACGGCATGACAAGCGTCGCTACAGGCGACGCAACCTCATCGAGACCATCTTCGGTCGGCTGAAGGACAGGCGCCGGATCGCCACCCGCTACGACCGCTGCTCAAAGGTCTTCCTCTCCGCTATCGCGCTTGCCGCCGCCGTCTTCTTCTGGCTTTGAGCAAGTATCGGTCCTGAGCCTAGCGGCGGGCGGCACCCGCCAGTCCTCCATGCGGCTCGAACCTCGATAGTTTTCGGCCAGAAGTCGCCCCGAGTTTTTTTCGCAGCCGCCCCGCCGGGCCCCCGACCACGCTTGGCCCGACCGTTCGCTCCGCGTCCGCAGGCCAGCACCCCCCCGGAAACACCCCATCGCGGCGACACGCCGCGATGCAGCCGAGCTCAGATCAGTCCGTCATAGGCACGCCGCGGCAGCGTGATGGCGAGCAATGCAAAGCCGGCCGGCCCGCGGGCCACCTCGATCGCGCGCAGCAGGGCCGGCCCGGCATCAATCGTCGCATCGATCGTCTCGCTATGCCCACCGAACAACCGGCCGAGCGCCGCAAAATCGGTGGCCGCAGCGTAATCGACGCCGGCATTCGGGCGCTGGTCGCGGCGCTGCTTCATCTCGATCAGCGCCAGCGAGGCATCGACGAAGACCACGACCACCACGGGCGCGGCCCGCCCCTCGGCGACGGCATCGCGCAGGGTGGCAAGCTCGCCCAGCACCATCTCGGCGCAACCGTCTCCCATGAAGGCGACGGCGACGCGATCGCGGCCAGCGGCCCGGTCGCCAATGGCATGGCCGAGCGCCAGCGGTAGCGCGCAGCCCATCGTGCAAAGGCCGCTCGACTGCATCAACTGGCGCGGCAAGCGGGCGAAGGGTATCTGGCTGAGCAGGATACGATGCGCGCCGCTGTCCACGGTCGCGACAGCATCATCCGGCAACGCCGCTAGCAGCGCGGCGATCGCAACATCCACGCCGGCCGCGGTATCGGGTGCGGGCGCGAAAGCCTCGGCCAGCGCCGTACGGGTCGGCAGGTGCCAGCCCTCCTCTCCGATCGCGGGGTCGCGCCCGGCCGCATCGAGCGCTGCCAAACCTGCCACCACGCCCGAGGTCAGCGCATGGTCGGCCGCGTGCATGTCATGATCATTGACGACGGTCGCGATCTCGATGGC
>JBCCTF010000208.1:0-4773 GCA_039198765.1 Pseudomonadota bacterium
GTCGGACCGCTGGACGCCTTGCGGCACTCTTTTGATCAGGGTGCTGAACTCATTCTTACGCCCCACGCTCTCGCGCCGCTCGACGACGGCTACGATCCTGATGATCGGCGGATCATGCAGACCGGCGCTTACAATCTTGGCTTTGCAGCCCTTCGTTCCTCACCTGAAACGAGCACCCTTCTCGACTGGTGGGCTGATCACATGCGGACGCGATGTGTATCCAACCTTCCAGGCGGTTTGTTTGTTGATCAGAAGTTTATGGACATGGCTCCTGCCTTTGTTTCGCATACAGACATTTTGCGCCACAAAGGGTACAACGTTGCCTACTGGAACCTGCATGAGAGGCCTGTTGCGCTTATCGGCGGCCAGTGGATGGCAGGCGATATGCCGCTTATCTTATTCCACTTCAGCGGCGTCGACCGGAATGACCCTAGCGTTTTTTCTAAGCACCAGAACCGCTACTCGGCCGCCTCAATCGGCGCTGCCCAGGAGCTTCTTGACCATTATCAAAGCGAGCTGAAGTTCTTCGATGATGACCTGCTGAAGGACACTCCATATGCGTACGGAACATTCTCGAATGGTGTTGCGATCAATAATGCCGTGAGAAAGGTGTATCAGCGACAACGGCCCGATGCATCGCGTGATGCAGCCGACATCTTGTTTACATTCGATCCATCGTTCTTCAATGCGCTCAGCGATGACATTCCTGACCAGTCTGGAGCCACGGTCACCCGTCTGATGCATGAGGTTTGGAGAGGGCGAGCCGACCTCCGCCTGGCGTTTAACCTTCGCCGATCAGAAGGGCGAAAGGCCTATGCAGACTGGTTTGCCGAGCATGTTGCTGACCAAGAGTCTGTTCCAGTTCAGCTCATCCCGAACTATCGTCAGCCTTCTGATATTCCAACGCCTTCAGATGTCGACCGCTCTGTCGATCGAGACCAACAAAACGGAGTCCTCGTTGCTGGCTATTTACGCACGGAGAGTGGTCTCGGAGAGGGCGTTCGGCTATCGTTCCAAGCTCTGGCTGAGGCTGGGACAAAACTGGATCAGCACGTCATTCGTGCTCCAGGCTTCACGAACTCTCATGAACCAATTGCGGTGTCGTTCGAGCAAGCTTCAAACCCGATTTTTCTCTACCTCCATGTGAACGCGGATCAGACTGAGCAGGCACTCGGTGCACTGCCGAGTAAACTCATCTGTGGACGGTATAGAATTGGATACTGGGCTTGGGAGTTGCCGCACTTCCCTCAAGATTGGAGCGGCGCCCTTGACGCACTTGACGAGGTTTGGGTTCCCAGCCGCTTCGTTGCAGATTCTATTCGTCCGCAAACGGATAAACCAGTGACTGTGGTGCCCCATCCGGTGTTATCGCCAGCGGGCGACAAGACGCGAGCGCAGAGTTCTTTCCAGTTGCACGAAGATGAAACGGTCATCACAACGGTTTTCGACACCCGCTCGTTCCTGCGCCGGAAGAATGCGCTGGGCGCGCTTCAAGCCTTTCGTGATGCGTTTCCCGATCCGGATGGGGACGGCGTGAAGCTTATCCTCAAAAGTCATGGGCCTGTGGACTCGCCGCTCGCACGAAAGTTCTTTGTTGAGGCGGCGCGGACGCCTGGGGTGGTCGTTAAGCACGCGGTTTTTGATCAGCAGGCCATGGGTGATCTGTTCGCGGCGACGGATATTCTCTTCTCGCCCCACCGGTCTGAGGGGTTTGGGCTCAATATCGCCCAGGCGATGGCGGCGGGCAAAGCTGTGGTTGCGACCGGGTGGTCGGGGAACGTTGACTTCATGGATGAGAGCAACAGCATTCTGTTGCCATTTTCACTTCAACCGCTCGCGCCAGGCGACTATCCGTTCGCTGCGGGCCAGCATTGGGCTGAGCCTGACCATGAGGCGGCGGTGGAATCGCTGCGCCAATTGGTGGGAGATCGCACGCTGCGCACTCGAATCGGGGGAAGGGCAGAGGTGCGAATGAGGGAGAATTTCGCACCCGCGCGCATCGGTGCTCAAGCGCGGGCGCGACTTGATAGCGTCTATGGCGAATTACGCGCTTGAAGTGTGGTTAATTCACAGGCTATGTTGCACTGCAGCGATTAAGGCGTGCTTTACCCGACGCTCTAATGATGTCGCTGAGAGGGATTTCATTTCCGCACGTTCTGCCGTTGCCAATGGGGACTTGCTCGACTGATGGATCAGCTGATCGAACAGCGTGCTTCGGCCACCTCAGGCCGACAGCAGGACCGCGAGGGGAACCTCGAACGGCGGCGATTCTTGCTTCTGCAGGGCCCGTTTGGCCTCTTCTACTACCGGCTCGCTGAGGAGCTTCTCGGATTTGGGGCTGAGGTGACCAAGGTCAATCTCAACGGCGCTGACCGTTGGGGCTGGCGACGCGGTGTGCCGGCGATCGCTTACAAAGGCTCGCCAGAGGCTTGGGGCTACTGGCTCGAGCGTTTGATTGCTGAGCGCGGGATCACGGACGTGATTATGCACTCAGACTGCCAAGTGTATCACCGCCGTGCGGCCGAGGTCGCCAAGGCCGCTGGCATTCGGGTCTATGTGACGGAGCAGGGGTATCTGCGGCCGCACTGGATTACGTTTGAGCGCGGTGGCGTGAACGCCAACTCTTCACTTTTGCGTGAGTTTGAGTCGATCCGGACGTTCCCGGCGCTGTTCGCTTCTCGGAAGAGCATCGCCACCCCGACGGGGAAGCACACCCGGGCTTACGTCATTCAGACAACCGTTGCGAACCTCGCGCTCTACTTCTGGCATTTCGCGTTTCCGAAATATCGGAACGCCTTCAGCTTCCCGCCATGGCTTCAGTGTGTCGGCCATAGCCGGCGTTACGTCCGCAATCGGCTCGGTGCGCGACGGAAGCAACTGAAACAGCTTCAGGGTGTCATGGACTCCCGTCGTCCTTTCTACGTCGTGCTTCTGCAGCGGCCTGGCGACAGCCAGATCTACAAGCACTCGCGGTTCCGCTCGCTCGGTGATTTTTGCGACGCCACGATCTGCAGCTTTGCGGCCCACGCGCCGGAAGATGCAAAGCTCGTGATGAAGGCACACCCGCTGGACCATGACCTTGATGATCACCGTAAGCGCATTGCCGAGGCGGCGGAGCGCTACGGCGTCGCTGATCGCGTAGTCTATGTGGACGGCGGTGTGCTTGGCCAGATCCTGCCGATGGCGCGCGGCGCGATCACCATCAACTCGACAGCGGGTCTGACCGCGGTGGAGATGGGTTGCCCAACCATTTGCCTGGGCAAAGCGCTCTACGATGGTGAGGGCATGACTCACCAGGGGCCGATCGACTCGTTCTGGCGGAACCCGGAACATCCGGATGCGGAGCTTGTGGCCCGGTTCATCGGCTACATCCTGATCAAGACGCAGATCAACGGCGACTACTCGACCGAGCAGGGGATGCGGATGGCAATTGCTGGCATCATCGGCGGCCTGATGTATGAGGCGCAGTCTGAGCTTGAAGATCAGGGTACTGTTGAGCTGCTCCCGAAGCGCTCGTCCCGTTCGGCAGCGTAGTTCACCTGATCAGGGAATGAGAACCTGGGGCGTGATCGTGAAGCCCAAGGTCTCTTCTCCTCGAGCTATGGTCAGCTCGTAGCTTTCAGGCGTCTTATCAGGATTGCTGCAGCCACGCTCTGCCATTGGGGTTCCGTTCACCGCGATAGCACGGTCGCCAACTTCGATTCCTCCGTGTGCGTTCTCGAAGCCCTCGATGAGATTCTTGACCTCAAGCTCGCCGTTACTCGGGACCCAGTGGAAGCCGCCTGTCATGGCTGACGGCGGGGGAGGAATCTCTGCGCCTTTGCGAGGTGTGAAGCGGATCCGCCGGTTGTCGGCATCATAGCTGAGATTGAAATGACGTAGGACGCGACCGCCAAAAAGCTCCGATCCCGGAACATTCGAAAGCATGGGCTGTTCTAGCGTGAAGTCGCCAAACCTAGCGTCACCGTCGAGGCGCCCCCCCAGTCGGTCCTCGATTGAACTGTAGCGGACGGAATATCCTGTTCGGACCGGCTCGGTCGTCAGGGAGAACTTCTCAATGTCATTGACGGAGAAGCTGCCCGAGGAGCCGGAGTCGATCAAAACCTTCCGTGTACGGCCTGCAAAATTCACGCGGATCCATGGCCGGTCATCTTTACCCTTCGTGCTGAAGATGTCCCTGCGGTTGGGGCGCGGAAGGGAGCCGCGGGTGAGGGTGATGGTTCCGTCTTCGTAATTGAGATCAGCGACGAAGCCTCGGAATGCGTCATGCGCCAGGATGCCATCGATCTCCCGCCCCAGCGCGAGGGATAAACGATCAAGATCGCGCACCTGGGTGGGGAACGACGTGAACTGAGCATCGCCCGAGCGCGCGTTGGTGATGTTGACCCGCTTGCCTGATTGCACCCGGGTGCCTGTCAATTCCTCCAGGGCATCGGGGTCGACAACGGTGAAGCCTGCGCCAGTGTCGTAGAGGAAGGAGAGCGTGTTTGCGCCCTCTTCGAGCTCTGGGCCAGCGTCGGTCCCGTCAGGGTTTTTGTCCCGGCTCACCTCAACGAAGATGAAGACCCCGCATTGGGTGGTGTTCAAGCGCTTGACGTCATCCTGCGCACTGACGGTGCTGATTGCCCCTGCTGCCACCAAACTGACCCACAAGGCCCCGCCTAAAACACTCTTCACCGCCGACTTCCTCTCTCCGCCTCTTGGCCATTTAGGAGCGGCTGAGCGGATTTGCACCGCCTAGGCTCGATCCGCGCCGGGCCATTCTTCGCTCAC
>JBCCTF010000209.1:0-4768 GCA_039198765.1 Pseudomonadota bacterium
AATCGCGGCGATGTTCTGGACGTTGAAGAACGTGAGGCCGTGACCAGCATGCACTTCGATACCAAGGCTATGGGCATGCTCTGCCCCCATGCGCAGCTCATCAAAAGTCTCCGTCAACGCCTTCTTGTCCGTCGCCAACGCAGCCTCGGCATAAGCACCGGTATGCAGCTCGATCACTGGCGCACCGAGCTTGTGCGCCATATCAATCTGTTCACGGATCGGATCGATGAACAGCGACACGCGGATTCCTGCGTCGCGCAGCTGCCCGATCATCGGCGCGAGGCTTTCTTCATGCCGCACGAGATCCAGGCCACCTTCCGTCGTGCGCTCCATCCGCCGTTCAGGCACCAGGCAGCACGCGTGGGGGCCAACCCGGCGTGCGATCTCGACCATTTCCGGCGTGGCCGCCATTTCGAAGTTCAGAGGAAGGTCAACTTCCGTATGCAGACGTTCGATGTCCTCATCACGGATGTGCCGACGATCCTCGCGCAGGTGCGCCGTGATGCCGTCAGCCCCGCAAGCCGCGGCCAGCTGTGCTGCGCGGACGGGATCAGGATGCGGCCCGCCACGTGCGTTCCGAATGGTCGCCACATGGTCGATGTTCACACCGAGCCGGCAAGGCGGTGCATCTTTGGCTGGATTGCCGCTCTTCAAATGCTCCGCTCGCGGAAGACCAGGGCCGTCAAAGGGGCTCCCGCTCATGCAAGCCCCCGGCTACCAGGCTTCACCGCGGGGACGTCTCGCAAATGGTCAGGCAAAGCGTTTGGATCGTAGGTTGGGATCGAAAGCTCCGCCAACGGAAGAAGCGGCACGCCCAGCTCAGCCTTGCCGCCCGACCGGTCGATCAAGCACGCGACCGCAAGCGGTTCACCGCCTGCCTCTTTCACCGCATCCACGCACTCCCGGGCGGACAGCCCTGTGGAAACGATGTCCTCAACCACGACAACCTTCTGCCCCGGCTCAAGGGCGAAGCCGCGGCGAAAGGTGAACTTACCGTTCTCACGCTCCGTGTACATGAACGGCAGGTCCATGGCGCGCGCAACCTCATAGCCAAAGAGGATCGCCCCCATGGCCGGCGCAACGATGGCCGTAGGCTGATCATCCAGCGTGCCAATCATCTCGCCCAGCGCACGCCCCAGGCGCTCCGTAGGCTGAGGAAAGCGACTCACCAGAGCCTTGTTGAGATAAGTGTCCGCATGCAGGCCTGAGGAGAGAATGAAGTGGCCCTTGAGCAGCGCCCCGCATTCCTCGAACACCTGCAAAACGTCGTCCGTGTTCATTGCACATCCTCCCGCCGCTCGGTGGCGACGACAAAGTCGGAACCGCGCAACGCTGTCAAAACGTTAGACAGGTGGCGCGCGTCCCTCACCGCGAATTCACCCCGCAGGTCAGAGAACTGCACCTCGCGATTCTCAACATTCAGGTCATGAATGTCCGCATCGTACTTGGCGAGCAGTGAGCCAATGTGGCCGATGGCCCCGGTGCGATTGGTCACGGTCACCACGACCTCCACCACATAGGACGCATCCGGATCATTCTTCCATGCAAGGTCGATCCAATCCTCTTCAGCTTTCTGCGCTAGCACTTTACAGTCGATCCGGTGGACCACGACTTGCCCATCATCGCCCTTGATGCCGACAATCCGCTCGCCAGGCAGCGGGCTGCAGCAGCTGCCAAGGGCAATTCCTGCACCGCGCGCCAGACCCTCAATCGAGATCGCGCGCCGATCATACGATACGCCCGTATCGATCGCCTTCTTCGGTCCACGGATGGTCTCGCGGAGGTTCGGATAGACCTCGTCGAGAACCTTGGTGTCCTCGACCTCGAGCCGCCCGACAGCTTCAAGCAGGGGTTTGAGCCCACGGAAGCCCATGCGCTTCGCCGCCTCACGCACCGCCTCAGCCGAGTACGGAACATCGTGCACGGAGAAAATATTGCGAACGATACGCTCACCCAGAGCGTGCTGCTCTTTTGCCGCGAGAGCGCGTGTCCGTTTTCGCAAGCCCAGGCGGGCTGAACCCGTCACCACATAACGGTCCCAATCGGTGGGAAGCGGTGCATCCTTGGCCTTATGGATTTCAACCACATCGCCGTTCTTCAGCTTCGTCCGGTTCGGCACATGCCGACCATTCACCGACGCGCCAGCATAGGCATTGCCAATATCCGTGTGCAGAGCATAGGCGAAATCGACGGGCGATGCACCGACGGGTAGGCTGATGACCCGGCCGCGCGGGGTGAAGGTGTAGATCTGGTCCCGATAAAACTCGAGCTTCGCCTGCTGAAGAAGCTCAGCCGCACTACCACCCGTCTCAAGCTCGGCCACCGTTTGGCGTAAAAGTTCGTAGGCGTTGTATTTGTCCGTGTCGGACATTTCCACTGCGCCGCCACCAGACGCCTTATAGCGCCAGTGGGCTGCAATCCCGCGCTCGGCCGCCTCGTGCATCTCCAGCGTTCTGATCTGCACCTCCGCCTTATGGGCGTGGCGATCTTTGTCAGGTGACAGAAGAACGGCCGTGTGGATCGAACGATAATTGTTGGCCTTCGGCGTGGAGATATAGTCGTCGAACTCACCGGGAATCATCGGGAAATTGCGATGGATCACCCCGAGCGCCCGGTAGCAATCCTCCTCAGACGGAACAATTACACGGAAAGCGTAGATGTCGGCCAGCTCTTCAAAATGGATGTTCTTCCGCTGCATCTTCCGCCAGATGGAGAAAGCCCGTTTCTCCCGGCTGTAGATGTCGGCTTCGATCCCCGCCTCGCGAATCTCCTGCTTCAGGATCTGGCTCAGCGCGACCACATCACTGACCGACGCCTCGGTCATGGTTTCGATGGCGTCGGTGATCGCCGCGTAATCGTCCGGCTTCAGATAATAGAAGCTGAGGTTCTCAAGCTCCTCACGGAACTTCTCGATACCGATCATCCGCGCAAGGGGCGCATAGATCTCCATCGTCTCTTGCGCGATGCGGACCTGCTTCTCGCGCCGAGTATAATGCAGCGTGCGCATATTGTGCAGGCGGTCCGCCAATTTAACGAGCAGTGTACGGACGTCTCGGCTGGTGGCGAGGATGAACTTAGCAAAGTTCTCCGCTTTACCATCCGCCTCCGGGCGAAGTTCACGCTTGGAGATTTTGGTGACACCATCCACCAGCTGGGCCACGTCATCGCCAAACTGCTCGCGAATCTCCTCGATCGTCGCACCGGTATCCTCGACGGTGTCGTGGAGGAGCGCCGCCACGATCGTGATCGGGTCGAGCTTCAGATCGGCGAGGATCGCAGCAACCGACAGCGGGTGGGTGAAGTAAGGGTCGCCCGATTGGCGCATCTGCCCGCCGTGCGCCTTCATCGAGAACACGTAGGCGCGGTTCAGGAGATCTTCGTCGAGGTCAGGATCATACGCGCGGACCAGCTCGGTCAGCTCGAACTGGCGGACGATCTTTGGCGCGTTGCCTACCGGTGGCGGCGGGTGACCCTTCTCAGGATCACGCGAAAGATCTGGCGGCGCATCTTGAGTTTCCGCACCCTGAGAAACGCGCGTTTTCTCCGAACGCGGCTCAGACGACTGGCGTGCGGTCTCGCCGTGCGGCGAACCATGCGCTGGGGCGCCCTGGACCTTTGCGGTTTCACTGGTCGCCTCGGTCATGGTGCGACCCCCCGCCATTGTTCATGAGGCTCGCTGCGCGGATCGCCCAAACGACACCCAACACGAGGACGCCACCTGCGATCGCAACCCAGAGTAAAGAGCTGTCCGCCCGCGGTGCGAGCGTGATCATCGAGGCCAGCAACACGGCGAACACCACCGCGTGGAGCCAGCCTCGCTGGATCATTTGTTGGACGGCGAGAGCGGAGCCATGCCACTCTGCTGCAGCGCTGCGAGCAGATCGTCTTCTGACACCGTATCGTGCTCAGGCAGGTCCGCCTTGTCAGCCGCGATGCCTTCTGCCTCGTCCGGCTCATCCACATCGAGCTGCGTTTGCAGCGAGGTGACGAGGTCCTCGGTGATGGTGTCCGACGTGACTTTGTCGGCAGCCAGCTCGCGCAGGGCGATGACCGGATTCTTGTCGCGATCACGGTCCACTTCAGGGGCCGCGCCCGAAGCAATCATGCGGGCCCGGTGGGCCGCCAAAAGGACGAGATCGAACCGGTTGTCGACTTTGTCGATACAATCTTCGACGGTGACACGCGCCATGGGTTCTCCAGCGAATTCAGGGATCAGCCCGCGCGCATAGCCCGAAGCCGCCCCCGGCGCAAGCGCAGCACCATGAAGTCCGCGTGAGCCTTCGCGCCACTGCCGACTCCAGTGTTTGCTCACGGCGGCGTGAGGCCCTACGCTCCTATTGTAGCGTGAGTTTTGGGGTCTTCCGATGGGTGCATTTTTCAAGTGGCTGGGGATTCTGATCCTCCTAGGGATCGTAGCGCTGCTCGGCCTACCGTTGATTCCCGTGGCGAAGGACGCCGTCTCAGCAGGTGCCGCCAAGACCTACATCAATGAGTACGGCTACGGCTTTGATGTGAACGATGAGGCGCTGGTCCTCGACCTGCCCGCTTCAGTAACCGAGGCGCAGTTCATCATGATGGGCGAGATGCACGGCTTTGCCGACACGCAGAAGCTCGACCTGATGATGGTGAAACGCTTGGCCGATCAGCTCGGCATGCGGATCTACATCGGAGAGATGAGCCCAGCCCAAGCGATCGCGTTCAACGCAATGGTTCTAGACGGCGACGACACGATGGCCCGGGAAGTCTTCGACTATTGGGGCCGTGAGAA
>JBCCTF010000210.1:0-4733 GCA_039198765.1 Pseudomonadota bacterium
CGGGTCAGGAAGCCGCCTTTTTTCAGCACGGGGCGCAGGCCCGGCTCGTAATACGTCAGTGCACGGCTGATACCGTGGCGCACAGCACCGGCCTGACCAGACGGGCCAGAGCCTTTGACCGTGCAGTACACGTCGAACTGGTCGAGACGCTCAGCAGCTTCCAGCGGCTGGCGCAGGATCATCTGCAGAACCGGACGACCGAAATACTCCGTGTAGTCCTTTTTGTTCACGATGATCTTGCCCGAACCCGGCTTGATCCAAACACGGGCAACAGCGGTCTTCCGCTTGCCGGTGGCGTAGGAACGGCCAAGCTCGTCAATCTTGGGTTCAGCCAGCACAACCTCTTCGGTGGCGGCATCATCAGTGGTCGGAACGCCTGCGTCTTCGGCGAGGTCTTTCAGGCTATCGAGGCCTTGGGTCTCACTCATCGTCTATAGTCCTTAGCCGCGAGGGGTGTTTTTGGGGTTGAGGGCCGCCACGTCGATGGTCTCAGGCTTTTGCGCCTGGTGCGGATGATCAGGACCCGCATAAACGTGGAGGTTTTTGAACTGGCGCCGTGCGAGCGGGCTTTCTTTCGGCAGCATGCGCTGCACAGCCTTCTCAAGAACACGCTCCGGGAAGCGGCCATCGAGGACCTTGTCCGCCGTCCGTGATTTGATGCCGCCCGGATAGCCGGTGTGCCAGTAGTAGGTCTGCTGGGTGCGCTTGCGGCCGGTGAAGGCCACTTTCTCAGCGTTGACCACAATGACGTTGTCGCCATCGTCGACATGCGGTGTGAAGGTCGGTAGATGCTTGCCGCGCAGACGCATGGCGATGAACGAAGCGAGCCGGCCAACGACGAGATTCTCGGCGTCGATCAGGATCCACTTCTTCTCCACGTCAGCGGGCTTGGTGTTGTAGGTGCGCGAAGCGTCGGTTTGCATCGGGCGTCCCCTTTATCCAAGTGTGAATACGAAGCGCGCCCTGTTCAACATCTGCACGAAGGTGTCAAGAGGCGCCGAAAAAGCAAAACGCTTTCAGAGGCTTGGATATGCGGTATGATGTTACCGCATTTTTCGGATACCCTTGTTTGGCCTTGGTTTTTCGTCGCTGGCCATTCTCTCAACACTTCGCTTTTATGCGGCGCGCAATCGCATTCCATCCTAGGGACTCGCCCCATGAAACACCCGTTGCTGCTTGCTAGCTCGATGCTGGCGCTCGTTCTTGTTGGTTGTGGAGAGCCCGCGCCTGAGGCGGAGGAGGTTCCCGCTGAGGAAGTCATCGAGGAGACTGGGCCGACGACGCTCGAGGTCTCTGTGTCGATCACCCTCGGCTCGTTCGAGGGAGAGGTGACCGACCTGGCTGCGGTGGAGGCGGTACCCTTAGGTTTCCAGGGACGCATCCTTGCGGCCAATGGGCAGGCAGGCGTTCAGATGATTCAGGTCGACGGGAACTATCTTGGCGTCCTCTCTCCGGTGCTTCGCGAAGAACGGCTGGCGGCAACCAAACTCGCCAGCGTCTACACCTTCGGAACCGACGGACGGGCGCTCCAATTTGTGCCTGAGCCGACGGGCCTGAGCCGGATTGAACTCGTCGAGCTGGACAAGCAGTTCGCTGAGGCGGAGCGAACGTGGTCGATCGACAAGCGCGTGGTGGACCTCTGCGTCTCGGCGGACCAAGCGGTGGTCATCACCAGCGGAGGCGAGGCGGCGGGCTTCACCGTCTCCCCCGAAGCGCCGAACGGAGCGCCGATCCGGATGATCGAGGGCATCTCGGGCGCAGATCGTTGCTTTGAGACGTCGTCAGCGCTGTTCGTCCGTACAGAGACAGAGCTCCTCAACCTTCGCGGTGACGTCCCAGCAGGCCTTGGTGCGGACGTTCAAGGTATCGCTGAAACAGCAGAAGAGTTCGTCGGCGTGACGGTCCAGAACGGCCAGCTGCTGGTCGGCGGTGAGGCGGTGACAATCTTCGACGAAGACGGCATCGTCATTCTGCCCAAGCAGATCCTTGTCGAGGGCGGCAATTTCGGCGGCCTGCTCCGCGACGGCATCGTCGCTGTGTTGAGTGAGGACGATCGCCTGCACCTGGTGGCTTGGAGCGCGCTGGCCAATGCCGTGGATGCACCGCGCAAAGCGATCAGCAGACGGATGGATGCGCCGAGCGAAGCCAGCACCCTAGCGGTGGAAGAGGACCTCGACGCCCTCAGGCCGCAGCGGGAGCTTCCTGGGTTCGAGGAGCCTGAGCTGCCTGAACCCCCTGCGGGGCCGGGGCGCTAAGCCCGTAAAGGGAGACGACCATCACGGTGAGAATGGCCAACGCGCCGGCCTGGTGCGCTAGGCCTAGTGCGAGCGGGACGTAAGCCAGCAGCGCCCAGATACCGAGGATCACCTGCAGCCCAACAGTGCCGCCAACAGCCAGCGCTACCCTGCGGTGCCCATTCTTCAGTGCACGCCAGACAAAGACCGCCGCGAGAGCAGCCACGACATAAGCCAGCGTGCGGTGGTTGAACTGGACAGCTTCAGTCCGCTCAAACAGGTCGAGGAACCGCGGCACCTCTCCGAAATAGCCGACGGGGACAAAGTCGCCGTTCATCAAGGGCCAGCTGTTGTAAGCCGTGCCCGCGCGCAGACCGGCAACAAAGGCACCAAGAACGATCTGTCCACTGACCACCGCGAGGAGCGTAGCGCCAAGCTTTGGCAGCCCTACATCCGAAGACCCAAGGAACCCGCGAGGCTTCAGCAGCGCCACACCCTGCCAAACGATCAGTGCAAAGAGGATCAGCGCCGTCGAGAGATGCAGCGCCAACCGGTACTGGCTGACATCCACCCGCTCAGACAGGCCCGAAGCGACCATGTACCAACCAATAGCCCCTTGCAGGCAGATCAGCAGGAACAATCCGCCCAGCTTCCAGCGCAAGGCCCCGCGCACACGGCCCTGAATCATAAAAACAGCATACGGAATAAGAAACGCCAGCCCGATGAACCGGCCAAGGTTTCTGTGCCCCCACTCCCACCAAAAGATGAACTTGAACTCCTCCAGGCTCATCCCGGCATTCACCTGCTCATATTCAGGGATCTGCTTGTAGAGGGCGAAAGCCTCCTCCCAATCCGCCGCTGACAGCGGAGGCAGGGTGCCCATCACAAGGTCCCACTGGGTGATCGAGAGGCCTGAATCGGTCAGGCGCGTTGCCCCGCCCACAAGGACCATCACGGCGATGATCGCCCCCATGAAGAGGAGCCACAGGGCAACAGGACGCAATTCGGTGTTCTGGACGGTACGCACACGGGCGCTATACCCCCCAGACGCTTAAAAACCCAAGAGGCGCACTTGCGGCGGCGCGCCGCGCCTCAAACGGTGAGAGAAAGAGGCCATGGAACCGCGCACGAAAAAGCTCATCCTCGCTCTCAGCGTGATCCCCTTCCTGCTCCTCTACGTCGGCATCTGCCTGTGGGTCTGGGACATGCTCCCCGAAAACGGCTTCATCGACTTCGTCTTCTTCATCGCCGCCGGCATCGCCTGGGCCTTCCCCCTCAAGCCCGTGATGGGCTGGGCGAACAAGCCGAAAGGCTAAGCGAGGCCCTCGTCGAGAGGCACAGCGGTCTCAAACTTTACCCGGCGATAGACCACGTTCGTTGTCGAGCGTGAGATCGCAGGGTTGGTCAGGATCCGTTCGTTGATCCAAGCGTCATAGGCAGCCATGTCCGCGAAGTGGCCGATCAGGATGAAATCCTCGTCGCCCGTCACGGTATAGCATTGGGTGATCTCGGCGGTCTCAGCCATCTCTGCCTTAAACTGGTTGTACGTCACCTGGCTCTCTTTCTCAAAACGGAGGGAGACGATGACCGTGATCCCAACACGCTGGGGGTCCACAAGGCTGACGTCAGCAATGACGTATCCGTCATCGCGCAGACGCCTGACACGTCGCCTGACCGCTGGTTCAGACAAACCAACCGCCTCCCCAATCGACGCCATTGCCTGCCTATTGTCGTGCTGGAGCTCGGACAGGATGCGACGGTCAAACCCATCAAGCGCCATATTCGTCACCTTTCCCAGAAATCTGATCGTAATTTGTCGTTCTCCAACGAATATTGATCACCACGCGCGGGAGGCCAGGCTTACATCGTCGCTAGAAGGGCGGATCAGCATGAAAACTCTCTCCTCCATCACGATTGCAGTTTTGACATTGGCGTATAGCACCTCGGCGATGACCGCTGCTTCGCAGGAGGTTCCAACGATCTCGCGCGCACAAGCGATCGAAGACCTCGAGGCCGCCATCCACCTCATCAAAACCGAGCACGCGGCTCCGTTCGCACATATCGACGAAAGCGAGTGGTCAGTCCTCGTCGCAAATCAGAAAACACGCCTCCCGGATGAGGTCTCCCTGCTTGAGCTCCACCGGCGCGTGGGTGCAATGACCACGGCGCTGGGATGTGCGCATAGCTTCCTCAACTTGTCCGGGGACTATGCCAGCACGTTGAATGAAACCGCGCGAGGCTTCCCAGAAGAGATCGCCATCATCGGAGGGCGGCTCTACTTCGCCAACGGCTCCATGAAGGGCCGCGAAATCCTGTCGATCAACAGTGTACCTTCCGGAGAGGTGTTCTCCCGGATGTCCGTCGCGGTGCCAGTAGACGGTTTCGGAAGACTGAGAAAAGGCCAAGAGCTGGCGCGCCGCTTTGCCTACTACTACGCGACGCAAGTTGATCCGTATCCAGAGCGCTTTATGCTCGAGGTGGAAGGTCGCGGTCGACCGC
>JBCCTF010000211.1:0-4702 GCA_039198765.1 Pseudomonadota bacterium
CGGCTTTTGCAGCGGCCGCACGAGGGGCCGGACGCGCTTCCACAGGAGCTTCAGCGAGGATGTCGGCAGGTGTGGCAGACGGCGCTTCCTGAACTGTCTCTAAAGCCGGTTTGGGATCAGGATTGACGCTCTCGCCGGGCAGATCGTTCAGCTTCATGGGCCTTACGCTCTCAGGATCGACCGCGCGTACCGGCTTAGGTGCATCCTCGTCAGTCGCCTCTGGCGCCGGTTGGACAGCCGACGGCTTTGTGCCGCGCTGGTCCTCAAGGGCGACCGTGTTGTTCTGCTGAAGAGGGGCATCAGGAGCAGGCGCTTCTTCCTCGTGAATGATCCGGCGGATCGACGCGAGAATTTCGTCCATGCTGAGTTCGGATTGCGTGGCGGCCATGACGCTACCCTTTATGCGTGTTGTTCAGCGGAAACCATCGGAGCGTTCGGTTCACTCGGCAAGAGGATACACGCTCTAGCTGTGGTTTTTGTCGCAACTTTTTCCTCAGAAGCGGAATTGAGGTGGCGCTTTAAAGGCTGGAATGAGGCCCGCCGGATGGGCTTCGAACAGGGCCCGCTCGCCCACCGCGTTGCCTGAGCGCGTGAACAGAGTCGCGGTACTCACTCGGTCACCCTGGATGATCGTCGCGAGGCGTCCGCCATCGGGATTGAGTTGAGCGAGAAGTGGATCGAGGCCGGCTTCAACGCCGCCAGCAATGATGATCACGTCATAGGGTGCCTGCTTCGCGTAGCCATCGGCCAGCGAGCCTTCGACCACCACAGCGTTCTCGAGGTTGAGACTTGCCAGCCGCTCGGTCGCCCCATCGACAATCGTACTCTCTTCTTCGAGACCAACGACCACCTCTGCCATCGCGGCAATCACAGCGGAGGAGTAGCCGTAACCGCAGGCCACATCGAGCACGATATCCGTGGTCTTGATATGTGCGTCGTTGATAAGCTTAGAGAAATCCCGCGGCTTGAGGAGCCAACGGCCCTCAAACAGGCTGAGATCCTTCTCGGCATAAGCGATGTTCTTGCGGTCGGCAGGAACGAAACGTTCTCGCGGAATGCGGGCCATGGCCGATTGGAGAGGGATGCTGGTCACGCTGTTCGGGCGCACTTGGCTGTCGACCATGTGCTGGCGCGCTTTTGCTGTGTCCACGACGTACTCCTGTCCCTCAAACCTGAGCGAAAGTCTTGCAGTTAAACCGCTCCCCCGCCCTTGAGAAGAGAAAGATCGCCAACGCCAAGGTTCGTGCTTGTGACGCGCGATCCAAGCGTTTATGCCCCGCCTTCCGAGGCACCATGGCGGAGTGGTGACGCAGCGGATTGCAAATCCGTGTACCCCGGTTCGATTCCGGGTGGTGCCTCCATCCCTTCTTCGTTAACCTTTTCAAGTCAGGGCGAGGCCGTGCGCACTCGCCACGCGTGCGGCAATTTCCGCGATGCAACGCAAAACAAGCCGTTGCAAGGCGATACGCATGAAAAAACTTTTCGGCGCACCTTGAAATGGATTCCACATTTTCAATGTTTATCGATAAAGAACGAGACGAGTCCGTGAGAGGTGCCCGCATGGCGCAAGCCAAAATAGCGCGACCGGCTGTCGCAGCCATGGTCCTTGTTGCGTCCTGCGCCACGCCGGGACCTAAGGAGGCGCTTGAGCCAATCGAGGCTGATCGCACCAGCTGGGCGTCGGTGACCGACACGCAAAGCGGCGGCGCAGTCACGGACAACTGGCTGTCCGACCTCAACGATCCGCGCGTGGAGACGGTGGTTGCCGAGGCGCTTCGGAGCAACTTTGACCTGCAGGCCACGGGCCAGCGGGTCGCTTCTGCACGCAATCAGGCCCGCGTGGCCCGCGCCGGGCTTCTGCCGTCGATCGACGCGAACCTTGGCGGACGGCGCCAGGGTGGTCCGCAGGTGTTCAACGGGATCAACTTTGGCGACCAGTTTCAGACCACGTTCAATACCGGCTTCAACCTGAGCTGGGAACTCGATGTTTGGGGGCGCCTGACCGATGCGACCCGGGCGGCGTACCTTGATGCTGCAGCGCGAGAGCTCGATTTCGCTGCGGCGCGCTTGTCGCTGGCAGGGAATGCGAGCTCGGGGCACTACGAGCTGACGGCCGCGCGGCTTCAGCGCCAGTTGGCCGAGCGTGACGTCGCCACCGGCCAAGCCAATCTGCGCATCATTGAGCGCCGGTATCAGCGCGGAATTTCGTCGAGCCTCGACCTCCGTCTCGCGCGGTCGAGCCTCGCAAGCTCGGACGCAGCGCTGCAGACTCGAATTCAACAGGAATTGGAGGCTGCGCGCCGATTGGAAGTGGTCCTCGGCCGCTACCCCTCGGCAACCCTCGCGGCCGCCGAGGCACTGCCCTCGCTGGAGGATCTTGGTGCTGAGCGCCCGATTGAACTCGGCTCGCCTGAGGAGCTGCTTGTTCGCCGGCCTGACGTTCTGGCCGCCGAGGCGCGCCTGAAATCTGCTGGCCTACGGGTCAGCGAGGCGCGCAAGGCGTTTCTTCCTCGCCTCTCGATCAATGCCGGCGTCACGCAGAACGCTATCGGTCCGGCTCAAGTCCCCACCGGCGAGGTTGACGCCG
Source organism: Pseudomonadota bacterium (assembly GCA_039198765.1). Taxonomy (GTDB): domain Bacteria; phylum Pseudomonadota; class Alphaproteobacteria; order Caulobacterales; family Parvularculaceae; genus Parvularcula. Next base: position 2,588 of record JBCCTF010000211.1, read on the forward strand.
ACGGCAACCCCATTTTCCGCCAGGAGCGGAACAGCGTCGCGAATATCGCGGACCTGTGGGACTTCGACCAGCTGTTCAAAAGCCTCGTGGGCAACCTGACCCAACCCTTGTTCCAGGGCGGTCGGCTGATCGCGACGGAGAAGCAGCGCAAAGCTGAGGCCCGCGCCGCCCTCTTCGATTACGCCAACACAGCTCTGACAGCTTGGCGCGAGGTGGAAGATGCTATCGCCGCTGAACGTTTGCTCAGCACACGGCAGGATGCTCTCGATCTCGCGTTCAAAGAGGCAGCCGCGGCAGAAGACCTGACAGAGCGCAGGTACCTCGCGGGCACCACGAACATTTTTGATCTGATCAACGCCCAGCAACGCCGCATCCAGGCCGAGGGTCAGTTGATCGACGCCCAACGCGCCCGCTTGACCAATCGCCTGGACCTCTACCTGGCCCTGGGTGCGCCCTACGTCCTCGAAGACGAAGAAACTGAACTCGCCGAAGCCGCACAGATGTCCGGCAAGCGTGCACGTGAAGGAGATCCCACATGATCCGGAAATTTGTTGTCCTTCTTGGTGCGCTGGGCATCGTCGTGTTCTTTGGTGCAGCCATCGCTGTGCTCGGCTCCATGCGGCCTAAGCCGGAGACAGTGGAGCCTGAGCTCGTGGCGCCGATCGCCTTCGTACAACAAGTTGAGTACGCGCCGATGACCTTGATGGTCACGACCCAGGGTGAAGTTGCGCCGCGGAGGGAGATCATCCTCTCTGCTGAGATCGCGGGTCGGATTCGCTCCGTGTCCCCAAGCTTTGCGAATGGCGGTGTGTTCAAGGCAGGCGAAACGCTTCTGACCATTGAGGACGCTGACTTCCTCCTTGCTGTGACTCGCTCGAAAGCGCGCGTTGCGAGCGCTCAACAGGCGCTCGCCGTGGAAGAGGCTGAAGCTGCCCTTGCTGCTCGCGATTACAAAGAGCTGGCCGGCGAAAACAGCGACGGTCCGTCGGTTCTGGCTCTGCGTAAGCCGCAATTGGCTGCTGCCCAAGCGGACCTTGCAGCGGCAGAAGCTGATCTCGCCGATGCAGAGCTCGCGCTGAAGCGGACGCGCATCGTCGCGCCGTTCGCAGGCCGTGTGCGGAGCATTGAAGCGAACGTGGGTCAGTATGTGTCGCCTGGCGCACGCCTGGGCCAAGTGTTTGCCACCGATGTTGCGGAGGTTCGCCTGCCGCTCAGCGACCAAGACCTCGCAAAACTCAACCTACCCTTCGCGTTTGAGGCTTCTGACATTGAAGCCGCGCCGCGGGTGCATCTCTCCGCCGTCGTTGCAGGCGCGGAACGTCAGTGGACGGGGTATATCAAGCGCATTGATGCAGCGATCGATAGCTCGACTCGCCAGATCTCTGCGATTGCAGAGATCGAGGATCCGTATGGCGCGGGGGCTGACGACGGCTTCCCCCTCGCCTTTGGTTTGTTCGTTGGTGCTGAAATCGAGGGTCCGACCATCCCGCGCGCGACAATGATCCCGCGTCTGTCGATGCAGGACGACGGCCAGGTGTTCATTGTCACCCGCGACGATACCCTAGACAAACGCAGACCGGTGATTGTGGCCCAGGCTGGTGAAGGCCTTGTCGCCACTGATGGTCTCGACCCAGGCGATCTTTTGGTGACCAGCCCTGTGACCTCGAACGTCGGCACCCGTGTCCGTCCTCTCTATGAGAACGGTGAGAGCGCCAGCACCCGGAGCGCAGCCACGGCTTCGGCCCTGACGGCTGCAGACACAGGAGCAAATCTGTGAACGGATTGATTTCTTGGTGGGCTAAGAACGGAGTTGCGGCCAACCTGTTGATGGCGTTCATCGTCATCATTGGCCTCCTCTCCTTCGGCTCGATCAGCCGCGAAGCCCAGCCTCCTGTGACGCCTGAAAGCATCTCGGTCTACGTCACCTGGCCCGGTGCATCGCCGAACGATGTGGAAGAGCAGATCATCATCCGCATTGAAGAGACCGTCGCGAACATGGACGGGATCAAGCGCATGTCCGCCTTCGCCTACGAAGGACGCGCCACGTTCAACATTGAGATGGACGAGGGCGAAGACTTCGATGCGTTCCTCAACGAGATCAAAGCGCGTGTGGAC
>JBCCTF010000212.1:0-4667 GCA_039198765.1 Pseudomonadota bacterium
GAAACGTCCGCACTTTCTTGGTCCAAATCTCTCTCGCCTAAGGGAAGGTGCCATTCCTACGGCGATTTTGTCGCGCGGAACGGGAAGCTTCTCGATCTCCGAGAAACGGGCAGCGTTGATGATGAAAGCACCGCCTTCCTTCCAATGTTGGATGTCCACAACGTCCACAACGTCACCATCATCTCTTCGGAAGATTGGGTATTCTACAACAAAGCCTGCCTGCTCTATTGCAGGTTCGAAGATGGCTTTGATCGAGGCCCGCAGTTTGCGAGTGCTTTTAGTCATGCAGTCCTCAAACCTGGTATGAGGGGACTTATCAGCGGTCAAATGCGGCTCAAGTGCCAATCGGATACCAGTCACACCGAAGACTAATATCTTTATCGCGCGTGGAAAACGGTCACGGCACAGCGACTTCATCTCGCATTGCCACGCAACCGAGCCAGCGATGCTGCGCTCGACACGCATGACAGCTCCAGGGCATGCGATCGCGAGAACGGTGCCGCCAGCCGCCAGCCGCTTAGGGCCGGTAGCGACGCCCGGAGGCGCCGCATCCCTCGTCCCTCTCGCCTTGCAGAAGAGGTCGGCTTCAAGCCAAAACTGACGAACGCTGCGGCGCAACAGCGTGCAGCCAAAACCTAAACACCGGACACTCTTTTTCAGCGAGCTCAACGGATAATCGCGCGGAAGTGGACTTTGGGAACCACACCGACGACAACGGCGAGGTTCCACCACGTTCTGGAACGCAAACGATCTACTGCGCGAGCGTGAGCCAATCGCCCATCCGGCTGCCCTGCAAGATAGCGGTTTGAACACCTTCGAGGGTGGCGTTCAGTTCGTTCACGCCCGCTGCCAACTCGGGTGGCATCGCCACTTGGCGAAGGGGCCGCTGTCCCGCCGGGGTCGTCGCGAGCTCGAGCACGATTTCAGCGACCTCCTGCGGCGGCGGCGCCGGCGTGTCCTGCATCTCGCGTTCGGTCACGTCCAGGTGCTGGGCGTAGGCGACCGCTCGGGCGCGGTCCTCAGGGGTCAGTCTCTCCATCAGCTCAGCAAAGTAGCGGCGGCTGTTGGGTTTGATCTGGGTGGCATGGTCGCTCGGCTGAACGATGGCGACCTCCACTCCGAACGGGTGCAGCTCGTAGGCCGCGCTTTCAAACATGGCCTCTTGGGCGAATTTGGTCGCCGCGTAGATCCCACTGGTCGGCACCACAAAGCGCCCGAGGCCGGAGGACATCTGTATGATCAGCCCGCTCCGACGTTCCCGCATCCCAGGCGCTACGGCGCGCAGTGTACGGAGCTGCCCGAAAACGTTTGTCTCAAAGCTTCGGCGTGCTGCCTCCATAGAGAGTTCAACCGGCCCGGGGATATTGATCCCTGCATTGTTGAATAAGACGTCGATGCGATCCGTCCGCGACATGGCATCCGCCATCCCGCGGTTGACGGACTCATCTGAGTCGATGTCGATCTCGACCACATCCAGACGCAGGTCATTTGCACGGGCAAATTCACGCAGCTCCGCTGCGGCGGCGGCGTTTTTCCCTGTCGCGTTCCGCATCGACGAAATCACATGAAAACCAGCCCGCGCGAGTGTCTTTGCGCTGGCTTTGCCGAAGCCCGACGAGGTGCCTGTGATCAGGGCGACCGGCGCCTCGATCTCCTTCGACCGCGCGGAACTAAAGGCTGCGGCAGCGATCACACCATAGGCCAGGGGTGCTGCCGCTAAGCCACCAGCGAAGCGGCGCCGGGTCAGGGGGCGCGCGATATCCGTTTCATCCATGCTCGTATTCCTTCCTGTGACGCGTGGAGAGCCGCCTGCGCTCAGAAGCTGTAGCTGATGGCAAGACCGCCGAAGACTTGGGTCTCGCTGCCTTCCTGACTGACGATCGGAGTGTTCGACGCATCTCCGACCAAGCGGTCCACCTGGACGATGCCCAGAACACCCCATCGCTGGGTGACCTGGTAGCTGCCGGTCAGCGCAAGGCCTGCACTGTAGAAGCCCCCATCGGCGTCAAAGACCGGCAAGCCACTGGCGGCTGAACCCGGCGCGTCGACGCTGAAGAATGAGTCGGTGAAGCTACCGTCGCCGTAATTCGCAGAGAAACCGAGCGATGTCCGGAACCGATCCGTGACCGGAATGGCGTACGAAACGCCGGGTGTCACCACCACACCTCCATGTCCGTCCGAAACGTCGAACATGGTGCTGACCTCGAACGAGAGACTGTCCCCGCCAGTCACCACGTCGAGGAAACTGTACCGCGCGAACCCGCCAATCTCGAACGACCCATCTACTGTTGCCAACTCATCCACAACAGCGTTGTCCACGTCGTCCCGGCCGAAGCGATAGCCGACAATCGGGCCCGCCGCGAACGTGCCGTCGGTCAGAGGGCTCACCACGTCAAAGGCCAGACCGATGCCTCGGCTCTCGAAGACGACAGGCCCGGCATCGTAGCGCCCTACTGCAACGGGGGTCAGCTTCATGTCTTCCGAGCCAAGGAACTCAGGCTCGATCCCGATGCCGACCGCGATGAAATTCTCTTGGGCCACAGCAGATGTCGACAGAAGCCACGCCATGGTCCCGACAAAGGCGGTCACACGACGCGGGCGCACAGGGTGCTGCATTGGGGTGTCCTTCGTTCCAGCAGGTGTGCGGATCTAGATTGGACGCCGGTGCCGCGACGGGTACTCGCGTTCGACAGCGCCTTAACCCATTAGAAAATCGACGTATTTTGGACTCTGTGGTCCGTTGCTCAGCTTTTGGGTTGCCGTGGCCGGGTCAAACGCTGATCAAGATCGCCAAGAACGAGCGGATCCACGCCTGTGCCCCGCAGCCCGGCTTATCCGATAGACTGCGGCAGGCGGGCAGTTCCACCATATGCTGCCCAGCTTTTCGGTCCGTAACCCAAGGGCCCGCATCAGCCGGGCCGGCACCGGACACCGCAGGCCATAGGTGAACTGATAGAAAGCGCCGTCCCCGGACATGTGCTGAAAGATCCGACGCAGCATCCCGGCGACCACGCGCTGCTCCATCGACGGCAGGCCGAGGCCGCTGACGACGGCGCCATAGGGCCGCCCACAGGTCAGCGTGGTCAGATCGACCTCGGCTACGTCCGTGTTGACGACTCGGACGGCGGGAAATTCTCGCTTAAGCATCCGTACGAAGGACGAGTTCTTTTCCAGCATCGTCAGGTCCTGGGGCGCCACGCCGTTCGCCAGGAGTTGCGCCGTGAAGGCACCTGTACCGGGGCCGATCTCCAGAACCGGTCCGGTCTCCGATGAGATTTCGGACGCCATCAATCGAGCCAATCCAGTGCTCGATGGCGTGACCGCCGCAACTTCCAGCGGGTTGCGTGCCCATTCCCGCAGGAAGACTGCGGTGGCTTTGATGGCGTTCTGCGTCACGGTCATCTGAGCGCTCCATGTTTGTGCCATTTGCGCGGCAGGGTCTCTGGTGGAGCGAGAGATGCTGTTGCCGACCTGAGCGACACATCGCGTTTCAGCCACAGAGTATCCAAATGATTTCAATAGCTTGATCGCAGGCTAGGCTGGGGAGCTCAGGTTGAAGGACGCACTACGACCCTTGAACACGAGGTTGGCACCCCATCTCTGGCGCACAAAGAACAACGTTCTTGGCGGAGACGAGCCCAATGCCGAAAGCCAAAACCAACCGCCGAATGCCGTCACAGAAGCGGTCGGCCTTCACGGTGGACGCCATCCTGCAGGCTACGTCCGAGCTGTTGGTGGAAGAGAACCCCCGCAAGCTGACCACCAACGCAGTCGCCGAGCGGGCAGGCGTGTCGATTGGCACTCTCTATCAGTACTTCGCCAACAAGGAGGCCATCGCGGACGCACTGCGTGCGCAGCACGGGTCACGTGTTTTGCGCGCGTTGGAGACGGCGGCGCAGGCGCCCAGTGGTGCAACGGTGGAGGACCTGCTCACCAGGATGATCCGAGCGAACATAGACGAGCATCTGACAAATCCCCGCCTGCATCGGGTGCTAACGGTGGATTATCCGAAGCTGTCCATCGGATCTTCTAAGGCGGTTTGCCCACAGTCCTTGGGCCACAATGCGCTTTTCTGCGCGACCGAGGAGCGCTTCGCGGATCTCTTGCCGCATCTGGATCGCAGACGCGAAGTACAGCCGATGATGGCTGGGGTCTTTGGCATCGTCGAGTCTGTGACCCATGCTCTGGTGGTTGACTGCCCTGCCGAAGCTTCCGCAAGCGAGCTCGAGAGCACTATCGCTGCCGCGAGTCTCGCCTGCATGGATCGATTTGTCAGGCATGAGGTTATGACGCGTTTAGTATAGTGCGAAGAACGGAAGCGCCTCTGACCACAGCCAAGTACAGCGCATGAGCCTGGAGTTGGGGTTCCCCCGGTTTCGTGGACACCGAATGGCTTTGAACGGAAGGTGTCTGCATGCCGAGAACGAGGAACCCGTACCCTGCGGCTCTCGGGGAGCAGATCGTGGCGCTGCATCGCGCGGGGCGCAGCATCGACGAGCTCGCGAAGGAGTTCGAGCCCTGCGCGGCGACGATCCACTCTTGGGTGAAGCAGGCCGAGCGTGATGACGGCCGCCGCGCGGACGTGCTCAGCTGCGCCGAGCGCGACGAGCTACATCGGCTGCGCCGGGAGAACCGCCAGCTGCGCCAGGAGCGCGACATTCTGGCAA
>JBCCTF010000213.1:0-4620 GCA_039198765.1 Pseudomonadota bacterium
CCGTGGGTTTCCTTGGCTTGTTTTCCACTGTGGTTGTTGCGCGACTTGGGTATCTTGCGATCAACTATTGCCGCATCAGACGATCTCTTGATGACGGGTGCATGCTAAGAACCACGTCGCGCCTCAAGGTTGTCGCGTCATCCCATGTCACAGTGCCTTTCTCAACCCGCGGGGTATTTAGATACATCGTAGTCCTACCCGCCGATGTCTGCCGTGATCGCGAAGCATTCCGCATGTACTTGGGCCATGAGCTTCAACACATCCGCCAGGGTGATGTGAATGCGGAGATTGTGCTGTCTCTTGTTTCTCCCTTCTTGATCCTCAATCCGGGCTACTGGTTCATTGCTGGACGCATGCGTAACCTAGCTGAACTGTCCTGTGACCGAGCTTTTCTCGCGCGGGATCGCATGTCGGCACGGGATTATTCTCTCCGTCTTTTGGCTACTGCTCGACGCCATTTGGCGGCGGAGAATCGGGTGCCCCGGGCCTTCGGAGTGCCGCTCATTGGGCGATCCCTGCCGTGGGCGCCACGCAAGAGCATGCTGAAATCGCGCATCCAAGAGATCGCAGCCCACGTCGATGACCCCGCGAAAGAGAGCCGCATGCTCGCTGGGATCGCCTCAGTGGGCCTTACGGCTGTCATTCTCATGATGGCTGTTTCCTTCGGCACCGCAGGGGACTGGAGCCACGAACGCATCATGCTTTCTACCGTCGTAAATCTTGAGCGAATTAATGAGATCAACAGCCTTGCACAAAGATCCTGGTAGCCGCTGATTCCCTGGGCGGCACCTCTTTAGGATACTGATAATAAAAAGAAAAATATCTACTAATTTTTTAGTTGACGTGGAGCTTCCGCTCTGCGAGCAAAATAGCCAGGCACCATAAGCCTGAAACAACACATGGGAGGACAAGATGCGAAAGTATCTTCTCTCCGCAGTTGCAGCCTCCGCTGTGATTGCGGGAACACTACCGTCATATGCTGACGAGGCTGCCGCGAAGCGCTGGATCGATACTGAGTTTCAGCCATCGACGTTGAGCAAAGATGAGCAGCTGGCCGAGATGCAGTGGTTCATCGACGCAGCCGCGCAATTCGAAGGAATGGAAATCAATGTGCTCTCCGAGGGCATCCCGACCCACGGCTATGAGTCCGAGGTCCTGACGAAGGCGTTCGAGGAAATCACCGGCATCAAGGTCAACCACCAGATCCTTGGCGAAGGCGAAGTCGTGCAGGCGGTTCAGACCCAAATGCAGACGAAGCGGAACCTCTATGACGGCTATGTCAACGACTCCGACCTGATCGGCACGCATTCGCGTCTTCAGCTCGCCTACAACCTCACGGATATGATGGCAGGCGAATGGGCTGGCACGACGTCGCCGACGCTGGATCTCGACGACTTCATGGGCACGCAGTTCACGACTGGGCCCGACGGCGACCTCTATCAGCTGCCCGACCAGCAGTTCGCCAACCTCTACTGGTTCCGCAAGGACTGGTTCGACAACGAAGAGTACCAGGCCGCTTTCAAGGCGAAGTACGGCTATGACCTCGGCGTGCCTGTGAACTGGTCTGCCTATGAGGACATTGCGGAGTTCTTCTCTAACGACGTCAAAGAAATCGACGGTGTCGCGATCTATGGCCACATGGATTACGGCAAGCGCGCCCCTGACCTAGGCTGGCGCATGACCGACGCGTGGCTTTCCATGGCGGGCGCTGGCTCTAAGGGTGAGCCCAACGGTGTGCCCATCGACGAGTGGGGCATCCGTATGGAAGCAGGCTCCTGCAACCCGGCGGGCGCGAGCGTATCCCGCGGCGGTGCAGCCAACGGCCCGGCGGCTGTCTACGCGATCCGCAAATGGGACGAATGGCTGCGCAACTACGCGCCTCCAGGTGCCGCGAGCTTTGACTTTTATCAGTCGCTGCCCGCGCTCAGCCAGGGCAACGTCGCCCAGCAAATCTTCTGGTACACGGCGTTCACCGCGGACATGGTGAAGCCCCAGTCCGAGGGCAACAACACGGTCGATGCCGACGGCGTGCCTCTCTGGCGGATGGCGCCTAGCCCTCATGGCCCGTACTGGGAAGAAGGCCAAAAGGTCGGTTATCAGGACGTGGGTTCTTGGACCTTCCTCAAGTCCACCCCGTCGGACCGCGCCCAGGCCGCGTGGCTTTATGCCCAGTTCGTGACCTCGAAGACGGTCGACGTGAAGAAGTCACACGTGGGTCTCACCTTCATTCGCGACAGCTCTGTCAATCATGAGAGCTTCACGGAACGTGCGCCGAAGCTCGGCGGCCTGGTGGAGTTCTACCGCTCGCCCGATCGGGTGGCTTGGTCGCCGACGGGTGTGAACGTTCCGGATTATCCGAAGCTCGCCCAGATTTGGTGGCAGCAGATCGGTGACGTTAACTCCGGTGCCTTCACGCCGCAGGAAGCCATGGATCGCCTCGCTGAAGAGATGGATATCACCATGGCACGGATGCAGCGCGCGGACGAAGCTCAGAATGTCTACGGTGGCTGCGGCCCCCGCCTGAACGAAGAGCAGAGCGCCGAGTTCTGGTATGCGAATGGCGGCGCCAAGCCCCCGCTCGATAACGAGAAGCCGCAGGGTGAAACAGTGAACTACGACGAGCTCGTTGCTCGCTGGAGCGCTAACTAACTCCCGGCCGGCTCGTTAGAGATCCTCCCACGGGCCGATCACCAAGGCTGGGGCTTTCCTGAGGCCCCAGCCTCCTAACGCACAAAGCGCATCTTTCAGACAGCCAGGGAAAGTTCATGCCTTTACAACTCAACGGCATCACAAAAGTGGTGAAGGGCGCGACGCATATCAAGCCGACTACCCTGACGCTCGAAACGGGGCATTTCAACGTGCTTCTAGGGGAAACGGGCGCTGGAAAAACGTCGCTCATCAAGCTGATGGCTGGCCTTGATCCCATAGCTTCTGGAACGATGCTCATGGATGGCGAAGACGTCACAAAGCTTAGCACACAGAGCCGACGGATCAGCCTGGTGCACCAGTTTTTCGTGAACTACCCGCATATGAACGTCTTCGACAATATTGCCTCCCCGCTCAGGGTCGCAGGCATGTCCAAATCCGAGATTGAGGGACGCGTTCAAGAGGCTGCTGATATCCTCCAGCTTGGGCCGATGCTAAAACGAAAACCTCACGAATTGTCTGGCGGGCAGCAGCAAAGGTGCGCCTTGGCGCGCGCCATTGCCAAAGACTCCAAGGCGGTATTCCTGGATGAGCCGTTGGCAAACTTGGACTACAAGCTTCGCGAAGAACTTCGCGAGCTTCTGCCCGAACTTTTCGCAGGTCGCGGCGCCATTGTCGTTTACGCGACCTCGGAGCCCGAAGAGGCTCTACTGCTGGGCGGACAAACCGCATTGATGATGGATGGTCGCGTCGCCCAGTTCGGCACAACCGCCGATATCTACCGCGCGCCGACGACACTGACCGCCGCAAGGATTTTTTCTGACCCGCCGATTAATGCGGCGCCGGTGCAGAAGAAGGGCGACGTCTTCACGATGGGTGAGGCAAGCTGGGCTGCGGGCGACGCTGCGGGCTTGTCTGACGGTGAATACACAGTAGCAGTGCGCCCTAACCACATCCTGCCGATCGAAACCTCAAAGGCCACGGTGCGTATTACCGGCAATGTCGGTGTCACCGAACTCAGCGGGTCTGAATCCTCGGCGCATTTTGACCTGGACGGTCGCGGTTGGGTTTCTCTTGCCCACGGGACCCATTCCTATCGCATTGGCGAGGCGCACACCTTTTACATGGACCCATCCGCGTGCCTCTACTTCGCGCCGGACGGAAACCGTGCAGCGTGAGAAGAAGACATGGCTAAGATAACGCTCCAAAACCTGCGGCACTCCTATATGCCGAACCCGATAAGCGCAGATGACTACGCTTTGAAAGAGATAGATGTCGCCTGGGAAGACGGCGGGGCCTATGCGCTGCTTGGGCCGTCGGGCTGCGGCAAGTCTACCTTGCTCAACATCATCTCCGGGCTGCTGACGCCCTCTGAGGGACGCATTTTATTCGATGAGACCGATGTCACGGAACTGAGCCCAGACCAGCGCAACATTGCGCAGGTTTTTCAATTCCCAGTGATCTACGACACGATGACGGTCCGGCAAAACCTGTCTTTCCCGCTCAAAAACCGCGGCGTGAACCAGGCCAAGATCGATCAGCGCGTGGCTGAAATCGCAGAGATGCTGGAGGTCACTGACATGCTGGACCGCCGCGCTGCAGGGCTCGCGCCCGACAACAAGCAAAAGCTTTCCATGGGGCGGGGGCTCGTACGAGATGACGTGAACGTCGTCATGTTTGATGAGCCTCTCACCGTCATCGACCCGCATCTGAAATGGAAGCTTCGCTCCAAGCTGAAGGAGCTGCATCAGCGCGTGAAGGCCACGATGATCTACGTAACCCACGACCAGACGGAGGCACTGACCTTCGCGGATCAGGTCGTCGTCATGCAGCTGGGTGAGGTCGTGCAGATTGGCACGCCGGTTGAGCTATTCGAACGCCCAGCACACACCTTCGTCGGCCATTTCATTGGCTCCCCAGGCATGAACGTCCTCCCCGCGGAGGTGCGCGACGGCGGTGCATTCTTCGCAGGCC
>JBCCTF010000214.1:0-4591 GCA_039198765.1 Pseudomonadota bacterium
AGCGCTTCTTGATTTTCGTCAGCTGTCGGATCAAATACTTCGAGAACAGCGTCGGATGAGTGATCGTCGTGGCAAAGTTATGCCGCCGCGACACCCGACCCAGAGCGAGGCTGGATGTCAGCGTCGCCCGCTCGGCAGGTACTTCGACCTCGATCGCGGGATAGACAGCGTGGTTGGGGTCGCCGGGTTCGAGTGAGCCGTCTGCGAACTTTTCAAAGCGATCAGCAACGACCGCAATTTGCTCCGTATAGAGCTTTTCCAGCCGTGCCACGACATCTTCTGGCTCGGTCAGCACTTCGGGCTGGTTCAGGAGAATGGGGCTTAAGGGGTCTATCTTCACGTCAGGGCCTTCGCTTTCTTGGCCGTGGCCATCTGTCCACGGATGAACGCAGGGAAGATGCTCATCTCTTCGAGAGGTTCTTTCCCATCGGCCATCCGCTCAATGTTGGTGTAGAAGAACGCCATCACCGAGAAGCCGTTGAGCACCTTCACAATACCGACCGGAGATTGCGGGCCCAGCAGGCCTGGCCCAATCCGAAGACGCTTCTCGTACGCAGGAACGCTGTCTGCTTCTCCGCTTAGGAGAGCATTAGGCAAAGCTGGTTGCACGCACAGGGGACGAGCGATGCCGACAAGGTCACAGGCGTTGCTGCTCAGCGCCTCGTTCATGCCGTCTTTCGTGCGGAAGCCGCCGGTGACCATCAGCGGTACTTTGCTTTGTGCACGGACAGCTTCGGCAAATTCAAGGAAGTAGGCTTCGCGCGCCTTGGTACTTTCGGCTTTCTCTTCCTCGTGCTTCTTCTCGATGCCCTGAAGGTCCATCATTGCGGGCTGTTCGTAGTTACCGCCGGAGATTTCGATCAGGTCTACACCCTTCTCGGCCAGCCAGCCGATAATCGTCAGCGAATCCTCCGTGGTCAGACCACCTTTTTGGAAGTCGGAACTGTTCAGCTTGACCGACAGGATAAAGTCCTTCGGCGCCTCGGCACGGATCCGCTCAACGATTTTCAAGAGAAGCCGCGCCCGGTTCTCAAGGCTGCCGCCATAGGGGTCCCGGCGCAAGTTCGCACGCGGGTTGAGGAAGCTGGAGAGGAGATAGCCGTGCGCCGCGTGCACCTGCACTCCGGCGAAGCCGGTTTGTGCAGCGATACGCGCAGCGTAGGCAAAGCGGGACTCCACATCACCCAGCTGCGCGGCGGTCATGGAGCGGGGTGTGCCGAAGGTGCCGCCGGGCAATTGTAATCCGACCACGGATGGTGCCAACGGCGCTGGGTTGACCACTTTCGGTGTCTGACGCCCTGCGTGGCTGATTTGCATGATCGCCTTAGCCCCGTCTTTTTGGGCTGCCTCAGCCAGCGCGCGCAGCTGCTCATGCCGCGCATCACCTTGGGCGGCCTCGATGACGATGTTGCCGGGGTGCTCAAGATGCTTGCGGTCCACCTGCACATTGCCGGTGATCAGCAGCCCCGCGCCGCCTTCGGACCAGCGCTCATAAAGGCGCACGTGTCGGGCATTGGGCTTGCCATCAGCCTCGGCAATTTGCTCCGTCATCGCCGCTTTCGCGATCCGGTTTTTCAGTGTGGCACCGCAAGGCAGGGTGAAAGGGTCAGCGATGGTCGTCATCGACTAAAGGTACTCCGCATGGTGACGAACGTGGTCGTCCATAAAAGATGAAACGAAATGGTAGCTGTGATCATACCCCTCACGCAGGTTGAGGGTGTAGGCTTGGCCCGCGGCTTTGGCCGCTGCTTCAAATGCTGAATGGTCGAGCTGCTCTGACAAGAACGGGTCAGTCGCGCCCTGGTCGATCAGGATGTGCGCATCCGAAGGCCTTTGCGCGACGAGTTGCGAGGCGTCATAGAGGGCCCAGTCTTTTTCCTCCGTACCGAGGTAAGCTGTGAAGGCTTTCCTCCCCCACGGCACGCTCGCAGGTGCAGAGATCGGCGCGAAGGCCGAGCAGGTCCGGAACAGCGATGGATACTTCAGGTGCAAGGTCAGCGCGCCATGGCCGCCCATGGAGTGCCCGGTGATGCCCTGCCGACCCCGATCAATAGGCAGTGTGCCGACGATCAACTCCTGCAGCTCGTCGGCGATGTAGGTGTCCATCCGATAATGCTGTGCCCACGGACTTTCTGTGGCTGTGAGGTAGAACCCTGCGCCCTGGCCCAGATCATAGGCGTCGTCATCCGCCACTTTATCGCCGCGCGGGCTGGTGTCCGGCGCGATGATGGCAAGGCCTGCCTCGGCAGCGGCGCGGGTGATCCCGCCTTTTTCCATGACATTGGCCCAGGTGCAGGTCAGGCCCGAAAGATACCACAGGCAGGGTAGGGGATTGTCCCCGGCACCGGGAGGCAGGAACACCGCAAACCGCATAACCGAGCGACAGCTCACGCTTTGGTGATCGTAAACCGTGAGGGTTCCGCCATGCGCTTTGTGAGATTGTACGACCTGCAAACACGTCTCCTAGGGTGAAGGTGCCTCTAGGTCGGCGTCTGCGGCGCTGGCGTCAAGCGGCCTTGGCGCTTGTCTCTTCTTCCAGCGAGTAGAAATCAAAGCCCCGCTTGGGTGCCCGCACGAATGGGGCTTTCCACCAGGGCAGGCGGGTTAGGCTCTCCACCTCAAAATGAGGCGCGCTTCCGCGGTTGCGGCGTTGCCATTTGCCCTGCTGCCATTCCCGGGTCAGGGCCAGCTTCAGCTTGTCCAGGGCATCACCCTCAGATCTGGCCCGCACCTTACGGCGCGCCAGCAGCCCCGTGATCGGATCACCCGCCGACGGCAGATCAATCCCTTTGCCCCGCACTTCGATATCGAACAGCGCCATCGCCCTGACCTCTCCCGAACGAAAGGTGTGCCGGACGAGGGTTAGCATTTGGGGCGATGTTTCAGGCGGTAGGGTTAACTCGCAGCCGTCAGCCCGGCGCGGGGGCCGTGATGACGGCGAGGGATCAATATACCACCACGCTGCGGATGCTTTTGCCTTCGTGCATGAGGTCGAAGGCTGTGTTGATGTCGTCCAGCGGCATCGTGTGGGTGATCAGGTCGTCGATGTTGATGCGGCCTTCCATGTACATGTCGACGATGCGCGGCACATCGGTCCGGCCCCTCGCGCCGCCGAAGGCTGAGCCGCGCCAAACGCGGCCGGTAACCAGTTGGAAGGGCCGTGTGCTGATCTCTTCACCAGCGCCCGCGACGCCGATGATCACGCTCTCGCCCCAGCCCTTGTGGCAGCACTCAAGCGCCGCGCGCATGATTTCGGTCTTGCCGATGCACTCAAAGGAATAGTCCGCACCGCCGCCTGTCAGCTCAACAAGGTGGCCGACCAGGTTGTCGCCATGATCCTTAGGATTGACGAAATCCGTCATTCCGAACTGTTGTGCAAGCGCCCGTTTGCTCTCGTTGATGTCCACGCCAACAATCTGCCGTGCACCGATCAGTTTGAGGCCTTGGATGACGTTGAGGCCAATCCCGCCAAGCCCGAACACCACCGCGGTCGAGTTCGGCTCAACCTTCGCCGTGAACATCACCGCCCCAATGCCCGTGGTCACACCGCAGCCGATATAGCAGACCTTATCGAACGGCGCGTCCTCCCGCACCTTCGCCAGCGCAATTTCGGGGAGCACGGAGTAATTCGAGAAAGTCGACGTGCCCATATAGTGAAGCAGCGGCTTCCCTTTGTAGCTGAACCGGGAGGTCCCGTCGGGCATCACGCCTTGCCCTTGGGTCGTGCGGATGGCCTGGCAGAGGTTCGTCTTGGGGTGCAGGCAATAATCGCACTCGCGACATTCAGGCGTGTACAGAGGAATGACGTGATCCCCTGGCTTCAGCGAGGTCACGCCCGGGCCCACTTCCTGCACAATGCCTGCTCCCTCGTGGCCGAGGATTGCCGGGAACGCTCCTTCCGGGTCTGTGCCCGAGAGGGTGTAGGCATCCGTGTGGCAGACGCCCGTAGCCTTCATCTCGACCAGGACTTCACCCGCTTTCGGCCCCTCCAGATCGACGTCGACCACCTCCAGCGGTTTGCCAGCTTCGAAAGCAACGGCTGCGCGAGTCTTCATGGGGCACCTCCTCTTTTCTGTGTGGCGTACCGCCGGCCGGCTAGCCGCGTCCAGCGCAGCGCTGCATCGGGCGGGTTCCCCTGACGGCACAGGCCCCTATGTTCAGGCACAAACTCAATGGGTGAGGAGACTTCCGATGCGTCTAGCAATTTTGGGTGCCGTCTTGGCGATGGGCGGCTCGGCCCTGGCGTGGGATGGCCACGCTGATGAGCCACAGATTTTCGAAGCGGCCACTGTGTTCAACCTGGAGTATGCCGCTGATCCGCAGATAAGCCCTGATGGCAAAAGCGTCCTATATGTGCGCCGTTCGATATCCATCGAGCGGCGCACGTAAAGCACGCTCTTGCCGTCAGGACTGATCTGCGGATCGGCAGCGTATTCCAGGTTGAACACAGTGGCCGCTTCAAAAACCTGTGGCTCATAAGCGTGGCCATCCCACGCCAGGGCCGAGCCGCCCATTGCCAAGACGGCACCCAAGATTGCTAGACGCATTGGAAGTCTCCTCACCCATTGAGTTTGTATCCGAGCATAGGGGC
>JBCCTF010000215.1:0-4575 GCA_039198765.1 Pseudomonadota bacterium
AGACTTTCTGCGGAAGAAGCGACTCCAGGACAAGAAGAGCGTCTGGAAGTGGATCTTCGGAAAGTGACCACCGCCGCCCAGGCAATCGGCTGGCCTGCGCCCGGGGCATGAGGGAACGTCCCGGCGCCCGCTAAGCGCCCGCAGTGCACGGCCTCGCTCATCCAGAAGTCGGCCAAGGTCGGACGGTCGCCGATCACCCACGGGCGCCCATCGCCCAAGACACTGTCGCCCAACACGTCACCTGGGCGGGCCCCCGTATTGGCGACGAAAGCGCGATTGAGTGCGCTCTGGTCGTAGAACCCATACCGCTCGGCCACCCGCCGGATGGCGCCCCGCGCCGGCCGCGTCGCCCGCAGCGCCTGGGCGATTGCGATAGGCGCTGGCCCTATTTGAAGAAAGAGACACCGCCGGCGTCGCGGAGCGCGCGATACAGGGTGGCGCGATTGACACCGAAGGCCGCCCGGAAGACCTCCGCGTCGAGCGTCACGTCCTGAAGACGGTGGCGGACATAGGCGCGCATGGCGTCGTGCCGTGTCCTCCCTGTCGCAGCAACGGCCAGATCGCTCGACCTGCCGTTGGGCAGCAGGCCGGCGATCAGCGCCGTCACCGTGTCGGCTGTGTCGCGCGCCTCGCTTGGCATGAGCGAGGGGAGCGTCGCGAAGAACCCCGTGAGGCCCGCACCCACGCTCCGCGCCGACCCTATCTCAGTCATGTAGAATAGGATCCGCGGCTGCTTGCAGTGCTCGAAACCGATGGGATACCCTGAACCAACGACTTACATGACGATACTCCTGAGCGGGCCGATTATGTTACGGCAGTCGAGATGCGGGTGCTCAGCGTTGTAATGGATGAGCCGGGCGTTGAGATCGGCTATCTCCCGTTATTCGCGAAGGCCGCAGAGGCGACAATGCGCTCCCTGGACCCCGCCATTCGATTCACGTGCATCATTTGATCGCGCTGTTGCAGAAATCGGCTGATGGTCAGGGTTGTCTTTTCCCCGGACAGGCTCATGCCACGGCTTCTGTGACAGGTATGCCGAGCGCGGTGTAGCCGTTCAGGACGGCTTGGCAGATTTGGAGTTCTGCGACCTGGCGGTCGACGTCCCTCGCGCTCAGGCTTTGGCCTTGCAGTTTCACACAGTGCATCCTTGTCTCGACGCGGCTCTGGCGATGGTATCCGCTCCATCGTCGCCAGAGCGCCTGGCCGAGGTACTTCGATGTTCGCAGTGCTTCATTTCTGGCCATGGCTCCGGCGGTGACGGTCTTCCACGGCTTCCCATTCTTGCGGGGCGGGAGCGAGCCATTGATGCGCCATTGGTTCGAACGACGATGGCGAGCGCATGGCGCCGCGGTCAGCGATGGCGTTGTGGCATCTGCGTGTGCCATAAGCGCCGTCGGCGGTGACGCTGCCGATTGGCTCGTCCTCCGATATCTGAGCCGATATCTGGGCCGGTATCGGGGCCGGTATTGGGGCCAGTATCTGAGCCAGTATCTGGGCGAGCAGCTCGGGCAGGACAGGTGGATCACCGATATGGCTCCCATCCACTAGCTCTTTCGGACCAGTGGCATTCGCCAGTGAACTCTCCACGGCCCTGATCTCCAGCGTTTCTTCGTCGATGACTCGGGGCATCTTGCGCCAAGTGAGCGTTGTCGCGCCATTTGTTCGAACGATGATGGCGAACGCGTTTGCGGCCGCCATGCTTGCGGGTGTGCCACGCGCCTTCGCCCTCGACCTTGATGCCGGTGCTGTCGATCAGCAGATGCGGCGGACACTTGGAGCCCCGATGCGGGATGTGCACGGTCTGCGCCTTCTGGCGTCAGCTCTGCGTGATCCCTAATTGGCGAGAAAATCGCCTCTGTTCTATCTCATCAACCAACGATCCAATTATGTAGGGACGGTGAGGTGTCAATTGGTGACTCCAATGCGGATAGAGACTGAAGCTTAGCCTCCTGCACCACTGGAACCACAAACTCCCCTGGCGGAGCACCGAATTGCCTTCGAAATGCTTTACTGAAGCTTCCAATGTCGGGAAATGCGTAACGCCGTGCGATCTCACTTACCGTACCACGTGCACCGGACGACATTTCCAAGTCTAGCTTCGCGCGCTCCAAGCGGAGGGATTGGATGTGGCGCGCGACGCCCCCCTCCTCTTCAAATTCTCGATACACTGTTGCTCGAGACGCGCCAAAGGCAGTGCAGACCATCTGAACGCCAAGATCCTTATTCAAAATATGATTGCGGATGAACGATCGTAAAGCCTCTCCGCGAGCGCGCTTGAACAACTCATGTGAGGTGGTTGGAAGCTCTTCCGAATTGTTGAGAAACCCACGGATCAGTCCCGTGAATGCATGAACGGCCATCACAGCATCATCGGAGGATGAGTGCCTAAAGCCATTCAGCAGAAGTGTAAGTGTTGATCTGATGATACTACTCATAGGAGATATTGAGCTCAGGGCCTTATGAGTTGGATACTTCGATGGATCGTACCCCACCAGCTCGAATGGAACATAAGCTGTGGTCTGTTCGAGGCGTCGCCCAAAGGTCCGAACTGACGTGCAATACGGAAAAAAATGAACTTCACCAGCCGACAAGGTCGTCGTCTCATCGCCTAGAAAGCCGCGCTGGTCGGATTCTTCAAAAGCGCGAATTCTCAGTACATCCACGGCAGGTCGCTCATAACGAAATACAAACGAACCTGGAGTTTTCGATGCAAACCGCGCATCTGCGACCGCAATGCCGCCTGCGCGCCAACAATCAAAAGAAGCCGTGAAGTCGTTCAGATCGCTGCCGATCGAGTGTAGGGAATAGTTTGGTTGATTGACGTCATTCCAATAAGTAAAGCGCTCCTCCAGGCAAATGTCCTCTGTAGATAGAGAGATACTGGGGACTGCTTCAAATTGATCGGTGCGGTCTTGGGCACAAGGTATAACGCGCTTGTGCATTTCACGGGCCAACCTTCTTCGTGCTCGGACGACGACTTAGACTGTTGGTTTCCTTTTCATTATGATGCCGCGGGTTGATCGACCGGTCAACCGCGCCTTGCTGGGCATCGGACAATCAGCGATCTCCATCAGAGGCACGTGATCGGTGCGTTCGCACCGCGATGGGCGTGTTCTCAGGATTCTTCTGGGTGCAATTGGTCGTTGGGTTACAGAATCCCCGGTACGGGCTGACATCCGGCCCCTTGTCATGCATGGCCGAATGGTGCGCGGTGATCAAATCTGAGCTCACGCGGAGGGTAGACACCGCGGTAGCGAAGCAGTCTGGAGACGCCAAGTTTCGGAATCCGGCGCCGACGCTCATTTCTGGCTTTCCCACAGCGGCTCAGGTCAAGCGTGGCGTGGCGACGTCCACCATTTCGGACGCACCGTCACGGCGCCTACGGAAGCGGGCGGCGGCGGCATATGCCTCGAAGTGCTCACGAAGTGGGGCGCGTTCAAGCTTTGCCTGACGCGCATCGTGGAGGCCCGCGACCTGTGTTCTGTCTCGTAGCTTTCCCGCCTCGTCGTACGTGACATACGCTAGGGCAGCTGCGTCCAGGCTGATCGAAATGCAGGCATGCATGCCGCCGCAACCTGCTGGGCAAGCACCTTTGTCTTCTGCGCCCCTCGCCAGCCACACCTACACTCGCACCGCTGATCGCCCACCGCGAACCGACGGCTACAGAGCCTCGCCATTCACGCTGATCGAACAGGTCGCGGGATCGGCGCGGTCCATCCGCTTCTCACTCCATGCCGCGCCGAAAGCTCTCGTGGCTCATCTGCGCCCCAAGGCTCCGTCCAAAGTCGTTACCGACGAACCGCCGAATACCGTCATGAGACATAGCGTCATCCTTCAGGGCAGATCTTTGAGACAGGGTGCTAACGACGGCGGGTCGTTCTTCGTGGTGTTTGACGAGAATGGAATGGGATAACCACAGCGCCATCATTCGATACCGGACGGGGCGTTGCGCTCCAGCCTGAAGCTCTCATCGATGAGCGGGCAGATCATCCCAAGCCAATCCATAAATCCGCTCCCGCGATCTGGACGCAGCGTTCGAGAGCTATCGTTCGGAGGTGCACGCACATCGCTATCGTTCCCAACCGAGCTTCTTCGGTCGCGAAACCATAAGCAACTGGCTGAATGAATGCTCATAACTGAAGCAATCAAGGGCGACTTCCACAGCAGAGAAAGCAACGTCCAATATCTATCTATATTTTCCTGTTGATGACTACATGGACGACAGCGCAATGCAGTGTGAGCAACAGCTTCTCGAAAGAGGCGGCCTAAGGATTAAAGCTGGCTTTTCACCAAAACAAGCAAAAGCGATTGCACCTCGAGGCCAGCCTGATGATCTCTTGCTGATTTCTGGTCATGGTGAATATTATAACTTTTCCTCAATCCTGGTCAAGAATAAAGAGAAGGACGAACTCAAGATCGAAGTTGAGGCTATCGTCCAGAGCCTTGCGAGTGCAAGGCTTACCAAACAGCTCGAGTCAATCCTACTGTTAGCATGCTATAGTGGAGGACGCTTCTTTCACCGAACTTGGAAAACAAGTCAGTCTGGACAGATCTCACGACAATCCAACGTGGTAA
>JBCCTF010000216.1:0-4467 GCA_039198765.1 Pseudomonadota bacterium
CGGGTGTCTCGCGGTGATGAACAGCGCGTTCTACCTCGCGCTTGACCAGCTCCCAATTTCATTGGTCGCCGCCATAGAATTCGTCGGCACCATCGGGATCGCCCTGTGGGGTCTCCGCTCGGGGCGCAACTATCTGGCCTTCGCCTTCGCCATCATTGGCGTGGCTCTTCTGATCGACGTGCCATCGCTTCTGGCAGCAGAAGGTCCTGACCTAACGTCCGACCTTCTAGGCCTGTTTTGGGCGGTGCTGAACGGCGGACTGTTCGTTCTCTACATCATCCTTGGCCACAAGATTTCCGAAGGTGGCGCATCGGGCGGCGTGGAACGTCTGGGCGCGGCCATGACTGCTGCCTTCATCTTCGTGATGCCCATCGGCTTTCTGCAAGCTCTCGACGCCTTCGGCGCACCGCTTCTGGTTCTGGCTGGGATTGCCGTGGGTATCTGTTCGTCCGTCATCCCCTACGTCTGCGATCAACTTGCGATGGCGCGTCTACCGCGCGCCAGCTTCGCCTTCCTGCTCGCCCTCTTACCCGCAACCGCGACGATCATCGGTATAATCGTGCTGCGCCAAATTCCGAGCGCGGTGGATGTCCTAGGCGTGGTCCTCGTCATGATCGGCGTGGCCGTTCACAAGCCCGCGCCGATGCCGATCCGGGCGGTGAATGGTGACTGAAACCGGTCGTCCGCTGCACCCTGACGAATGGGCAAGGTGGGCTCGTTCCAGGCCTTAGCCGAAATAAATCTGAGCGTCCGCCTAGGAAGTAGCAGCTTTCTCGCGGATCGTGGGCGAAGCCGAAATCTCTCCCTCGAACCGCTCAAGGTCGCCAAGCGCATCTTCGACGAGCGCCACATCATCCGCACTGGCGGCATTGACGCTCAATTCGCCCGCGGACTCAAAATCCATCTCAAATTGACGCTGATCCTCCGCGAGAACAGCCGCCCTTGCTCGACGCGCATCTGGTCTTTGGCCTGTATCCAAGGGGATGTCTGCATCCCTCTCGCCAATCCCCATTCGCGCCTCAAGATCCTGCTCTGTCAGACCGGGCCCGCGAGGCGCGGTTGGCATCGCCCTCACACTCAACGGCAGCTCTCCCATCGGCGGCAAGGGCCCCTCAGGAAACGGAAGCTCCCCTTCCTGCGCGGCGTGAATCGATTTGAAAAATTGATCCTCGAAGTACACCACCCGTTTCGCGCGCACCGGCATCTGCGCATCGACCACGACGATGATCTCGTCTAGCGGCAACCGGCGTGCCTCGTCCTCGGGCAACAGCGAGACCTCCTCGGTCCGCTCTGACTGGCTTCGCCCTTCGAACGGGTTTTTTCCAACGGCGCGAGAGCGCGTCACCACAGTCTTTGTGGTCTTGCCGACTGCCTTGCTCAGCTCCTCGACGGTCTTCTCATCCGAGGGTGTTAGGTAGAGCTTGATCCCAGCATTCCCCTGCAGCGCCCGCCGGGTGTTTTCGCCGTAGATCTCATCGATCGCAGGGATGGTCTGGGTGACAACAGCCAGATGCGCGCGATAGTGACGCAAGACCTCGATGCTCTCGGCGACGATCGGCATCTTCCCAAGCCGGTTGAACTCGTCGAGCATGATCATGACCGGCCAGGGTTCGTCCGATCCCGGTTCCTTGTCCTGCAGCGCCGATAGCAGGTCCGAAAAAAAGAGGCGGATTAGCGGCGCGAGCGGCTTCACCATGAGCGGCTGGACGACAAGGTAAGCGCTGAACGGCTTCTTGCGGATGGTCCGGAAATCGAAATCCGAGACGGCCGTCGCATCATCAATGGCGGGGTTCTGCCATTGATCGAGCCCAGACGTCATGAGGAGCGAGACATAGGAGGTCAGCGTGTCGTTATTGGTTGACGCCAGCCGCGTGAATATCAACCGCGCCGCCGCATTCTCCACCTCATGCGACCGCGCCAGATACTCCTTCTGCTTATTCCCGCCTGATGCAGCGATCCGGTAGATTTCGCCGAGGGTCGGACGTCGACGCTGAAACGCCAGGAGCCCTGCGGCGACAAAGAGGTCAATGCCGCCTTTCAGAAGCCCCTGAACGCGATCATTGTCATTCTGCAGGAACAGCGTTGCCAGCAGTTGCAGCTCCATCTGCTGCCGTGCCGGGTCGGGCAGTTCGTAAATCCGAAGAAGCGGGTTGTACCGGTGTGTGCGCTTGTCGTCCCAATCGGTTGGCGCGAAGCGATAGACCTCGTCGCCTTGTGCGGCTCGATGGCGGGCCGAGGCCTCAAAGCACTCTCCTTTGACATCAAGCACCACGGCCGAGCCCTGCCAGGTCAGAAGGTTCGGGATGACAAAACCGGTCGTCTTGCCGCGCCCTGTGGGCGCCACGATCCATGCATGGGGATAGGTCTTGGAGCAGAGGAACGGCGCGCGCGAAGATGGCTTGCCAAGCTTGCCGATCACGAACCCGGTCCCAGGCTTTCCGAAGAACCCGTTGCGCTTCATCTCTCGGCGCGTCTGCCAATGGGTGTAGCCGAAGCGGGTCAGTGCCGAGCCGGACATGGCAAGGCTCATCAAAAGGCCCACGACCCCGAACCCACCCATGATCAGATTGATCAGCCGGAAGTCGTCGGGTCGTGCGTCCCGGAACGCGAGGTAGTTTTCGGCGATGTAGAAGAAGTCGATATCGGCCTGGAACCCCAGATCGCGGAAGGTCAGCACAGCGGAGGCAATCACGTAACCCATTGAGACGGCCACGAGCGTGACCAGCACCACGCCGATGGCGAGACGGCCTCTTCCCATGCCACCCATCAGTGGGTTTCCCTGCGCTCGCTTTCGCCGTCGACAAGGTCTGCGCGGTGCAGCTCGTATTCGCGGTCGGCGATCTCTTCAACCACGGCCCGCGCGGCTTCGCTGTTGGCTGTTGCGGCATCGGATTTCAGGTAAGCCTTGGCCGCATAGAGGCGATCGAGGCGGTCCTCGATCTGGTCTTTGAGAACATCAGCGTCCCCCTCGCGCAACCGGTCGATCTGCGCCTCATCAAGTTCTCGCTCGACGGCCTCGCGGTAACTGAGCCTTTGTGTCTCGTCCGCGAACGGCGAGGTCAGATTGCCGGCGCGCTCATAGTCGATGACGCGCTGTACTCGGCCGTCCAAGCGCGGAGCCTCAGACGCTGCCCGTTCGACTGCGGGCTGGCTAGTCGCCTCAGCCAATCTCTCGCCCCGATTTGCAAAGAGCTCTTCCTGCCGCTCGTCGATGACGCCGTCCTCAAGCAGGACCTCGTTTCGCTCGAGCGTGATGCCAAGCTGCACATGGGCGCGGTTGAGCGTTTCGCGAGCGGTCTGCAGATCGGACTTGCGTTCTAGATTGAGCCCATCCATCTCCGCAACCCGCTGCAGATCATCCGCGATCCACTGCCGCTCCAGCGCGGCGTTCTGCGCGCCTGTCTCCATGCGGGCAATGACCACCGACGCGCTGATCCCGGTGCCTCTGAGCGCGGTGTCAACCTGCGCCCGGACGTCCGGCTCTCTTAGCCGCTCCAACTGATCGCGGTCGATATTGGCTTCCGAGTAGACCCCGCCGTCTGACGGTTTTTCGGTGAGGGTGACAGATTGCAGGCCCAGCGGCTGCATGTGTGCGAGGCGGGACTGGATTTCGTTTAGGCGACGTTCGAGAGGCGGTCGCTCGGCTTCCGGCTTCTCGGCGATTACGCTCTGCACGCGCTCGACCTGTTCGGCGTACCTTACGCTCAGATCATCAAAGCTTTGCTCCTCGGCCATGTAGACACCTCCATCAGATCCAAGTTTCCCGCCCCGCGCCAGCAGCTCTCCGGCTCGAAAGAGTGCGTCTGAGATATCCTCGCGAGCCTCGCGGGACGCCTCGGCGGCAAGCGCATGGAACACGCGTCGAGTGTTCGCGATCTCGGCCAGAGCGCGCTCCAGATCAGCCCCGACCCGCGGCCGGGGCTCCGGCGCCCTGCCCTTTTCCTTGGCGGCATAGACCTCCCGGGTTCGGGCGGGATAATGGATCACACCCCGGTCAATCCGACGGGTCGCCTCCAGCCGCACGCCGAACTTCTCGGCCTCTTCGACCATCGCGAGGCGGAAGTCGTCGTAGTTGAACCTGTGATCTCGTCCGAGGAAGAAGAACTCCCCTTCCTGCGACCGGCGGTTCAGCACGATGTGGGCATGAGGATGATCCCGGTCTTCATGGACCGCGATGATGTAATCGAAGTGCCCTTCATCGGTCTGGAAAAACCGCTCCGCGACCTTCGCAGTGATGTCGCGCACATCCTCGCCTCGTGTCCCGATCGGGTAGGACAGGAGCATATGTGTGGTTTGACCAAGCTTGGGTTTGAACCCCGCAGACCAGCGCTTCGCGAAGCGCTCGGTAAGATCCTTGATCTCCTTCGGCTCGAGCTTCGCCTTGCCATCGAGGAACCCGGAACTGTCCACGATATGAGTGGACTTTGTGGTCAGATATCCAAGCTGGTTCGAGAGCTCGGATTTGGA
>JBCCTF010000217.1:0-4231 GCA_039198765.1 Pseudomonadota bacterium
CGGATCGGTGACGATAACACCTATTCCGAATATCCTGAGCGCCTCCTGTTTGAAGAGGAATTTGATGCACTCTGGTCGTCCCAGTCCCGGTTCCATCCTAAAGAGCTGACGGACGCCGCACGGGACCGCTTGCGTCAGGTCATTTTCTATCAGCGCCCACTGAAAGCGCCGAAGATCGGTCGCTGCACTTTCTTTGATGAGCCACGCCTACCCAAGGCTCATCCGTTGTTTCAGGAGAGGCGGCTTCTTGAAGAGGTGAACGCCCTCGAAATCATTCTGCCCGGCGAAAAAGCCCGGAAGCTGACCGCCGCGGAGCGCGACGACATCCTGCTGCATCTCCAGAAACAGAAGACGATGAGCTTCTCGAAGATGCGTACAAGGCTCAAATGCCCCGATGGATCGCGCTTCAACAAGGAAACGCCCCAGCGGACGAAACTCTTGGGCGATGAGGTTCGGGCCGTAATCTCGGACAAGAGCCGTTTCGGCCCCTCCTGGCTCGAACTGCCTGTAGAGCGGCAGATCGAGGTGCTTTCGAAACTTAGAACCGAGGAAGACGAGGACGAGCTGACAGCATGGCTTCAGGAAGAACATGGTCTATCCGAAGAGCAGGCAGTGGCGGTCTCCTCGGCTCATCTGCCCGAAGGCTACGGCCGTCTGGGCGAGACCGCGACCCGTGCGCTGATCGAAGATCTGAAAGCGGAAGACGTGCCTGTCTACTCCGAAGCGGTGAAGCGGGCGGGGGAACGCCACCCCGAGATGAAGCACCACTCCGACTTCCGTGATGGCGAGGTCTGGGACAAGCTCCCTTACTACGGCGAGATTCTCGCCCGCCATATTCCGCCGGGTACGCATGACCCAAAGGACAAGGACGACCTTGCGAAGTACCACGGCAAGATCACCAACCCGACCGTCCATATCGGGCTCAACCAGATCCGTAAGGTCGTCAACGATCTGATCGAGAAGCACGGCTACCCGACACAGATTGTTGTCGAGCTGGCAAGGGACCTCAAGCTCAACGACGAGCAGAAGCGCGATGTCAACAAGGCAATCAAGGAGAATACCGAGGCCGCCGAGAAGCGGTCGAACAAGCTCTACGAGTTAGGCCAACCGGATACGGGTGCAAACCGTGCGCTTCTCAAACAGTGGGAGGAGCTGAGCAAGGACCCCCTCGGACCACGCAATTGCCCCTATTGCGGTGTTCAAATCGGCGTAGAGGAGCTTTTCAGTTCGGCTGTCGATATCGACCATATTCTCCCGTATTCACGCACATTGGACGATTCACCTGCGAACAAGGTCGTCTGCCACCGCGCCTGCAATCGCAAGAAGCGCAATCAATCCCCCTACGAAGCTTTCTCTCGTGATGAGGCTCTGTGGGCGACGATCCAGGAACAGGTCGCCCGCCTACCGCACAACAAGCAGTGGCGCTTCGGACCAGACGCTATGGAGAAGTACGAGAACGAGGAACGCGACTTCCTCGCCCGTCAGCTCGTCGATACCCAGTACCTGTCGCGGCTTGCTGCGACCTATCTCCAATCCGTCTGCCCCAACGGAGATGGCGGCGGTGTCTACGTCACCCCTGGACGGATGACGGAGATGCTGCGCCGGAAATGGGGCCTCAACAGCCTGCTTCCGGATCACAACTTGGCGGTATCAGGCAACAAGAAGAAAAACCGCCTCGATCACCGACACCACGCCATCGACGCTTTTGTCGTCGGCGTCACTGACCGATCGCTTCTCAACTCGATTTCCCGCGCCGCTGGCCGGGCCGAGCGGGACGATCTCGACCACCTTCTTTCCGAAGTCCAGCCACCCTTCGGCAAGGACATCGATGCCATGCGCCGAGCGTTGGGGGATGCGTTGGAGAAAACGGTAGTCAGTCACAAGACCGACCATGGCAAACCCAAGCCCGGCGATAGCGGCGTCACCGCAGGCAAACTTCACAATGACACCGCCTACGGACTAACTGGCGAGGTGGACGAAAAAGGCAACGACATTGTCGTCGTCAGAAAGGGCCTTACGAGCTTGAAGAGCCGGAAGGACCTTGCTCGGGTTAGAGATGAAACGCTGCGGGATGCCTTACTGGCACACACCGAAGGCAGGAGCGGCAAGGAATTCATTGTTGCTCTCGAAGATTTCTCGAAAGCGACGGAAATCGACGGAAAGCCCAATCCTTGGCAGGGCCTTCGTCATGTTCGGATCACCGAGCCTCTCAAGACTATCAAGATCAAGGACAAGTCGGGCAAAGCCTATAAGGGGTATAAAGGAGACAATAACCTCCGTTACGACGTATGGGAACTGCCTAGCGGAAAATGGGCGGTCGATGTGGTCAGCATGTTCGACGCGCACCAGCTCTCGGCGGAGCCTCAGATCAAACGGGATCACCCGACAGCCAGAAAGGTCATGCGTCTTTTCAAAAACGATACGCTGGCACTGAAAGACGACAACGGACGCACGGCCTTGATGCGGATCGTAAAGTTCGCGGCCAGCGGGCAGATGCTTCTCGCCCCGCACAACGAAGCTGGCGCATTAAAGACCCGCGATGCGGACAAGGAAGATCCCTTCAAATATATGTCCGTCGCGCCCGGCAGTCTCAAAAAGCGCGACGCGCGGAAAGTCCGGATCGACAGTGTCGGACATGTGTTTGACCCTGGTCCGCGTTCTCTTCATGCCTGACTGGTTTGATCCTTGCTCTTTCATCCCTCGAAGGGAGCAAGCGCATGGACCGCATCGTGGATATTGCGACGGATGGGCGACACCTTTCGGTAGATCGCGGGTTTCTCGTCGTCTCGGAAGATAGGGAAGAAGTCGGACGTGTAGCGCTCGATGAGATCGCGGGCGTTATCGTTCACGCTCACGGTGTTTCCTATTCAAACAATCTCCTGGTGCGCCTGGCTAACCAGGGCAGCCTGCTCGTCGTCTGCGCTCAAAACCACTCCCCAGTCTCGTGCCTCTGGCCCATTTCGGGACACCATCTTCAGAACGCCCGCATCCGCGCTCAATGGAATGCCGGACGCCCTCTTCAGAAAAGGCTGTGGCAGCAGGTTGTCAAGAATAAGATTAGCATTCAAGGAGCGGTCATCGCTGCTAATGGCCACGAGGCTACAGCTTTTGACCACCTGGCGCGTCGGGTGAGGAGTGGTGATCCTGACAACATCGAGGCTCAGGCTGCTCGGCGGTACTGGCCGATGCTGATGGGCCGAGAGTTCACCCGCGATCGAATGTCGAGCGGAACCAATGCTCTGCTTAACTATGGATACACCGTACTTCGGGCACTGATCGGCAGGGCCATCGTAGCTAGTGGGCTTCACCCTACCATCGGCATCTTCCACCATAACCAGCAGAACGCTCTCGCGCTCGCTGACGATCTCATGGAGCCCTTCCGGCCCTTCGTGGATCACGCAGTCAAGAGACTCGTTCGGAACGGCGTCGAGGACGTAACGCCAGAAGCGAAGGCGAGCCTGGCCGCGATCACTGGCTTCGACGTCAAGATTGGAGAGACCTACAGCCCCGTAAGCGTCGCGGCGAACCGCGTCGCACAGTCTCTCAGCGAGAGCTTCTTGCAGAGTGATGTCCGCCTTGAGCTTCCCGCGATACCGGTGGCTACGACCCTCAGCCCTCTCGGTCGACTGTGACCGGGTTTCTGAGCGGATATCGAATCATGTGGATGGTCGTGATGTTCGATCTGCCGGTCGATACGAAACCAGCCCGGCGGGAGGCTACGAAGTTTCGTCAATACTTACTGGACCTTGGCTTCGAGATGAGCCAATTTTCAATTTATGCACGCTTCTGCAACGGTCAGGATCAATTCGACTCCTACCTCGGGAAGATCGAACGCGGGTTGCCCGAACGGGGCGACGTTCAGATCCTGCATTTCACCGATCGCCAGTACGAGAAGATTGTGCGCTTTTCCGGCACGACGCGGCAAAGAGACCAGAAAAAACCGGGTCAGCTCGCGCTTTTCTAAGTCCGAATGGAACTGTTTTGTAAAGCTAGAACTCTGGAATAAGACGTCTTTTCAGACTCTTATCCCAAAGCAGTTCTAGCGGTTCAGAAATCGAAGGCCAGCCGCAACACATTGTCAGAATGTAAACCCTAAATTGTGGTTCTAGCGGTTCAGAAATCGAAGGCCAGCCGCAACGGAATGAAGAAGTACGGCTGAACGGCTCGAGTTCTAGCGGTTCAGAAATCGAAGGCCAGCCGCAACCTTCAGCAGCGCCTTGATAAGTTGGAG
>JBCCTF010000218.1:0-4008 GCA_039198765.1 Pseudomonadota bacterium
CCGCGATCGTCGGAATCTCTCCATCCGACTGTGTTGGCGACGAGATGAGGCCCAAACAGAGCCCATTAAGGTCGAGCCAGAAGAGGCTGATCAACCGACGACACCTCAGGATAGCGCAGTCTTTGATCGCGCTTCTGGTGCAGATTCAGCGAATGAGAATGTCAACATTGTTCCACGCGAAGAACCTGTCGTAGCTCTTCAGCCGCCAAATACCGCAGGTCAAGTTGGGACACCGGAGACGCCCCGTGTGATTGTACCGCGCGCTCAGGCCCCTGGCGAAGACCCAGATCAGCCGCGCCGCGTTCGTACATTGATTGTCAATCCAGATGGTTCAATCGTTCGTGCGCCAGCGGTTGAGGCTGCGCCTTCGACGACAGCGGCGGTTCAGCCCGCTCCATCCTCACCGGAACCCGCAGCTCCGGCTGTTCAGCCGCAACCCGCAACAGTGCCGAATGATGCCACCATCACGGAAGACGCCAATCAGCCGGCTGAACCTGAAACGGCTGTGCCTGTTGAACCCGTTGCTCCAGTTGTTCCAACCGAAACAGCAGAACCAGAGATAGCCGTAGAGGGTGATCCTTCCATTCCGGTGCCGCTGTCTCGCCCGGCAGGTATTCGCCCTCAAGCGGCGAGCCAGCCCCAGGCACCTGTCACACGTCAGACGGCGAGTGCGCCACGGAGCATTTCACCGCCAGCCGTTGCCCAGACGGCGGGTTCTGGCCCGTTCGTGGTCCAGCTCGCGTCCAGGCGGAGCCAGGAGCAGGCGTTGAGCACCTATGCGTCTCTTCAAAATCAGTTCCCCGGCATTTTAGGCGCCTATACTCCGATCATCGAGCGGGCGGATCTTGGGTCGCGCGGCGTCTTCTACCGCCTTCGCGTTGGTCCGCTCGGATCACAGACTGCGGCGGCGAATCTCTGTGGTCAGCTGCGGAGTGCCGGTTTGAACGATTGCCTGGTTCAGCGGAATTAGCAGGGCTCTCGTTTAATGGCTCATAAGGCATTTATCTCTGGTTGTGCTTCAACGGCACTGACAGACGACGAACGTTCGTTCTTTGCAGATGAGCGGCCGTGGGGGCTCATACTCTTTGCGCGCAATTGCGAGACGAAAGAGCAAGTCTCAGACCTTGTGGAGGCCTTCCGCTTTGCAACAGACAGCCCGACCGCACCAGTCCTGATCGATCAGGAAGGCGGCCGCGTTCAACGACTTGGTCCGCCGCATTGGCCATCTTACCCGTCGCCCGGAAGAATTGCGAAAGCACTGAACGGGCACCTCGCCGGTTTGGATGTTTTTCGCGCACATGGCCGCTTGCTTGCTAGCGATCTCGATGAACTCGGGATTACCGTAGATTGCGTGCCATGCGCTGATCTGCTTCAGCCTGACGGGCATAAAATCATCTCTGATAGAGCCTTCGGGAGCGTCCCGAAACTCGTCGCCGAGCGCGCGTGGGCGCAAACGGAAGGGCTCATGGATGGCGGCGTCCTGCCTGTATTGAAGCACATGCCAGGACACGGGCGAGCAACGGTGGACAGCCATTTGGAACTGCCTGTCGTGTCGACACCAAGGCCTCAGCTGGATGAGACCGATTTCGCGGTCTTCAAAGCGCTTGGTCCGCATTTTCATCTCGGGATGACAGCGCACGTCGTCTTTTCGGATATCGACCCAGAAAACCCTGCAACGCTCTCGGCGCGGGTCATCAGTGATGTCATTCGGGCTCACATCGGCTTTGACGGGTTGCTGATGACCGACGACCTCTCGATGAAGGCTCTCGGCGGAGATTTCGACGATCGAACGAGACGGGCACTGGAGGCGGGATGTGACATCGTTCTTCACTGCAATGGCGATATGGACGAAATGCAAGCGGTCGCGTCCGCTGTCCCCGATCTCGCCGGTCGATCATTAGAACGGGCGAATACAGCACTTGCGTCGCGGGGTAGGGCGCAGGCTTTTAATCGCGCCGATGCCGAAGCTGCAATCGCAGTCGCCTAATCACCCACAACGGCCAGTATCAGCCAAAGTCTCTGGACTGGACGAACGCTGCTGTTCCGGCGAGTATATTCCTCGCTATGACGTCTGATTCGACCGCACGACAGCCCGATTTTCTCTCAGAAGACGATGAGCCCATCGATCGGCTGATCGTTGACGTTGACGGCTATGAGGGACCGCTCGACCTCCTCTTGACACTTGCTCGCGATCAAAAGGTCGATCTCGCAAAAATATCGATCCTTGAACTATCGGAGCAATACTTGGCGTTCATCAAGTCAGCGCGGGATATGCGGCTTGAACTCGCAGCGGACTATCTGGTTATGGCCGCATGGCTTGCATACCTCAAGTCGCGGCTTTTGCTGCCTGATCCACCGGAAGATGATGAGCCGTCAGGCGAAGAGCTTGCCGAGCAATTGGCCCTGCGCCTCCGTCGACTTGAGGCAATTCGTAGCGCAGCCGAGCACCTCGAACTTCGTAACCGTCGCGATCGTGATGTCTTTGGCGCGGGCGAACGCGGCGGGTTCGAAACGGTAACTGAAACCCGTCAGACTGATACGCTCTATGAGCTCTTGAAGGCCTATGGTCAGGGCAGGGTGCGGACGTCTGTCCGGGAAATTAGGCTCGGCGAGCGCCCGACTATGTCACTTGAAGCCGCACGAGAACTGCTCACGCGATATGCTGCCTCCCTGCCGGACTGGGCGCCGCTTGATCGTTTTCTCATCCAGTTTGCTGTTGCCCCGGAAAAACACCGCACAGCGCTTGCGTCCAGCTTTGCCGCAAGCCTTGAGTTAGCACGGGAAGGCACGATCCAACTTCGTCAAGACCGAGCGTTCGCGCCGCTTCTTGTCCGCTCGAAACCCAATTCAGAGGCAATGCCCGCATGAGTTCCACCGTCACGCAATTGCCGGACCGTAGCGCTGCCGTGGCAACGGAAAACGAGATCCAGGCGCTCAGAATTTTGGAGGCGATGCTGTTTTCCGCGTCAGACCCCATTACGGAAGATGAATTGGCGGATCGCATGCCAGCCAACGCCGATGTGGCCTCACTGTTGGAGGGTTTGAAAGAGACATATGAACC
The DNA here is from genome assembly GCA_039198765.1 of Pseudomonadota bacterium. Lineage (GTDB taxonomy): Bacteria > Pseudomonadota > Alphaproteobacteria > Caulobacterales > Parvularculaceae > Parvularcula. The sequence goes on from JBCCTF010000218.1 coordinate 3,062, forward strand.
TAGAGGTGTGAACCTCGTTCGCGTTGCTGGCGGATGGGCGTTTCGAACAGCCGGCGACCTCTCACACATTATGCGGCGTTACGCGGTGGAGATGAAGAAGCTTTCCCGAGCCGCCATGGAAACGCTCTCCATCATCGCGTACCATCAGCCGGTTACGCGGGCAGAGATCGAAGACATTCGCGGTGTTTCAACCAGTAAGGGCACGCTCGACGTCCTGCTTGAAACGGGTTGGATCAGAATGCGCGGACGGCGGCGCACCCCCGGGCGACCAGTCACTTATGGCACCACACCTGCGTTCCTTGACCATTTTGGCCTGGAGAGCGTCAAAGACCTACCCGGCCTCGATGAATTGAAGGGGTCCGGCATTATTGATTCCGCAGTTCCTGCCGATTTCCGAATTCCTTCGCCAAACGATGATGCAGATTTGTTTGACGATGAAGAACCTCTCGAGGAGAGCGAGGATGACGCAGAAGCTGCAGCCGACGTCGATGGAGATATCGCTTTTGAGGAGGCACTGAAAGCGGTCGAAGCGCTGGCGAAGAACAGCAAATCTGCTTAGGGCCGGGCACCAGCCCTTCCCACAGTAAAACTTTCGAAGCCCAGTTCAGTTTTTCGCGGCATAGCGTCAGCTCTGCGCTATGTTGGCGGCATGGACGATGTGACCCACCAGAACGCCGCATTAGACGAGCCAGACGTGAAATCGGCTTCCTTGCCATTCGCGACGAGTCTTGGCTCTGAGCATTCGGCTGCAGCGCAATTGAGTTTCAAGGAGATCTCGCACTCGTTCGGGTCAGTGGAGGCGGTCTCAAATGTATCATTCGACGTTGCCTCAGGCGAAGTCGTTTCTCTATTGGGTGCGTCAGGTTGCGGGAAAACGACGCTTCTACGTATCGCCGCTGGTGTTGAGAGGCCGACATCGGGCCGAGTGCTGCTCGGTGGTGTTGAAA
>JBCCTF010000219.1:0-3987 GCA_039198765.1 Pseudomonadota bacterium
AGGGCTACTTCCAGCCCGTCGTCGTCCAGACCGGGTCAGAGACAATCCTCTTTGACACTGGCCTTCCCAATGAGGGCGTGCCGAGCGCCTTGGCAGAAATCGGGCTGACACCAGCCGATATCACCCATGTGGTGATCACGCACATGCATGGCGATCACGTGGGCGGCATGACGAACGACGCCGGTGAGGTCTACGCGAACGCCGCCTACATCGCAGGTGCCGCAGAGTACAATCATTGGACAAGCGACAGCGCGAGCGAGCGCGGCCGGGGCACCGTGGCCGCCAAGGTGACGCCATTTGCAGAGAAGTTCACCTTCATCGATCCCGGGGCCTCGGTGCGTTCCGGCATCACGGCGATGGATGTCTCTGGCCATACGCCCGGCCACATGGGCTACATGCTCGAGTCCGGCGGAGAGCAGCTCCTGATCACTGCGGACATGGCAAATCACCACGTGTGGTCCTTGGCCAATCCCGACTGGGAGGTACGCTTTGACATGGACAAGGAAGCCGCGGCCGCAACGCGCCGCCGTGTCCTTGGGATGGTGGCCGCTGATCGCATTCCGATGACGGGCTATCACCTGCCCTTCCCCGCGGTTGGCTACGTCGAGGCGCGCGGTGACGGCTTCCGCTGGGTTCCCGCGACGTATCAGATGGCCCCTGCCTGACCTCTGAGCGTTCTCAAACAGCTTTTGAGCAAAGCGATCTGCGGACATCGACAGAATGGTCGATGTCCGCAATCAGCAAATTCGGTCTTATGCGGACAGCCTGGCCGATTGTGGTGGACCCACATTTATTTCACTCACTTATTGACTGACTAGTCACTCTAACTATATTTGCCGTCATGAACGAGCGGCAAAAACAAATCATCGCAGCTGCGATCCCTCTGTTTTTGAACGAAGGGGTCAGTGTCTCCACAGCGCGCATCGCCAAGGTTGCAGGCGTTTCAAACGGCACGCTCTTCAATGCGTTCCCGACAAAACAGGATCTGATCGACGCCATCTACCGCACCACGAAGCTGGCGATGCTGGCAACCTTTCCTGCCTCTGCGGGGGGCCAGCTCGACCGTCGCCAGATGCGGGCGAATTGGGACGCCTATCTTGAATGGGCACGGGTCACACCGAACGAGCACAAGGTAATGCACCTCCTTCGGGAGGCAGGCTTGGCAAGCCCCGAGGTCCAGGCCGAAATCGATGCCCTTTCCGCTCCCCACGCACAGACGCTGATGGCCGCGCTGGAGGACGGCACCATTCGCGGACCAAGCGTCGCTTTCATTGGCGGCGTGATCTTTGCCCAGATCGACCTTGTCATAGACCACAACCTGACTGGAGCGGACGAGGACCTCGCCTTCGCCATGCTCTGCAACGCAATAGGACTCACACAATGACCAAAGTTTTCGTCACCGGCGCGTCCGGGTTCATCGCCAAGCATATCCTCAGGGAGCTGCTCGAGAAGGGGTATGAGGTGCGGGCATCCGTTCGCTCAGAGACCCGAAAGGCAGAGATTGAGCAGCTTTTCCCTGATGCGGGAATTGAGTTCGCCTTTCTTGATCTCGGCAAGGACGAGGGATGGACTGAGGCATTGGCGGGTTGCGATGTCCTCATGCACACGGCCTCGCCCTTCCCGCTTGGTGAGCCAAAGGATCCTCAGGAGCTGATCCGCCCCGCAGTGGACGGCACGTTGCGCGCGATGCGCGCCGCAAAGGCCGCTGGCATAACGCGGGTGATCCTCACCTCTTCCTGCGCAGCGATCTACAAGGACGCGTCAAAGCCATGGGATGCGTCGTCCACGGAAGAAAACTGGACGAGCGTTGATGATCCATCTGTCGGGGCCTACGAGGCGTCAAAGACACTCGCTGAGAAAGCGGCGTGGGATTTCGTGTCTGAGAACCCGGAGATTGCGCTGACAACCATCAACCCCGGCGGTGTCTTCGGCCCCAGCATGGACGCCAGATACGGGTCGTCGCTTGAAATCGTTGAGCAGTTGATGACCGGGAGGCTTCCCGTGGCACCGCCGATGCAACTCCCCCTCGTCGATGTCAGAGACGTGGCCATGATGCATGTGGCAGCCATTGAGATCGAGGAAACCAAGGGCGAGCGCTTCGCCGGCGCCAGCAACACGCTCCGCTTTGTCGAGCTGGGCAGGCTCCTAAAGAACTGGGACTCAAGCCTGAAGGCTCCAACGCGGGAGATGCCAAACTGGCTCGTACGAATTATGGGACGCTTCATGCCCGATATTAAGCCGATCATGGCAAGTCTGGGCCGGAACTTAGCGGTCTCTGGGAGCAAGGCCGAGCGCGTATTCGGCTTCAAGTTTATCTCCGCCGAAGACTCCCTCATTGCCTCCGCCGAGACGATCAAGAAGTACCAGTCCTGATCGGACCTTCGCGCGACGTCGAAGTGTAACCGAGCCGTCGCGCGGACCTTCCCCTAGCTCGTGTCGCGCCACCGGCTGACGATGGGGTAGCGGCGATCGAGCCAAAAGGCGCGGTGGGTCAGCCTCGTCCCTGGGGCGGACTGAAATCGCTTGTACTCAGAGATATACAGCAGGTGCTCCACCTTCTTGACGATGTCGCGGTCGTAGCCCGCCGCGACGCAGTCCGCGACGGAGGCCTCGTCGTCCACAAGCATCTCCAGAATGCAGTCCAGCACCTCGTAAGGCGGCAGGCTGTCTTCATCCTTCTGATCTTCGCGCAACTCGGCCGAAGGCGGCTTATCAATGATGGTCACGGGGATCACCTCGCCTTCCGGCCCGCTCATCCAAGTGCGATGGTTGGCATTGCGCCAACGGCACTGCTCAAACACCCGCGTTTTGTAGAGGTCCTTGATCGGATTGTAGCCGCCGGACATGTCGCCGTAGATTGTGGCATATCCCACCGCAACCTCGGATTTGTTCCCCGTGGTCAGCAGCATCTCGCCAAACGTGTTCGACATCGCCATGAGCAGCAGGCCGCGCAGGCGCGACTGGATGTTTTCTTCGGTGATGTCGGCCTGATGCCCATTGAATATCGGGGCGAGCGTTTCTGTCACCGCGGCGCGCGGGCCTGCGATGGGCACAGTGTCGTAATGCACGCCCAAACGCCCCGCGATATCGCGCGCATCGTCAAGCGAACCCTCAGACGTGTACTCAGACGGCAGCATGACGCAGCGCACATTTTCCGCGCTCAGCGCATCGACGGCAATCGTGGCAACAAGCGCGCTGTCGATGCCGCCTGAGAGGCCCAGAAGCACCTTCTTGAACCCGGTCTTGGCCATGTAATCGCGCAAGGTTTCCACCATGGTGCGGTAATCCTGCTCCCACGCGTCGGGGTGTGGGGCCTTCTCCGCCTCCGCGATTTGCCAGCCTTCGTTCGTCTGCGTCAGGTCGAGATGGGCAAGGCCCTCGTCAAAGACGGGCATGCGAGCTGCCAGTGCACCGCCTTGGTTGAGCGCGAAAGACCCACCGTCGAACATCTGGTCGTCCTGCCCGCCCACCATGTTGAGGTAGATCAGCGGCAGCCCGGTCTCCGTCACCCGCGCTACCATCTTGTTCATCCGAACGTCGAACTTGCCCCGATGATAGGGGGATCCATTGGGCACAATCAGCACTTCTGCCCCGGTTTCCGCCAAGGCCTCCGACACTTCCGGATGCCAGGCGTCCTCGCAGATCGGAGTCCCAATGCGCAGCTCGCCCACTGTGTAGGGGCCCTGCACCGGGCCTTGGGCGTATAGCCGAACCTCATCGAAAACCCCATCATTGGGGCGCTCGCGCTTCAGCACGGTGTGCACGATCTGGCCACCCTCGCAGATGAAATAGCCGTTATAGAGTAGCCCTTCCTGACGCACCGGGCCACCGATCCCGATGGCTGGGCCGTCCACGCAGTCACGCGCCAGGGCCTCCACGGCGGCGAGTGCCGCTTCCGCGAAAGCGCGCTTCATTATCAAATCTTGCGTCTGGTAGCCTGTGATGAACATCTCAGGCAGCGCCACCATGTCAGCACCGGCCGCCTTC
>JBCCTF010000220.1:0-3863 GCA_039198765.1 Pseudomonadota bacterium
ACGGCCAGGCGGATGATCTCGGGGCTGGTCTTGAAGTAGCGGAAGGGGTTCGAACTGGGCATTAGGGCAGGGTAGGGGGTGCCACCGTCAGCGCAAGCTGGGTTGCTCTGACAGAGCCGTCCAGCTTATCAGAATGCCGCAGTGACGGCGGTTGATTGCGGACCGGAACTGTCTAGATCAGTTTACACTTGACGCTGTGGAGCAGTGACACACGCACCGGTCGTTCACGCGTTGAGTGGTGCCGTGGAGCATTAGCCAGGGAGACCGCCCGTGATAACGAAACTCTCGGTGCTGAAAACCGGCCTCGTGGTCTGGGTGCTCTGGCACCTAGTGTTTGCCTATCTGTCCACGTTCGCCCCGCAGACGGGCGCAGAGATCGTGGGCTGGAGCGCAACCGAAGGTTGGAGCGAAGAACTGATCGCGATGAGCAAGCAATATGGGATGGTCATGCTGCTGCTGGCCGGGGTCTATCTGGTGATGCTGACCGATCCGTTGCGTTATTTGAGCTTGATATGGGTCGCGGTCGGTGAGCAAGCGCTCGGCATCGCGTACGGAGCATACATCTTTGTCGAGCTTGGCCAGCTGACGCCGGTCCAGCTCGCGGCTCAGTCGATAACGAACGCCGTCCTTATCGCTGGCATGCTATTCCTATGGATGGGGCTGCGCCAACCATCTCGCGCCCAACCTGCGTGAGTTGTTCACACGCTCGACGAACGTTGGGGCATCAACGTCCTGGCGATCCGTGGTGGTGAGAGCGAAGGCCATGGCTATTTCTTTGGCGCAGGAGTCGTCCAAGCCATCCAGCCTCGGCGTCTGCCCGTTATGCCCTAGCCATCAGAATAGAACAGTCGGATGAGGCCGCTAACGTTGGCATGATCCTGATCAACGAGTTCGACCCTTGGTGACCATGGGCACGCCGCTCACAGAAGCGCTCCGCGCGGCAGTGTAGGGAGAGCCATCTTCAGCGTAAGGCTGTTTCTTCAGACAATGCCCCGCATACCATTACCATGTCGCCGCATATGCCGCGCTGATTGTCGTGCCAGGGAATGGAACGTAGGCGATCTGGCCTAGTAAGCCATCCCGATTTATCTGCGCGGTCGGATTGAACTCAGTTCTATTGAAGAGGTTTTCCACGCCAACACGTAGTTCACCCGGTCCGACCTGAAATTCAGAATAGAGATCGACGAAGGTCAGCGGCTCGACCCCGGACAAGCCTAAGGCCGGGCTCGCGTCGGCAGAGAATTGATGCGAGACCTGCAGACGATTGCGCCACCAGGGGAATGGGCGATGCTCAACATATCCGGTGAGGCGCAGAGGCTGCGTGTCGTTGGCGCTGAGGTCGACGATATCGCCATTCTCAAGCTCCGTTGTACCGTCGCTGAAGGAGACGGTGCCACCCACCCCCCATTTCTCCGTGGGCTGTACGTCCACGGTGACCTCTGCACCCCAGATCTGCTGCGGGCGGCGGATTGGAGCGGCGAACGTGGTCCCGGGTAACACCGAGAATTGGTTGGCTAGATCGGACTCGCTATAGAACACCGCAGCCGAGGCTTGGACACGATTCCACGCACCGCGAACGCCGACCTCGTATTGATTGGTCTTTGAGGCTTCGGTCCGAATGTCCGTCACGGACTGCACCTCTGGCAAGCGCGGCGCGCGCGCGAGGTCGAGGACATCGGCGGCTTGCGAGAAGCTGCCATAGAGCTCGACCTCATCTGTCACGAAGTAGACGAGGCCTGCATTGAAGAGCGCCAGATCGTAGTCCAAGTCCCCGCCCTCGAATGCACCGCCGAATGCGGGCGTGAGGTCGGCCGACCCGATCTCCACGTCCGTCACTTCATATCGCACACCGCCGGTGATCAGAAACTGGTCGAAGACTGGTAGCCGCAGTTGGGCAAAGCCTGCTGTGCTGAGTTCGGTGGCATCGAGCACGCCGAAACCGAACGGGACGGCGGGATCCAAGACTTCCTCGGCCTCGTATCGAAAGCGCTGGAAGTCGAGGCCCCATGTGAGTGCCGCGCCGTCGAGCCAACCGCCATCGAGGAAGCTCAGCGGCGTCTCGGCACTCGCTCGGACGCCGATCCGTCTGTTCTCCTCACGAAGTTGAATGATGAGGGGTGAAACGATTTCTCCTGGGATCTGGCGCAACACCCGATCCTGGTAGAAGGCCGTGACGTCGACACGACTGCCGAAGACATCCTCGTTCTTATAGCTCAGCGTCCCGATGTACTGGCGCCGAAAAGAATCATCAAAGACGTTCGAGAACTCAGTCGCCGGCGCGGTCGGTGTCTTGATACCGGCATCGACATCGCCAGTTGGTATCGCGACGAACTCAGGTTCCTGATCAGTATAGACGAAAAAATGTGTCATCTCCACGGACTGATCGTCGTCTAGCGACATGGAAAAGCTGGCGTTGGCGTCGAAGACATTACTGTTTGGAAAGCTGCTATCGCTGTCGGGAAGCGGGTCGCCATCGGCGTCGAAGAGGGTCTGATTAATGTCCCCGCCAAACTCGAGCCAGTAGTCCACCTTGCCGAGTGAGCCGGTGACGCTTTGTCTGAGACTTGGGCTGATGCTGTCGCCGACATTGGCCGGCTGGATCGAAAGGCCAAACGTCGTTTGCAGTTGTGTTTCGCCCGGGATCGGTTCCGGCGTTCTGAAGTTGACTGCTCCGCCGCTAGCGCCAAACCCGAAGGTAGCGTCAGCACCCCGCACAACCTCGACCCGCCCGAAGGCGGCGGATGGCAAGTCGAAGATTGCGTTGCCGGCAGGACGAAATCGCTGGTTGATCTCGATATTGTTGATGCGGAACGAGACCTCTCGCCCGCGGAGCTTCGCGTCGCTGCCGAGGGGACTGGTGAAGTTGAAACCGGGCGTCACGTTCGCAAGGCCGCCCACGGCGTCGCGCTGGAACGATGGCTGGGCTTGCAGGTCATCCCTCTCGAGGATCGTATTCGATGACGGAAGCTCTGAAACCGGGGTGGCGAAACGCGCGCCGGTCACCGTGATCGGGTCCAACCGGATGACCTGACCGCCGGCGGGCGACACCTGTCCGGGCACGGCTTCCGTAAGCGCGAGCGCGATCGTATCGTCGGACAGGAAGCGATAGCTGACGGCGGTGCCAGCGAGCAGCGCGTTCAGTGCATCCTGCGGCGTGAGCAAACCGTCCGCGCCGGGGGATGAGATCCCGGCAAGGGCGTCGCTGTCGTAGGCGAAAGACAGGCCGGTCTGCTCCGACAGCGCCGTCAGCGCTGATGCAAGCGGTTGCGGCGGGATCGCGAAGACGACCGCCTCGGTCCCCTGCGGCGCTGCCGGCCGTACCAGGACGAGGATGAGAGCCAAAGCCATGATCGCGCCGTTCGCAAAGGACCAAAGCTGTCGCGAGATCATCAGCCGCCGGTCGGTGCCATGGCGCGCTCGCCTTTGCGCCGGTCTCAAGCTCTCGATCATCCTGTCTCATTCCTCTTATGCAGGTCGGCGCCTGCAGATTGGACCGACGCGCGCCATCGGCGCCGACTATCAGAGGAATGACGAGTGGCCGGACGCGGATCGGTGGGCCCGTTGGCACTTTTTTGCAAAGGCCGAACAGGGCAGCCGTCGCACCGACCTCAGTGCAGGATGATGAGGTAGTCTGTCAGACGCGCGATGCTCAGACCTTGGCTCGCCGCCACGGCCGCCAATCCGGTGTCCAAAGCCCAAATCGAAAGGCGCGCGGTGACCCGTCCCTGGGCGGCTGTCCCAGGCGCGAGCATGATGAAGCCCGGACGATATCGATCGATCTCGGCAAGTGCCTCGCCAAGTGGTATGTCGTCGATCACGATGAAGCCATCGCGCCAGGCAGCGGACGTGTCCTTGAGTGCTCG
>JBCCTF010000221.1:0-3784 GCA_039198765.1 Pseudomonadota bacterium
CGCTATCATTTGCCCTGTAAAGAGCATCAGGCGGCCAAAAATGTACCTTGGTATCGATATCGGAACCTCAGCCATCAAATGCATCGCCGTCGACGAGCACGGAAAAACACAAGAACAAACAAACGCCGCGCTGTCCGTGCAACGCCCCCTTCCTCTGTACTCAGAACAAAACCCGGCCGATTGGTGGGCAGCCACGAACAAAGCGGTTGCGGACATCTCTCCCTCAATCCGCCGGTCCATCAAAGCGATTGGACTTTCGGGTCAGATGCACGGGGCCACGGTGATCGGGCAAGATGGCTCCGCGCTCAGGCCAGCGATCCTTTGGAACGATGGCCGCAGCCTCGCGGAATGCGAGGAGCTTGAAACGGCTGTTCCCGATTTGTGGGATATCACCGGCAACCGAGCGATGCCCGGCTTCACCGCGCCCAAACTTCTTTGGATGAAGCAACATGAGCCGAGCCGTTTCGGAGATATTGCTAAAATTCTTCTGCCTAAGGACTATGTCCGACTCCGGATGACCGGAGACTATGCCTCCGACTGCTCTGATTCCGCTGGTACGCTTTGGCTCAACACCGAGAAGCGTACATGGTCAGATGAAGTTCTTGGCGCATGTGATCTGAGCACTGAGCACATGCCTAGCCTCTTCGAAGGTAACACCTTCACTGGAGAGCTGCGAAAGGAGCTTGCTGAAGCATGGGGGATGAGCAGGGTCCCAGTAGCTGCAGGCGGCAGCGACAATGCGGCGGGCGCGGTCGGTTCCGGCACCGTCAGGGCAGGTGACGCCATCCTGTCGCTCGGCACATCAGGCGTGACGTTCCTGGCCGATGATCAGTACCGCCCCAATCCGCAAGGCGGCGTCCACACATTCTGCCACGCCCTGCCCGGTCGCTGGCACCAGATGTCCGTGATGCTCAGTGCAGCAAGCGCCGTCGATTGGGTGGCCGAGGCTTGCGGCTTCCCCGACCCAGTATCGCTCTACCAAGCGGCAGAGGAAGCCGGTGTTCCGTGTTCAACGGAAATCTTCCTTCCCTACCTGACCGGCGAGCGAACGCCGCACAACAACCCGCTCGCGCAGGGCACGCTCTTCGGGCTGACACAGAATTCGAGCGGCGTCACGCTCGCCCAAGCGGCGCTCGAAGGCGTGGCGTTCGGCATGGCCGACGGCACCGACGCCATCCGCCATACAGGCGCGACAATCGACACGATTTCCGTCATCGGCGGCGGCTCCAGATCCGACTATTGGGGCAAAGTACTCGCCTCGGTCCTCAACCAACCGCTCATCTACCGCGAAGGCTCAGAGGTCGGCCCAGCTTACGGCGCAGCGCGCCTGGCTCGCTTGGCCCTGACCGGTGAAGAGATCGAAGACGTCTGTGTACCCCCAAGCATTCGAACGGTCATCGAGCCATCAGAGAAACTACGAGACCACTACGCGCGTCGGCGGCCTACTTTTCAAGAGCTCTACAAGCGCGTCGCTCCGCTGTTCAATGAGAATTCTTCACTATGAAAAGCAACCTCGCCGACAATCCAAAGATCGAGGCTTGAAGAGCAAACACGGTCGACATTGAAGCTATTGCGCAGTCCACAGCATCCATGCGAGCGTCTATAAGCTATTCAACCGTGAGCTCGGTCACCACGCTTTCGGAATAGCCATATCGTATCGCCTTAGCTTCAATCACGGCCCCCGCGTCGACATTGAACGGCTCCACATAAAGGCGCCAGCGATCCTGTCCTGCAAAGCGATAACCGACCGATGCACCAACCGTGGGCGATGATAATGCGACAGCGAAACCTTGAGAAACAGGAGTCGTTTCCACCGCTGGTGCGAGGGTCTCAGGCTGAACTCCACCCGGCCAAAACATCTCGATCATCTGTTCCTCAGGATGTTCGCTCATATCACCTACGAGTCCAATCCAGTCCTCAAGGGCTCTCTCCAGCCGTTGACTTTCCTCCGCATACGAAGGATCACTCGCCAAGTTGTTGATCTCATGGGGATCACGCAGCGTGTCATAAAGCTGTAAGCGAGGCAGTGGCTCAAACAGAGGTTCCGCGGCAGCCGGAAGGGTGCCAGCTTCCTTCGCAGTCCAAAGTGCTTTCATCGTCGGGAGGACATCCCGAAAAGACAGTGGACTGAAGTAAGGGTCCTCTGCCCGCTCGTTGCGTATGAGTTTGTACCGATTGTCTCGAACGGCGCGGCGATAACCTTTGACATCGTCCGTGCGGTCGTGCGCCGCAAAGATGTAGGCTCGCGGCTCGTCGGCCGTAGCACCCAGAAAACTCTGCCCCTGGATCCAGTCTGGTTTCTCGATGCCCGCAATTTCAAGGACTGACGGAGCAAGATCGACGAAGCTGATCAACTGATCGTCAACAGTTCCGGCAAACCGTTCGTCCGGATACCGAATAATCATAGGGACGCGAAGACCACTGTCATAGACAGAGCGCTTCATCCGCGGAAGGCCGTCACCATGGTCGGTGGAGACAATAAGGATACTCGTTTCAAGCAGCCCCTCTCGCTCTAATCGATCGTAGAGTGTGCCTAGCATTCTATCTGTGTACGCGATGTTATCATAATGCGTAGCTATATCTCCTCGCACCTCATCAGTATCAGGATAATAAGGGGGCACCTCGACGTCCGCAGGATCTGTCACTGAAACGCGATCACGGAAAATCTCGGCGTTGCGACGAACAATGTACGCTTGAACCGGTGTCTTTGGAGCTGTATCGAGCGGTCCCCTTTGAGCGCAGCCGCTTTGTATGAGAGAATGGTTTGTTTGAAGAAGGAGAGTGATGGGCGCGAACCGCTTCAAACCCCAGGAGACTATCTCGCAGCTAGGTGAGGCGGAGGTGCTGCTGGCTGAGGGGAGCGACGTCGGTGAGGTAGTGCGTCGGCTTGGCGCGACCAAAGTGACGTACTACCGGTGAAGGAGAGAGTACGGCAGAATGAAGAAACTTGAGAGTATAGCCGTTTAGCAAATAATACGAGGGATCATTTTAGGCGGAACGAACGCTCGGTCGAAGCGTCTCTTGGCCAAGGCGGAGCTCACAAGGCTCCTCTCAAAGAGACTGCCTCGGGAAGCTGGCCCAGCGCTGCCGCGCGTTCGGACCTTGAAAACGTTCCCCGGACGTTTTCATGAACCGGTCCTCACCCCTCCCGCAAGCATCAGTTCATCAAGCATGCGTGTACAGAGCTCGGCGTCTCGGAGCGCCGGGCATGTAAAGTGGTGGGCCAGTATCGATCGACGCAATGGCGGCAGCCGCAGAAGCTGGATGATGAGGATGCCCTGACATCGGCGATCATCGAACTGGCGAGCAAGTATGGGCGCTATGGCTACCGACGGATCACTGCCTTACTTCGGCGCGACGGATGGCATGTGAACCACAAGCGTGTCGCTCGGATCTGGCGACGGGAGGGCCTACGTGTTCCCCAGAAACAGCCAAAGCGCGGCAGGCTATGGCTGAACGATGGATCCTGCGTCAGGGCTGAGGCCCCAGCGTCCGAACCATGTCTGGGCTTACGACTTCGTTCAGGACCGCACACGCGATGGCCGCAAGTTCCGCATGCTCGCGGTCATCGATGAGTTTACGCGGGAATGCCTGGCGATCAATGTGGCGCGACGGCTCAACAGCCAGAGCGTTCTGGCGGTCCTGATGGTGAAGCGGGGCGTTCCTGATTACATCCGGTCTGAGTTGCCTATTGTGGCGCCATTGGTTCGAGCCCAATGGGCGACGGCCCAGAGTTCGCTACCCATGCTGTCCGGGAGTGGATCACGAAGGTCGGCGCCAAGAC
>JBCCTF010000222.1:0-3624 GCA_039198765.1 Pseudomonadota bacterium
AAGATCATGAACGTGAACCTGAAAGGTCCGTTCTTCCTCACCCAAGCGTTGCTTCCCCTCCTCAAAGCCGCAGCGAGCAAGGAGCAGCCCGCCAAGGTCATCAACATCGCCTCGGTCGAGGGCATGCGTCCTGGGCAGATGGAGACCTACTCCTACGGCGCGTCGAAGTCTGGCTTGATCCACCTGACAGAGCATCTCGCGCTGCAGCTGGCGCCGCGGAACATCACCGTGAACGCCATCGCGCCCGGCCCGTTCGCCACGAAAATGATGCGCGGAACGATCGAAATGGCTGGCGAAGACACGATCGCAGGGATGGTTCCGCTCAAACGCCTCGGCAAGTCCGAGGATGTCCACGCGATGGCGCTTTATCTCGGCTCCCAAGCGTCAAATTACGTCACCGGCCAGACCATCGCGCTCGGCGGAGGCCTCGGCACGATTGCCTGAGCCAGGCTGAGACAATTCGATACTCGCCAAGCTTGCTCAGTTCGTTATGTCCCCTGGAGGGGTTAACCACAACGAAATGGGCAAGCCGCGCTATGACGAGGACCACCACCGCATCCCTCGCCGCCTCTCTCTTGCTAAGCACGGCTTGGGCCGCGCCGCTGCAAGACCGAGATGATGGCGCGCTGGACACGCCATCTGACATCAATGACGACGAACTCGACCTGGAGACCGATGACGTTGTCGTCGTCGATGGTGTGCGCCGTCGCGGTGTGACGCTCACGGATATTGAGCCTGAGGTCACGCTGACCGAGTCGGACATTGAGGCTTACGGCGTCTCCTCGCTCGCCGAGCTGCTGCAAGAATTGGCGCCTGAGACATCATCAGGACGCGGACGGCGCGGCTCGAGCGGTGGGCCTGTAGTGCTCCTGAATGGACGACGCATCTCGGGTTTCCGAGAAATCGGCCGGTATCCGCCCGAAGCCCTCGCACGGGTCGAGGTGCTCCCGGAAGAAGCCGCCCTCGCTTACGGGTTCTCTGCCGATCAGCGCGTGATCAACTTTGTGCTCAAGCCCAATGTGGTTGTCCGCGCAGCCGAGGGTGAGGTCGAGACCCCTGACCAGGGCGGCACCACCACACTTGAAGGATCATTCCAGCGTTTGTCCGTGGACGGACCACGTCGGTTCTCGATCGACTTCCGCTACGAAAGTGAGTCGCCTCTCCTTGAGAGTGAACGAGACTTCCAAAAAGAGACGAGCGCGCTGCCCTTTGCGTCGCCCGGTAATCTTGGTGCGGATAATTTCGGTGATCCGATCGGTGCGACCCTGGGGGGTGATCCAAGCTTCACGGTGGCGGCCCTGCAAGGCTCGACATTCGATGCGCCGATCATTGGGGCGACCAACGATGGTAACGATCAAGCGCTCCGTACACTGCGCCCTGAGAATGAAGAGCTGAGTCTTGGCTTCAGTCGCGCTGGCGATTTCTTTTGGGAGAGCACCCTCACCCTGACCGGTCAGGTGGAGCATGCGGAAAGCGACCGACTCCTCGGTCAAGCTGAGGTGGCACTCGATCTGCCTGCCAGCAACCCTTTTGTTCCGTTTGCTGACGGCATCACGCTGTACGCTGGCCTTCCGGGCACCAGCGCTCTCGCGCAGAACAACGAGACCGATACCTACAGCGGCGGCTTCTCCATTGTCAGCAAGCCAGGGATCACCAACTGGACGATGACAGGCTCTTACGAGCACGTGGAAACCGAAACGCGGACGGAGCTCGGCATCCTCACTGATGCTCTCCAGACGCAAGTGGATGGCGGCGCTGATCCTTTCGCGGTGCTGGCTGGCCAGCTCGAACGAAGCCTCCTCAGCAACGACACGACGACTGATACAGCGTCGGTGGAGTTCATCGTGAACTCCCGCCCTGTGGCGCTTCCCGCAGGCGATCTTGCGGTGACCACGCAGGTCGGTTTCCGAACGCGTCAGCAGGATGTGGAGACCAATCTCGACGGCGTCATTACGGACAGCGATCTCAGCCGCGACACCGCCAACGCGCAAGTCAGCGTCGATGTCCCCGTCCTTTTTGCAGAGGAAGAAGGCGGCTTTGGTGACCTGTCCCTCAACGCCAATGTCTCGGTCAGCGATCTGTCGGACTTCGGCACACTGACCACTTGGGGTGGCGGCTTCAATTGGCGGCCGACCGATCGGATCCGGCTGATTGCATCGTACACGAAGGAAGAAGGCGCGCCCTCGATCGGAGAGCTGGGCGATCCAGTGCTCATTACACCGAACGTCCGTGTCTTCGACTTTGCCACAGGCGAGACCGTCCTTGTGGAATCCATCACGGGCGGCAATGCGGACCTTATCGCGGATACCCGGGATGTCTCGAAGCTTGGCCTGCAGTGGAAACCGATTGAAGGCAAGGAGATCACCTTCAACATGGACTACACCCAGTCGTTCTTGCAGGACGAAGCCCGCAGCTTCCCTGCCCTGACGGCTGAGGTTGAAGCGGCGTTCCCGGACCGGTTCGTGCGCGACGCCAACGGCACCTTGCTGTCGATTGATCGGCGTCCCGTCAATTTTGACGAAAGCAACCAGCGCCAGCTGCGCACAGGCTTCAACTGGTCCCAGAGCATTGGCCAGCAGCGCGGCGGCGGCAGGCCCTCTGGACGCCCCTCTGGTCGCCCAGGTGGTGGAAGGCCGACAGGCGCTGGCGGACCTCCGCAACAACGCAGCGGCGCTGCTGCAGGCCCTCCTAGTGGCCGCCCAGCCGCGGCCGGTGGCCCGCCGCAGCAAGGTGCATCCGGCCAAAGCGGGCGACCACCGCAGGCGTCATCCAGTGGCGGCAGACCGCAGCAGGCGAGCGGCAGGCCACGGCGCGGTGCGACACGCTCTGGCCGTCCAGCCCGGCGTTTCATCTCGCTCTATCACACCTGGGTCCTCGAAGACTCGATCCTCATCCGCGATGGGCTTCCGGAACTGGACCTGCTGAACGGTTCCGCGATCGGAAACCGAGGCGGAACATCCGCCCACCAGGTGACGTTCTCTGTTCGTCAGTGGAAGGACGGAGCTGGTTTCTTCTCCCGCGTGAATTGGCGCAGCGGAACCGACGTGGACGGCGACCTGACAGGGGGCAGCGATCTCAGCTTCTCCGATCTCGCTACCGTCGATCTGCGCTTCAGCTATGACCTCGGCTACTCCGAGAAGATCATGAACAAGGCCCCGTGGTTACGGGACACGCGCGCAGTTTTCGCCGTAGACAACCTCTTCAATGACCGAATCCAGGTGACCAATGCAGACGGCGACATCCCCATCCAGTTCCAGCCTGACTTGATTGATCCCCTTGGGCGGGTTTTCGAGTTCGAAATCCGTAAGCGATTTTAGGGGGTTGCCGCCACGGACTAAACTTCGTTAACATTCTCGCGAAAGGTGTTCACATCTCACACTTTTCGCTTATTTGACGAACTCACCGCGGGGCTGCACGCTTGGCGGTACAGTTTCGCAACAGTGAAGCCGAACCCGGCGCGTTCCCCCTGCGCCGCAAGTTTACCCGCTTCGCTTGATGCGGGGTCCGCCGCCCCTTGCCCCCCGGGCGGCGGCCCACATTTATAAGCATCTAATCCCGCCCCGGGTGTGGCGCCGCGGTGGTGAATTCCCAACGGGAGGTAGGCGGCGACGGTGCCGGGCGGGG
>JBCCTF010000223.1:0-3494 GCA_039198765.1 Pseudomonadota bacterium
CTTTCATTTCAGCGGTCGGCAGCAGTATCGAAGCTCTCAGTAGTGACTAGCAGCGAACTGAACGTCTTACGATCGCGATGACCAAATCAACTTGCGTTTTTTTGCAAGCTTTAGATCGTCATCGATACGGGACGTGTGTTGTGCGCTGTCTGCTCTTGTTCTCGTTTTAACTGGAGTGCCTAAGCCGCCGCCCCATCCAGCGTCCAATCTGGGCGCACGTAGTGGCAGGTGTAGCCGTTGGGGTACTTCTGCAGGTAGTCTTGGTGGAAGTCTTCGGCTTCCCAGAAGGCGGCGGCGGGGGCGAGTTCTGTGACGACTTTGCCGGGCCATTTGCCTGAGGCGTTGACCACGGCGATCACTTTCTCGGCGATCTCTTTTTGAGCGTCGTCCTGGTACCAGATGGCGGAGCGGTATTGGCTGCCCCTGTCGTTGCCCTGGCGGTCCACCGTGGTGGGGTCGTGGATCTGGAAGAACCAGCGCAGCAGCTTCTCGTAGCTCATCACCGCGGGGTCGAAGACGATCTCGATGGCCTCGGCATGGCCCGTCTGGCCGGTCTTCACGTCGTTGTACGTGGCGTTCTCCAGCGCCCCGCCGGTGTAGCCGACGCGGGTTTTGTGCACGCCGGGCTGATGGCGGATCAGCTCCTCCATCCCCCAGAAACATCCGCCAGCAAGGACGGCCGTCGCGGTCTCAGTCATGGTCATACTCCACTGTTCGGGCGAGATTTAGGAAGGTTGCTCGAAAACAAAAGAGACGGTCACGGGCACCGCAGGGCTGATGCGCGGCAGGCCCGCCACATCGCGCAGGGCCTCCACCCCGCTCTCCAGGCCGAAGTCATAGGCCGTGGTGAGAACCGGCGAGGCCGTCTCGACCAGCACCTTCCGCGCGGCAATGCGCGTGACGTAGATATCCGCGTCGAACACCGCCTCAAGACCGTGCAGGTTCACGTTGAGCGGCAGGTCGAGCCGGGTCCGCGTGCCGATGTCCATCTGGGTGAGGCTGTCCATCGGGATATCGGCAGAGATCGTGGCCTCAGGGAACTGCGCCACCTCGAACAGCATCTGCCGCATCCGCTCATTGCGGATATCGACGTTGGTTTCGACGGTGTTCAGGTCGATCGTCACTATCGCGCGGCCCTCGGCATTCACCGAGCCATCGAGGCTGGTGAAGGTGTGGGTCTCTGCAAACTCGTCTGCTTTGATCGAGACGAACGCGAGGCGCGAGGCGTCCTCCGCAAGCTGCCAAGCCGCGCTGGGGTCCACCGAAACCTCAGGCGCCCCGCCGCCTCCGCACGCAGACAAGGCCAGGACGGCACCGGAAAGGATCAAACGCTGCATGGAGGCCTCCGCTCAAAGATCACTTCCGTGATGTAGCGCGGTTTCCCCGAGCACAAACAGGGCAAGATGCCATCCCGCCCGCGGGCCAACTCTCAACCCCTTCAAAGATGCGCGAGCTAGGAGGCGGCCCCCTTTTCCCCTACCGCATCGTGAACGTTGCGCGCACCCCGTGGGTTCTGGGTTCGGGGTTCGGGGTTCGGAGTTCGGAGTTCGGGGAGGTAGCCGACGATGGCGCGACCGGGGGCAAAGCCTTCGGGGTTGCCTGGATCGACCTGGCGTTGAGCGGACTGGATGGTGTCATTGTTCGTCAGGTTGCGGACGAACGCCGTCACCGTGACGTTCTCGAACTCCAACCCTGCTGCCAGATCGACCATGGTGAAGGCCGGCATCCACGAGAGGTTGGCTTCGTCGACAAAGCGGCGCGACGTGTACCGACTGTTCACGTCAACGAACCAGCTGTTGCCTACCTGGCCAAAGTCTCGGCTGTAGAAATCTTAGAGGTTCAGCGCGTGCTTTTGAAGAGCCGCTCCACGCGATAGGCGTTCGTACCAACTGTCGTTCCATCAAGCCAAGTCCCGTATTATCCGAGTACGGAATTTCGGCCTCCCGCCAGCTGCCCTTAAGCCGCCGCGGCCGCCAGACGGCCAAGGCGCTCTTTACGGTTGATTAATGGAGCGTTGTGGGCAGAGCGTTAACAACGTTGCGCGGAAACCTTATCGGTGAGTCGCGAGTGTGTTAACGCGAGCGGAAAGATTGTTCTTTTGGGGGTATGCCTGTGTTCAACGTAAAGCCTTTGCTGGTCGCCGCATCTGTTGGCGCCGCTGCGCTCAGCGCTTCGTATGCTGGGATCATCGCTCAGTATGACCTGACCCAGTCGCTTCAGGATCAGAGCGGCAATGGCGCGCCTGATCTGGTCAACAACGGCGGTGTTCTCACCGCAGCGGGCCTCACCTTCGGTGCGAACGAGGGGCCGACATTCACCGGCAGCCTGGGGGCGGGCGATGTCTACACCATCACCATGGTCCTCAACATCAGCGATGCCCTCAACGACGACGACTGGCGCAAGCTCATCGATTTTGATGATCTGGTCCTCGACGACGGGTTCTATCTGACTACGGACAATAAGTTTGGTCTGTATGAAGACGTTAACATCAGCGACCTGGTCGCTGAGGGCCCGGACGAAGTGGTTTACAACACGGACCTGACCATCGTCCTTCAGCGGACAGCCGCCCACGTGGTGACGGCATCTGTGAACGGCGTTCAGCAGTTCGCTTATCAGGGTGCTGCAGATTACGGCTTGGCCGAAAGCGTCCTGCATTTCTTCCAAGACGATGACGATACGAGCAACAGTGAAGTCTTCAGCGGCACGCTGGTCTCGCTAACCATCGAGGGCGGCGCCACAGCCGTGCCCGTCCCCGCAGCGGCACTCCTCTTCGCTCCGGCGCTCCTCGCGATGCGCCGCCGTCGCTGATCGTCAGGCGATAGGACC
Source organism: Pseudomonadota bacterium (assembly GCA_039198765.1). GTDB lineage: Bacteria > Pseudomonadota > Alphaproteobacteria > Caulobacterales > Parvularculaceae > Parvularcula. The sequence continues at coordinate 2,827 of JBCCTF010000223.1, forward strand.
ACATGAGTGGGCGTTTCCTAGCCTTGATTGGGCGGCGCTCACGCAACAGCCGAGTTTTGTCCATAAGCTTTAGGCGGCTGGCCGTGGTCCAGCTTATGGCGATGCACAAAGTGACAGTGCCTCGGCAGCGATCAAGCGGGCCAGGCTCATTGGGAGAAAGCTCAATGCGCGGTCAGGTTGCTCAAACAGCAAGTTGATCGCCTATCCAGTGTGGCTCGTTGGCTTCTCTAGTATACGTTCTCAATAGAGAATATGCACTTATCATATGAATTTAAGAGTGTTTCTTGATGATCTGCCTAGAGAATGAAATCAGATGAGACATCGATAAAGCGCTAGGGCGACTTGTCAAATTCTCGTCTCAGCGCTTATCTTATGCCGTATTGTCATGGATGGGGAGCTTCATGAAACAGATCACAGCAATATTCGCAGCGTTGTCGGCAGCTTTCGGCAGCGCCTACGCGTCAAGCATCGTTAATGGTGGGTTCGAAGCAGAGCCTCTCAATCCCGGTGAGTTCATCCGGGTCTTCAATATGGGCGAGGGCTTTGACGGGTGGACTGTCACCGATGGATCCGTCGAGATCGTCCGGTCCGGTTTCATTTTCCAGAGCGTTTCCTACACCGCGACGGAAGGCGAGTTTTTCGTCAATGTGAGCGGGTTGTCGGCTGGC
>JBCCTF010000224.1:0-3470 GCA_039198765.1 Pseudomonadota bacterium
ATGTCCAGCCCTCGCGCCGTCCGACCGACGGGCGCTATGGTGAAAACCCGAACCGGCTGCAGCACTATTACCAATATCAGGTGCTGATCAAACCGTCGCCGCCGGACCTGCAGGACCTCTACCTCGGATCGCTAGAGGCCATAGGGATCGACATGTCGCTCCATGACATCCGCTTCGTAGAGGATGATTGGGAAAGCCCGACGCTCGGCGCATGGGGCCTTGGCTGGGAAGTCTGGTGCGACGGAATGGAAGTTTCTCAGTTCACCTATTTCCAACAGGTCGGTGGCCATGATTGTCACCCTGTCTCAGGCGAGCTCACGTATGGGTTAGAGCGGCTGGCGATGTATGTGCTCGGCATCGATCACGTGATGGAGATGCCCTATAACGATCCGCAAACGCCAATCGCCCTGTCATATGGTGATGTGTTCCGCCAGACCGAGGAAGAGTATTCGCGTTGGAATTTCGATGTGGCGGATACGGGTGTTCTCCACCGACATTTCGAAGACGCGGAGGCCGCGTGCAACACGATCCTTGATCGGACTTACGACGATCCAAAGACGGGAAAGCGCATCGTCATGGCTCATCCGGCTTATGATCAATGCATAAAGGCTTCGCATCTCTTTAATCTTCTCGATGCGCGCGGCGTGATCTCCGTCACAGAGCGGCAGAGCTACATTCTGAGGGTTCGCACTCTGGCCAAACGCTGCGCTGACGCGTTTGTCGAGACCGAAGCCGGTGGCTGGGTCGAGGCGGCTCAGTGATGGCCGTCTCTCAACCTGCCGTACTTTGTGGTACCGCCCGACAGGGTTACTCGATTTGGCCGATCGACGTCTGCAACGTCGCAACAGCGGCGCCCCGTCGATCTTTCCCCGCTGAGCCAACATCCCATGTCCGGTAAAATCGTGTCGATCCTTCTCGCTCTTGTTACGCTCGCGGTTGGTGGTGGCGTCTACTACGCGCAAGTCTTTGGCTACTACGAAGACCAGCCGGTCGAAGACGTTCTTTTGACGTCGCTTGTCTCTGGCACGCCGGAGCCGATTTTGAGTGAGAGGTTCCAAGCCATAGACGCCGACAGCTCCCCGATCCGATATCGCGCGTGCTTCACCACCCCGATGAGCCTCGCGCTTCTCACGGAAACCTATGAGACGTTTGAGAACGCTGAACCGCTCAATGCGCCAGGGTGGTTCGATTGCTTTGATGCGCGCGCGCTCGGTGATGAACTGGCAAACGGCACCGCGATTGCGTTCACCGGAACACGCAATCTGGAATACGGCATCGACCGAGTTGTTGCGATTACCTCGGACGGGCGCGGCTTTGTTTGGCACCAAGTGAACGAATGCGGCGACAAGCTTTATGATGGCACGCCGGCGGGCGACGACTGCCCCGAAAGGAACTGAGATGCCTGATCTCTTGATCGAACTCTTCTCCGAAGAAATCCCTGCAGGGATGCAGCAACGGGCGTCCGAGGATCTCGCGCGTTTAATCGGCGCGGGTCTGACAGGGGCAGGTCTGACATTTGATGGAACCGAGGCATTCGCGACGCCGCGGCGGTTAACGTTGTCTGTGACCGGGCTACTCGCTGAAAGCCCGACCCTTGTCGAAGAGCGTAAAGGCCCAAAGGTCGGCGCGCCTGAGAAAGCCATCGAAGGGTTTTTGCGGGGCGCTGGCGTGAGCCTTGATGAGCTCACGATCCGTGACGATAAGAAGGGGCAGGTCTACTTCGCGCAGATCACTAAGCCGGGTCGCCCTGCCGCGGAGATCATCCCGGAGGTGCTGGAAAAGACGGTCCGTAGCTTCCCTTGGCCCAAGTCGATGAGATGGGGGGCAGGCAGCCTAAGGTGGGTGCGGCCGCTGCAGTCGACCCTTTGCATTTTCGATGGTGTCGTTGTTCCGTTGAGTGTGGACCAATTTGATGCGTCAAACACGACGAACGGTCATCGTTTCATGGCCCCGGCACGGTTTGCGGTCAAAGATCTAGCCGATTACGAAGCGCAGCTCCGCGCCGCATATGTCATCTTGCGTCCATCCGACCGTGCCCAGGCGATCTGGGCAGATGCAACGTGCACTGCTCAGGCCGTTGGGCTCGAAGTTGTCGAAGATCGCGGCCTGCTCCAAGAAGTGGCAGGCCTCGTCGAATGGCCAGTCGTTCTGATGGGGGAGATAGGGGAGGAGTTCCTAGGTCTGCCACCCGAAGTCATCCAGACCTCGATGAAGGATCACCAGAAGTTCTTTTCTGTGCGTGATCCGAAAACCGGTCGCATCGAACGGTTCATAACAGTGGCAAACCGCGAGACAGCGGATCATGGGGCAACGATCCTCGCCGGGAACCAAAAGGTGCTCGCGGCGCGGCTGTCTGATGCGAAGTTCTTCTGGGAGAACGATCTGCGCATCGCACGTGCGGGGATGGGCGATTGGATGGACAGCCTTTCAAACGTCACGTTTCACGCCAAACTCGGCACGCAAGCTGAACGGATCAATCGCATTGCCACCCTCGCTCGTGCGCTCGCGCCTGTCGTTGGTGCAAACGCAGATCAAGCGGCAGTGGCTGCACAAATCGCAAAGGCGGATCTGGCATCAGAGATGGTGTATGAGTTTCCAGAGCTGCAAGGGACAATGGGCCGCTATTATGCGCTCGAAGCGGGTCAGCCCGCGCCCGTCGCCGACGCCGCGCGCGACCATTATGGGCCGCTCGGTCCCTCAGATGACGTGCCGACCAGCCCTGTGTCCGTGGTCGTCTCGCTTGCCGAGAAACTCGATATTCTCATGGGGTTCTGGTCAATTGATGAAAAGCCAACAGGATCGAAGGACCCCTACGCGCTCCGACGCGCTGCACTCGGTGTCCTGCGCACTTTGGACGAAAACGCGCTCCGGCTGCCGCTCGCACGAATTTTCGATGAAAATTCATGGTCCGCCGACCTGCTGTCCTTCTTCCATGATCGGCTGAAGGTCTATCTGCGGGATCGCGGAATTCGCCACGACGTTATCGATGCCTGCCTTGCCATGGAGGGCAGTGACGACCTGACGCTGCTTATCCGCCGCGCGACCGCGCTTCAGGCCGTGCTCGATACCGACGACGGCGAGAACCTCGTTCAAGGTTTCAAGCGCGCGAACAACCTCCTAAGTCAGGCCGAAACAAAGGACGGCGTCGAATACTCGTATGGGGCCGAGCTCAAATTCGCTGAGGCCGAGGAAGAGAAGGCGCTCTTTGCTGCGCTGAACAGAGCCGAAGACGCGATCAAACCCGCCATGCAGGCCGAGGATTTCGTGACAGCCATGGGTGCCATGGCCACACTGCGTGCGCCGATTGATGCGTTCTTTGAGGCCGTAAAGATCAATGCGGAGAGCGAGATCGTCCGGCGCAACCGGCTCAACCTCTTGAGCCAGATCAGATCTACCGTCGGGCAGGTCGCCGACCTAACGCGTATCGAAGGCTAACCACATACAGCCTGCTTATTGTTTGATCACGCTTG